>PBOU01000129.1 GCA_002724415.1 Planctomycetaceae bacterium
AAAAAAAAGCGGAGAGGGCGGGATTCGAACCCGCGGTCCCGGTTGCCCGAGACACGGCATTTCCAGTGCCGCACAATCGGCCACTCTGTCACCTCTCCGGTCACCCGGTGATTCTGGCATCCGCCCACATTGGGTTCAATGGAAGCGGTGCCCGGGATTACTCATCGGTGCCAGTTGGATCGTGTTGGAGACTCACCGTCGAGAGGACTACGATGGTGGTCAAACCAGGAGGAAGGTGATGAGTGACACGGGACTTGTGGCGGCATTCACCGGCGTGCGGAAACCCTTCGCACTGCTGGAATTTCCCGTTCCCGAGGCCGAACCCGGAGCCGTCGTCGTGCGGCTCACGATGGCCAATGTTTGTGGCAGCGATCTGCACATCTGGCGTGGCACCTACGACGTGTCGCGGGGGCACAGTGAACCGTTCTGCCTTTCGATCGGTCACGAGATGACCGGGGTGGTGCACGAACTGGGAGAGGGTGTCGCCAGCGATTCGGCCGGGGACCAGTTGTCCGTTGGTGACCGGGTTGTTTTCCAGTACTTCGTCGGTTGTGGTGAGTGTCGCAGTTGCCGTCGCGAGACAACTCCCCGGTGCCCCGAGGGACTCAAGTACCGTTTTCCTCCCGACCAGTATCCTCATTTCACCGCCGCCTACGGCCAGTACTATTACCTGCGTCCGGGGCAGGCCGTCTTCAAGGTTCCCGACAACGTTCCCGACGAACTGGCCGGACCGGCCAACTGCGCTCTGGCCCAGGTCATCGATGGACTGGAACGCGGCAACGCCGGGCCCGGTGATCGCCTGGTGATCCAGGGTGCCGGGGGGCTGGGACTCAATGCCGTTGCCGTGGCACGGGAACGGGGTGTCAGCCAGGTGATCGTGATCGATGGGGTCGAGAGCCGACTGGAACTGGCACTGGCCTTCGGGGCCGACCAGGTGATCGATCTCAACGAGTTTCCCACCACCGGTGACCGGGTGCGACGCGTGTTGGAACTGACCGAGGGGGACGGGGCGGACCTGGTGATGGAACTGGTGGGCAAGGCGGAGGCCGTTCCCGAGGCGATCGGGATGCTGGCCCACGGTGGGACGTTGCTGGAGATAGGCAACATCAACCAGGGACAGACCGTGACCCTGGATCCCTCGCAACTGGTTCACGGTGGCAAGACGATCCTGGGGATGATGTGGTATCGCCCCCAGAGCCTGCAGGCGGCGTTGCAGATGCTCTCCGAATCGGCCACCCGCTACCCCTTCGACCGGGTTCTCTCGCACAGCTATCCGCTGACCGAGGTCGACCAGGCGTTTGCCGATCAGGACACCGGTGCGGTGCAACGGGCGGCCCTGCTCCCGTGGGGTTAGCGGGCGTGGTGGGTCGGTAAACGGGCACCATCCCAGGATTCCTCTGGACACACTTCTCGCGATTTTTACAATTTCGCGACTTGATTCTCTCTCATTCCGCTCCGGCGGGTCTCAACGGTCGTTCTCGAGACCACACGATCACAAGGATGTGCGTGATGACCAATCGTTTGATCCGGTTGTTTGTGGGTGGCCTGTTGGCCCCTGTTGTCCTGGCCGTGCTGTCCGGCTGCTACTCGTACAATCCCTACGGTTACGGTGGCTATCCGGAAGTGATGTCAACGGTCCCGACACCGAGCATTGCACCCGGTATTTCGCCGACAGGTGCTACGATTCCCGGGCAGCCGTACCCGAACGGTGTGGTTCCGATTGGCCCGCAGGCTGCCACGCCTGCTGGTGTCATCCAGCCACAGGTCGCCCCGCCTGTTTTGGCAACACCGACGCCGGTAGGAACTCCGGCAGCCGCTCAACCGGTGCCCCGGTACCAGGATCCGACGGATTCGGCGGCGGGCGCTGCCGGACAGGAGTCATCCGAGGCCGAGGACGGCGCCGCGAAGTCATCGTCGCTGCGAATTCCCGCGGCCAAGGGCTTGGCCGGCGGTGTGGACGAGTCGGCTGGAGAGGTGATCCAGGCCAAGAACGAAACCACGACATCCGCCCCGGCCGCTTTCACGGCACCCACCTCGGCTCAATCCATCGACCCGGCCCCCACTACCGTTCCGATGATCAACGAATCGAACTACGGGTACGACACGGCCGCCTACAAGTGGTTCAAGGGAACCGTCGAATACGACAAGACAGATGGTGCCTGGCACCTGATGTACGCTCCGACACCCAGCCAGGACGATCCCTACGGGGGTGACATCAGCCTGGGTGACGACCCGCGACTCGAGGCCCTGCAGGACAATGACGTGGTCTACGTCACCGGGACCCTGCAGAGTGGTTTGACCGATCGGGTTGGCAAACCGCGGCTGAAGATCGAGCAACTCTCCAACATCACCGCCGGAAAATGAGCCGGCCGGTCATCCGCGTTTAGGCCGCCCTCACTTCCTCGGGTTCTCGTACCAGAACACGCCCAGGTTGGCGACTTCCTCGCAGCTCATCACGTCCAGGTCGCCGTCCCCGTCGATGTCGATCAACTGGATGAGGTCGAATTTCGAACCGGCGGCATCGCTGATACGCGTGGTGACCCAGTTGCCCGATGTCGGGGAGCCGCGGTAACTCATCCAGCTGACAGCCCGTTTCTTCGGGTCGCCCCGATTGGCCATGACCACGTCGGGTTGTCCGTTTCCGTCCATGTCGCCGATCGCGACACCCTTGCCAAAGCGGAACGTGTCGGGCAATGGAATCGAGTGTTCGGCCCACCCGTCACGAGTGCGGCGACAGTACAGCAGTCGGCTCTCGCGGGCGGCGGTCAACACGTCGAGCCGTCCGTCCTGGTCGAGGTCGCCGAGGGCCAGGAAGAGCACCTCGACGCCCCGGGCGCCGATGTCGTGCCGGGGCCACTTGCTGTTCCGTCTCGCGGCGGCCGGGCCGGGATTCTCCAGCCAGTACACGCCCCGGCGCGGCCCCCGTCGGTCCGAGACGACCACGTCTGTGTCACCATCCTTGTCGATGTCGTGAGGTTCCAGCGACATGATCCAGCCGGCGTTCTCGAGACGATGGTACTTCCATCCGGAGAGATCACGGGGATTCTCCGGGGATTCGAGCCAGCCGACCCCCGCGGCGGGTCCCTTGGAACCCACGACCAGGTCGACGCCGTTTCGCCCGTCGATGTCCATCGGCAATGCGTACATCCAGGCCTGTTTCTTCGCCACAGAGGGAATCGAGCCCGTGGTCCAGGCTTTCGGGTCACGTTGACGGCGGCGGTCGGCGGGTGCCCAGTGGACAAAGACCTCGCGCGTGTTCCCTTCGCAACTGCTGACCACATCGAGCTGGCCGTCGGAATCGAGATCGACGAAGACGGCGTCCTCGGGTGAGCGGACCTGGCCGACGGTCACCGCGGGCCAGGGGCGTCGTGATGCGGCCGGGCCGGGGTTCAGGGCCACGCGAATGGCTCCTCCCTGTTCCCAGCCGGTGGTGACATCCAGTCGCCCGTCCCCGTTGATGTCAGCCACCCGGACACCATCGGCTCCCCGCTTCCCCTGGGCCCGGTCGGCGGCGTCGATCGTGTGTCGCTGCCAGGCGGGTTGTTCGGCCGAGGGGGCCGGGGTGCCCGGCAGTAGCGTCGAACTGGCCAGCACAAACAGCAGGGCGTCTGTTCCGCGGAATTTCCGCGGCAGGATCAGATATCGAACGTCCATCCCTCCGCCCGCCGTTTCTGATAGGCCGTCCAGTTGAATTGATACAGCTTGGCTGCCCGGTGCTTGACGTCGGTCTCGATCTCCTGGGTGTCTTCCAGCAACCCCGTCTCGAGCAACTTCTTGCGGAAGTTCCGCTTGTCGACCTCGTGACCGATGGCCACCTCGTAGAGTTGCTGCACGTCACGCAGTGGAAACTTGTTGGGCAGCAGGTTGAAGCCGAGCGGGTCGTAGCGAAGCTTGTTGTACAGCCGCTCAACCGCGTCGGAGAAAATCTGGTCGTGATCGAAGGCCAGTCTCTTGCGGCGTGCCTCTTCCATCGGAATCCAGTGGGCCGATCGGGCGTCGGTGCCTCCCTGTGGCCTGTGTTCGTCTCTTTTGATCAGGGCGATGTAGGCGACGGTGATCACGTGTTCTTCCCGGGGATCCCGATCCGGATGACCGTAGGTGCCCAGTTGTTCGAGGTGGCGGGGAGAACCGATTCCGGTTTCTTCGGACAACTCCCGGCGGGCGGCTTTCTCGAGATCCTCTTCCCCGGCACGGATGAAGCCACCGGGCAATGCCCACTGGCCCTCGAAAGGCTCCTCGCCCCGCTCGATCAACAGCACGTGCAACCCGTCGTTGTCCCAACCGAAGATGACGCAATCGACCGTCACCGACACCATCGGGAAGTCATAGCAGTACGTCTTGGTTTTTGTCTTTTGGCCCGGGCCCATGGGCTGTTCTCGCTTGTCACTTCCACAAGATCTGGTTCGTGTGATTGAAACACCTCCTCCCGATCCCGGTCAACCTTCCCAGGAGATTGTTCCGAATCCGACAAGTTAGTGTTGAATAAACACTAATATAGTGTAATAATAACACTATGAAAGGCCGGGTGCGAGTGTGTGCCGGGTGAAATGAACGGGAGTTGTTGGAGGGTGGTGTGATGACGGGTTCGGGAAGACGGAGGCCTGGGGGGGCACCGAAGTTGGCGGAGTTGACTCGGTTCGAGGCTGTGGTGGGGCGAGGTTGGAAGCGGCGTTTGCCGGGAGGACGACCACTGGCGACACCGGCCGTGGTCGATGGCCGGATATTTGTCGGTGGCGGTTTCGGCAGTCACGAGTTTTACGCTTTCGACCTGGTCGATGGCGGATTGGAGTGGTTCTATCGCACGGCCGACGATGGGCCGACGGCTGCGGCGGTGGCCGAAGGTTTTGTTGCGTTCAACACCGAGAGTTGTGAATTGGAGGTGTTGACAGTCGAGGGGATTCCGGCGTGGAAACGGTGGCTGGGGGATCCGTTGATGAGCATGCCGGCGATCGCCGATGGCAGAATCCTGATGGTCTATCCCGACAGTCGTGGTGATCGCCAGCACCAGTTGGCCGCGTTTCGCCTGAAGGATGGAGAACCGCTGTGGCGTGTGGGAATCAGTGGCGAGGTGATCACGGCCCCGGTTGTCTCCGGTGACAAGGTGTACGCGAGCACGCTCGATGGTCGAGTGTGGTGCATCGACGCGAGGAGCGGGCATCTCGAGTGGCAGGCCGATCGTCGAGCAACCTCGGCGCCAACGGTTCATCGAGGCGAATGCCACTTCAGCCAGAAGGACGGGGAACACTCTCGGGGGTCGGCGCCGGTTGATCCGCGATCGGAGCCGGGCACGCGGCCCGAGGAATGGGGAGATTCGTGGGAGGTGCAGGCCTTCCTGGATCCGTCCGGCCTGGGCCAGAGTACTCACGAGGCGACTCGTCAGAAGGCGGAATACCTGGACCTGAAGCACCGTCGTCGCCGCTCGGCCAAGTTTCGCAGTGACAGTGACCAGGACGCGACCGTCGGTTTCGCGTCATTCAAGGGCCATTCCAAGATGCACCAGGCCGAGCGTTCACTGGGTCGATCGACGGTGGCGGGGGTTTGGAGTTTCCAGGGGTCCAAGCCGTTCATCTCGGGGAACCGTAAGTTCTCGTCGATGGGCGGCACGTTGAAGTGTGTTGATCTCGAAACCGGCCAGACCGCCTGGGAGCATCGGTTGGTGGACGAGGATGCTCCGGTTGACAGTCTCGTGACTCCTCCATCACTTGCCGGTGACAAGGTGTTTGTCGGTACCGATCGAGGTGTTGTTCACTGCTTCGGGCAGGAGACGGGAGGGGAATTGTGGCAGGTTCATGTCGGATCCGCCCTGGTCTTTCCTCCTGCAGTCACCTCCGGCTGGTGCATCGCCGGTACGGCTCGTGGCGACCTGGTTGCTTTCGAGACGGGAGATCCGGCCGACGACGGATGGCAGATGTGGGGCGGCACCGCGGCCCACAATGGGTTGCACGAAGACAGGACAGCCGTGGATGACCCGTTGCCCGAGGCCCGGGTGGTTTAGCCTGCCCGCTGGTGATGGTCGGTCCGGCGATACGGGTTCAGGGCACCGAGGTTTCCGCGGTGAACCACTCGGGGAACTTCCCCGAGACGGTGATCCTCTTGCCGTTTCGCAGCACGGTCAGTCGAACCGTGTCGCCGGGCCGGTGTCGTCTGAGCAGGTGACCCAGGAACGTGTCGAACAGCCGCACTCGCCCGATCGGTTCGGGAATGCCAACCACCACGTCGCGTTTTTGCAGGCCCACGCTGCGTCCGAACCCGTCGGAGTAGATGCTGGAGATCTTCACTCCGAGGGTTTCCACAGACAGGCCCAGGTCCTTTCTCTGGGAAGGGGCCAGGCTGTAGCCCCGCATGCCGGTCCGGAACGGGGCACTTCTCAGGGACATTTCCCAGCCGATGTCGTACGTCCACCAGCCCCGCTTGGGTTTCAGCGCCAGTGTCATTGTCCGCGGCCCGCCGGTGTCGATGGGACGTTGTACGGTCCAGGCAATCGGTTTCCCGTCGAATCCCTTGCGGGTGGCCCGATCCAGTCCGAAGCGGATGTCGTACTCGGAGTGTACCGGTGTCTNGCCGATGCGGGTGATCACGTCACCGGGTTTGACTCCGGCTGCCGCTGCTGCCGATTTCGGTTCCACCGATTTCACCCGGTGTCCGTGGTCACGTTCCACGGTCACCCCCAGGGTTTCCGGTGGCGGGAAGCGAAACAGTTCCCGGCGAGAGAATGTCTTGTCGTGGAAGGATTGCAGCAACTGGTATTCTCGGGCGACATGGCACCGGATGCATCCGCGGTGGTTGGCTTTCAGCAGCGGGATGTCCTCGGGTGTCTGTNGTCCCTGGTGTGTCGGTTGAAATCTCCTGCTGCCGATCTTCCGGTCGTGTTCGGCCAGCACCTCGTCCATCGTCCTCAGCAGCGAATCCACGCTCATCCGATCTTCCGGCTCGCCGCCGTCTCGACCGCCGTAGCGGCTGTAGACATTCAACTCGGCGTCGGTGAAGAAGCCGTTCCAGGTCACGTCCATGTCGAAGATGAAACGATTGAGGTTGATTCCGCTCAGCCGGGTGATGCGTACACAGACAAANCGACGACGTTTCGCCGCAATCCGCTTGTCCTCATGAGCAACCTGCTCATCCCAGACCCAGCATTCGGGTCAGGTCTCGCATCTAAACACGACAAACAGGGGACGGTCCGAGTCACTGGCGGCTTTCCGTGCCTCGTTGAGGTTGCGGTACCAGCCGTCCTTGGGCGCCGCGGCCAACAGGGGCGATGCGAGCAGGGTGGCAATCAGCAGTGTGAGTGCGTGGCGGTGCATGCACGCGACCTCGTTGGTGAGGTTGAGGATTCTTGGAAACGACAGGATAGCCAGCGGGGTGTGTCGCTGTCATCCCGGTTGGGTCACGGTGTGGGCAACTCGAACCGGGTCCCGGCGAACCGATCTCTCGTGGACACCTGGATCTGCTAAACTCGTGTTCCATGATCCGCTGGTTCTTGCTGCCATTACTGCTGGCCACATCGGTCCCCGGGGCGACCCCGTCCTCGCGGATCCGGCGTCCTGTTGACGTGGTTGGATCGCCCTCNGGGAGCCACGTGCTGGTGGCCAATCGGCGGAGTGGGTCGGTCTCTGTGATAGATCGTCGGTCACGGCGGGTGATCACCGAGATCGACATCGGTGGGCGATTGTCCGCACTGGCCGGTGTGCCGGGTCGCGACTGGGTTTTGGTCACCGATGAGGCTGGTGGCGAGTTGATCGCGATTGGCTGCAACGATCGGTTCGATGTGTCGTGGCGGGTGCCGGTGTCGGGTTACCCTGTGTCGGTGGCTGCATCGGCCGATGGCCAGCGTGCCGTCGTCGGCTCGCTGTGGTCGAGACGTTTGACGCTGGTTGACTGGACGGCCGACGGTGTCGGTCGCCACGTCCGCACGCTCGACTTGCCCTTTGCCCCGGGCCACCTGCTGGAACTGCCCGACGGGCGGTGGCTGGTTGCTGCCACCTTTGGCGGGAGACTGGCGATTTGTGACTCACACCTGCAGCGACCCCCGCTGGTTCGACCCCTGCTGGGTCACAACATCGGCAGGATGTCACTGACGGCCGATCGTCGTGGCGTGTTGCTGCCTCACCAGTTGCTCGATTCGAAAGCCGAGACGACCCGGGGGGGCGTTCACTGGGGTGGCGTGATGCTGAATGTCATTCGCACAATTCCGATCGATGCGATCACCGAGGGATCCGATCGGCTCGAATCGCGTCTTGGCCTGGACTATGTCGGCATTCCCGACCGGGCGGCCGGTGACCCGGTGTCGATCACCCTGGCCAGGGACAACCTGCGCGTGGTGTTGCTCTCGGGTGTTCACGAGTTGGTGACCAGCACCGATGGAATCCAGTACTACGGTCGCCAGGCCGTGGGGTTGGGACCCTCGTCCCTGTCCCTGGACGACGACGGGACACGAGCCTGGGTGACCGGTCGGTTTGCCGACACGGTTTCGCTGGTCCAACTGTCCCCGTTGGAGGTGCTGGCCACGATTTCACTGGGTCCGACGGCGCGGCCGACGTCCATCGACCGTGGCGAGCAACTGTTTAACGACTCGCGGCTTTCCAGCGANGGCTGGATCAGTTGCCGCAGTTGTCACACCCGCGGCCACACCAATGGAGGGCTCAGCGATACGCTCGGCGATGGAGGTTTCGGGGCTCCCAAGAAGGTCCTGTCACTGCTGGGCAGTGGGACGACCGGGCCGTGGGCCTGGAACGGGGAGGTCAAGACGTTGTCAGAGCAGGTGGCCAAGTCGGTCAAGTTGACGATGCGAGGTGACACGATGACACCTCGAGATGCCCGGGACATCGCCGCCTACCTGAAGTCGTTGCCAACAGCTCCGTCGGTGGCTCGTGCACGGGGCACCCACGACGTCAAGGCGGTGGCCAGGGGGCGGGTGGTCTTCCAGCGAACCGGTTGTGCCGGGTGCCATTCCCCGCCGACGTACACCTCGAGTCGCACCTACGACGTGGGGATATCCGATGAACTGGGGCGTCGTCGTTTCAATCCGCCCTCGTTGAGGGGGGTGAGCCAGCGGGACGGGTTGTTTCACGACAACCGGGCTCGGGACCTGGGCGAGGTTATCGGCCGGTTCGGCCATGGCCTGAAGACGCCCCTGGATGCGGCTGACCGGGCCGTTCTTCTGCAATTTCTCGAGAGCCTTTGACCGGTGTTGGAACGACGGGACCTGGTGCAACTGGACACCGAACTCCGTGAGACCTGGGGGATCGACGTCGGGTCGCTGGAATGCCCGGACTGGTGGGAGAGNCTGGAAGACGAGTGTCCCCCCGGACTGGTGAATCGGTTCGTCGAGGTGCACCGCGCGTACGTGGCGTCGGAGGTGAATGGCGGTTCGGAGAGTCGGATGGCCGAAAGAGCATTTTTCGACCTGGTGGCCGACGAGCGATTGCTGGGACGTGTGCACGCGCATCGTCGCCCGGTGATTGTCGACACCGCGGCGTTCGTTGATGAACTGGTGATGGATCGGGGAATCACCGGACCGGTGTTGGATGCGGGTTGCCACGCCGGATATCTCTCGGCGTGGTGGGCCCGCCACCCNCAACTGGACGTNGTTGGCAGTGATCGCAGCCTTGCAGCGCTGGAACTGGGCCGGCGGCAGTGTGCGGCACTGGGACGACGCGTGGAATTGGTCGAGGCCGATTTGCTGTCGGGTGACCAGAGAAGAGATTTTGGGTTGATCGTGGCGGTGGACGTATTGCCCGAGGAGATCGAGAGTGGACTCGAGGGGCTCCAGCGATTGGCACACGGTTTGGCCGACGACGGGTACCTTGTTCTCTCGACCGGCCATCCACTGGACGTGGCCTGGCATCCATTGGAGCGGGTGTTCAAGACGCTCGGGGAACTGGGCCTGGGATTTGTCCAAGCGGGTTGCCTGGGAGGCGTGGTCGCACCGGGCCTCGAACCGTGGGGCCAGAACGCCTTTGTACTGAGACGTGGTCAGGCTTCAGCGTTCTGCCGGGAGCACATCGCGGAATCGCGCCGAGACTGGCCGGGGTTTCTCGATTTTGCGGCAGATCCCGAGGTGCCGGTCCGGGAAAAGACCGTGGCCTGGTTCCGGGCTTGCCGCGGCTAGATCAACTCGCGGATCGGTGCGGACCCATCGGCGACCAGGTAGTGCGGTCGTCCCTGGAAGTCGTTGACCGTGGCGGTCGAGGTGTCGAGGCCCAGGTGGTGGTACAGGGTGGCGAAGAGTTCCGAGAACTTCACCGGGCGAGCAACCGGTTCACCGGCAAGCCGGTCGGTGGCGCCGATGACCTGTCCATGGTTGAGTGAACCACCACCGAGCAGGGCGAACGAGACCCGCGGCCAGTGGTCGCGACCGACGCCCTTGTTGATCTTGGGAGTCCGGCCGAATTCACCCCAGACGCCGACCAGCGTGTCCTCGAGCAGTCCACGGTTTTCGAGATCTTCCATCAGGGCGGTCAGGGCCTTGTCGAGCACCGGGTGATCTTCGCGCTGCCTGTTGAAGATCGTTCCGTATGACGCACCGTGCCAGTCCCACTTGCTGTAATTGACCGTCACGACCCGGGCGCCCGCTTCGATCAAACGCCGTGCGGCCAGGAAGCTCTGGGGCACCCGTGGTGCTCCGTTGCCGTCAATCATCACCTTGGTGTTTCCCTTGCCGTAGCGGGCCCGGGTGGCCTCGCTCTCCTGGGAGATGTCCAGGGCGTTGGCCAGTCGAGAGGATGTGAGCACGCCGAGGGCCTGCTGGGTGAAGGCGTCATGACCGGCCATCATGCCGCTGGTGTCGGCCTCGCGACGGAAACGGTCGAGGCTGTTTCGCAACAGGGCCCGATCGCCCAGCCGGTCGTGCGTGATTCCATTGAGGACCAGGTCAGCTCGACCCGGACCCAGCGGTCGGAATGGGGAGTGCGGCACGCCCAGGAATCCCGGGCTGGGTTCATTGTATGGACCATGGGTGCAGGTGTAGCAGAGGCTGACATACGGTGGCACGCTGGGGTGCAGCGGGCCTAGCAACTTGCTGGCGACGGCACCGGGAGTCGGCCAGCCGCCGACGGGCATCGGCAGTCGCTGGTTGCGACCCGTGTAGCTCTGGAAGGCATTGTGTTCGGGCTGGGCATCGCAGATCGAGCGGATGATGCTGAACTTGTCCATCATGCCCGCCAACTTGGGCAGGTGCTCGCCGATCTCGATTCCCGGCACGTTGGTCGGGATCGGGTTGAATTCGCCGCGAATGCCCGCGGGGGCTTCGGGCTTCAGGTCGAACATGTCCTGGTGTGGTGGGCCACCGACCAGGTAGATGAAGATCACCGACTTGGCCGAGGGCCGTTTGCCCTGGGCGGCCTCGGCCGCCAGGAGCCCTGCCAGGCTCAGCCCGGTTCCCAGTCCTCCAACCTGCAGGAAGTTTCGACGTGACACTCCGTCGCAGAGTGTTCCGCTGTCGCTGGCTGGTCCGAGGATCTTCAACATGGGAAGCTATCCGGCGGTTTGATGATGTCCCGATTATATCCATCGGCACTTATGTAGCCAACGCGACTCGAGAAATACGTTTATTGTGACCCGATTTCAGTTCAGTCCAGTTTGACGAATATGCCTGAAACCAAGCTGATTTCCGCCCCGGATCTCGCATTGTTGTCCGTTGAATTGCTGGTTGCTGCTGGGGCAACGTCCGGGGAGGCGGCAATCGTGGCCGATCACCTGGTCGAGAGCAGCCTGCTTGGTCACGATTCGCATGGCATCCTGAGGCTTCCCGAATACCTCGGTTTCGTGGCCGAGGGTTCGATCGTACCGGGAGCCGAGATCACAGTGGACCGGCGATCCCCGACATCGGCTGTTGTCGATTGTGGACTCGGTTTTGGGCCGGTGGGTGGCGTGCGAGCGATGGAGACGGCGATCGAGTTGGCAGCGGAATCGGGCACCGGTTGCGTGGTGACTCGACGATGCAACCACGTGGCCCGCCTGGGGGCCTATGTGCAGAAGGCGGCCGAGGATGGGCTGGTGGCACTGGCGACCTGCAATTCGCCAATCCACGGTCACTTCGTCTTGCCGGTGGGAGGCCGGGAGGGCCGCCTGGCCACCAATCCGATCGCCTACGCGTTTCCGACACAGGGTGATCCGATCCTGGCTGACTTCTCGACATCGGTGACACCCGAGGGAAAGATCCGGGTCTATCGGAACCGTGGCGAGAACCTGCCGGAGGGCTGGGTACAGGACGCCCAGGGGCGACCAACCACCGACCCGGAACAGTTCTATGGCCCGCCCCGTGGAGGCATCCTGCCCCTGGGTGGCGTGGCGTCTCACAAGGGGTACGCACTGGGGTTGTTCGTCGAGTTGCTGGGTAGCTCGTTGGCAGGGTTGGCGTGTGATGATCCCGGCACGGGAGGAAATGGTGTCTGTTTCGTGGTGATTGACCCGTCCCGCTTCGTGGACCTCGACACCTACAGGAAGTTGGTGTCCGAGACACGGGAGTACATGAAGAGCGCGGAACCGGCACCGGGGGTCGAGGAGGTGCTGGTTCCCGGTGAACTGGAATTCCGGGCCAGGCAGCAGCGTGAATCGATCGGGGTGCCGGTGGACCCGGTGGCCTGGCAACAGATTGTCGAACACGCCGCACGGCTGGGTGTGAGCGTGCCGTAGTTCAGGCGGTGGCCCGTTGGTCGTCGTCGTGGTGCACCACCGGTTCGAATCTCGACAATCTCTCGACCATCACCGCGATTGCCTCGGGGTTGTCGTCAATCAGCACGGCGTTGCGGTCGTGTTTGAGTGCGGCTTCCCCGGTCGTCCCACTGCCGGCAAAGAAGTCGAGAACGGTGTCGCCGGGATCACTGTGAACCCGGACGATTCGCTCGAGAATCCCCAGTGGTTTCTGGGTGGGATAGCCGGTCCGCTCCTTGCCGGTGGGGCTGACGATGGTGTGCCACCACGAGTCAGTGGGGGTCTTGCCCCGGGCGGCCTTTTCGGGGCCGACCAGGCCGGGGGCCATGTAAGGAATGCGATCGATGTCGTCGTAGCGGTAGGTGTACTGACCGGGAGTCCGGGAGTACCACAGGATGTTGTCGTGCTTGGGTGACCACCGTTTTTTCGTGCGTCCTCCGTAGTCGTAACTCCAGATGATCTCGTTGACGAACGCGTCTCGTCCAAAGATCCCGTCCAACAGGACCTTGGCGTAGTGCACCTCGCGGTAGTCCAGGTGCAACATGAAGCTGCCGCTGGGTGTCAGCAACCGGTGAGCCTGTCGGAGCCGCGGTTCGAGGAAGGCGAGGTAGTCGTCGAATGCGTCGGCAAACGCCTGCCGACCAATTTCTTCGGTCCGGTACCTGTGACCGCCGAAACCGGTCCGGTCTCCGGTGTCATCGCGGACAGTTTTTAGTCGTCGTTGGGATTGCTCGCGTCCGGTGTTGAACGGGGGGTCGATGTAGATCAGTTCGAAAGATCCCTCGTCCCACTGTTCAAGTTGAGGCAGGTTGTCTGCGTGGTGAATGTCGAGGGTGGGCATCGGATGAGAACCGGTATCTGGCGGACCACGGAAATTCTACCACGATCACGTGCCAAAACAGGGCTGGACAAAAAAACCCGCCGTCGCGGTGCGACGGCGGGTTATCAGGAGCGAGGCCGACGGGACTTGAACCCGCAACCCCCGGATCGACAGTCCGGTACTCTAACCAATTGAGCTACGGCCCCTACCGATCGATACGACCAAGGCCGAATCGACTGACACGATTCTATCTTTGGCGAAATGTGGGTCAAGAGATGCGACGGGCGCAAAGGTGCTGTTGTGGAGTTAGACTGGCCGAGGAATTTCCTTTGACTGGAGACTTGCGATGTTTCGTCACACGATGATTGCACTGGCGCTGCTGGGTGTGATCACGTCATCGGCATTCGGTGTCGAGCCCTTGACCAGGGTTCGTGCCACCGCGGCATTGCACAAGGCGGTCGGTTTCTTTCGCGAAAAAGTCTCGGCCGACGGTGGTTACCTGTGGCGGTACAGTGAGGATCTGACGCGTCGGGAGGGCGAGGGAAAGGCCGAACGGGGCACGTCGTGGGTGCAGCCACCCGGGACACCGACGGTGGGCGAGGGATTGCTGGAAGCCTGGTTGCGTTGTGGCGACCCGGTACTTCGCGATGCTGCCGTCCATGCCGGACACCACCTGGTCCGCGGCCAGTTGCAATCCGGGGGATGGGACTACCGGATCGAGACCGATCCGCAGCGGCGGAAGAACTACGCCTATCGAGTTGACGGCAATCCCCGGGGTCGCAATCGCACGACTCTTGATGACAACACCACCCAGTCGGCACTGCGATTCCTGATGCACCTGGATCGGGCTCTTGGTTACAAGGACGCCCAAGTTCACCAGTGCGTGGAATATGCCCTGGAGGCGCTGATCAAGGCGCAGTTTCCCAACGGGGCGTGGTCCCAGCGGTACGAGGAGTTTCCCGTCGCGGAAGATTTTCCGGTCCGTCGAGCGAGTTACCAGGAGACCTGGTCACGGGTTTTTCCCAAGAAACGCTACTACACTTTCTACACCTTCAACGACAACTCGATCGCGGATGTCGTACGGACGATGATCGAGGCGCGGGAGATTTACGGGAAGGCGAAGTACCAGGCCGCGGCTGAAAAGGCCGGCGACTTCATCCTGCTGGCCCAGATGCCGGCCCCGCAACCGGCCTGGGCCCAGCA
This sequence comes from Planctomycetaceae bacterium, assembly GCA_002724415.1. Classification (GTDB taxonomy): domain Bacteria; phylum Planctomycetota; class Planctomycetia; order Planctomycetales; family Planctomycetaceae; genus UBA8437. The sequence goes on from PBOU01000129.1 coordinate 14,675, forward strand.
ATACGATCTCGACATGCACCCGGCCTGGGCCCGAAAGTTCGAGCCTCCCTCGGTGACCGGTGGCGAGTCACAGGGGGTGATGCGGACCCTGATCTACCTGTACCAGAAGACCGGTCGTGAGGACTTTCTGAATGCTGTGCCACCGGCCCTCAAATATCTCAAGGCCTCGGAAATCTCCAGGGGGAGACTGGCTCGATTCTACGAATTGAAAACCAACCGGCCGCTGTACTTCACAATGAAGTACGAACTGGTCTACACCGATGACGATCTGCCGACGCACTACGGATTCCAGGTTGGGTCCAGTTTGGACTCGATCGAGGCGGCCTGGCTCCGCGCGAAGCGGGCCGGACCGTCCAAGCCGGTGGATGCCAGTCGGGGGGTCCGCCCGAAGCCGCGGAAATTGACCACGGCGGTCCGGCAGCGTGCGGCCACGGCGGTCGATTCGCTGGACGCTCGTGGCGCGTGGGTCGAGATGAGTGAACTGCGTTACCAGGGCAACGGCCGGGAGGCGACCCGGGTGATTTCGACCAACACGTTTGTCCGGCACATCACGGCGTTGGCAGACTATCTCGCGGCGAGCCGATAGCGAAAACCGGGTCGAGGTCAGGCCTCGACGACGGACCGCATTTTTTCGAGTCCCTCGCGAGCGACCTCCTCGGGGTCCCGTTCCCAGAGATCTTCACGGAAGAGTTCCAGCGAGAGCCACTTGTTGTAGCCGACCTCACCGAGCAGTTGGCAGTAGCGGGCCAGATCGAAGATCCCGTCGCCGGGCATGACCCGGTCGGGGTCGTGCTGTTCTTCACGGGGCTTGGTGTCGATGCAGTCGTTGAAGTGTGAGATGGCGATCTGGTCGGCGGTCAGCTTGGTGATCGATTCGACATCGCCACCGCCCCGGTAGATGTGGAATGGATCCAGGACGGTGGTGGCGTCGGCATCTCCGCTGCCCTCCATCACTCGCAGGGCCGCCTCGATCGAATTCACCTGTTGGCTGAACCCCAGGAATTCCATGATCGGTTTCACGCCGAATTCGCGGCCGACCTCCAGCAACCGGGCGTATTGACGGGCTCCCAGTTCGAAATCGACCTCGCCCAGTGGCGGTCCGCCAATGGCGTAGGTGGCTCCCACGGCGATTGACTGTTCGAGTCGTCTCTTGATCTCGTCGATCTCCTGGTCGTACTCCGCGCCGGTTGTGTCCCACCAGCCTTTCAGAAAGATCGTGGTGGGCACTTCCAGTCCGTTGTCGTCGGCCGCCTTGTGGATGTCGGCCAGCGTGCCGCCGGTCAGCAGGTGGAGGTCGATGTCATCGTGCCAGAGTTCGATGGCCCCGTAGCCGGTTCGGCCGGCAATCGCGATCTTTTCCAGGATCGGAGTCGGCCGGATGGTGCTCGAGTTGAGGCTGTAGATGAAGTCGGCCATGGTGCGTCTTGTCCAGCAGTGGTCTTCCGTCGTTGCAGGACGAATTGTACCCTGCCAAAAGCACCGCTTCCAAACCCGGCGAACTCAAATGCACCGACCACGCCGAATCGTTGCCCGCCATTTGCCGGCTGTCGTCATGGTGCTGGGTTGGCATGTCCTGTCATTTCCGTTGCTTGGCGGTGAGATCACCAGGTACGAGACCGGTCATCTCGTGTTGCATACCGACGTGAAGCCAAAGACGGCCCGGATGTTGCTCCAGGCATTTGACACGGCGTGGAAGACGTGGGTCGCGGAGTTCGGTCCGCCACCGGGCAACTCGGCCGCGCGTCGGATCATTGGTTGTGTGATGGTCCGGCCGGAGGACTTCTCGCGAGCCGGCTTGTTGCCCAGGTCGATCGAGGAGTTTCTGGAGGGTGATCATCCGGGCAAGCACCAGGGACACCGTTTCTGGATGAAGGACCAGGAGAGCGACTACTACCGTCGGCACCTGATGGTGCACGAGGCGACCCACTGCTTCATGACCACCCGTGGTGGACCGGTGCTCCCCGCGTGGTACCTGGAAGGCACCGCGGAACTGTATGCCACTCACGTGGTCGATCCGCGGACCGGGCGTTTCCATTTTGGCGTGATGCCGACCGATTCCCGGCAACTTCCGGGCTGGGGTCGATTGGGGATGATGCGTCGGGATGTGCGTCGCGGTCGGGTGCCCCGTTTTGAGTTGATATCGCGGTTGTGGACCACCGAGCACAACAAGATCGAGACCTACGCCTGGTCGTGGGCGTATTGCCGCTTCCTGGCATCTCACCCGACGTACAGCACCGGTTTCCGGGAGCTGGGTAAGCACCTTGGTGACGGGAAGTTTGACGTGGCACTGGAGCGGGTATTGGGATCGCGGTCGGATGTGTTGCAGTTCGAGTGGCAACTGGCTGCCCGAGACATGGTGCCCGGGTTTGATTTCCGACGGGCAGCGATCCGTTTCATTCGATCCGCGCCGTTGTCCCCCGGGGGGACGATGGTGGTTGTGGCCGCTGACCGGGGGTGGCAGTCGACCGGTGTGCGTGTCGAAAAGGGCGTGAACGTGAAGTTGGTGGCCAGCGGACGTTTCATCCTCGCTCGCGAACCCAGGCCGTGGATCAGCACGGCCGCGGGCATCAGTTTTCGCTACCACGCCGGGTTGCCGCTGGGACGGTTGGTGGGCGTGGTGCAGCCGGACCGGGTGACATCGGACAAGCCGCCCCGCGTGGTGTCGCTGGGCAGCCAGGGGAAACTGGTGCCGGAGACCTCGGGAATCCTGTTCCTGCGGTTGAATGATTTTCTGAGCGAACTGTCGGACAACACCGGCTCGGTGACGGTGCGGATCACGACAGGGACGGATCAGCCGGGCAGCGATTCCGACAACGCACCCACCAGGTGATCGATGTCTTTGGCGGTGTTGTAGAGGTGGCAGGAGATGCGGATGTAACGGTGTTCGTGCAACGTCGTCACGGGGGTCTCGATCCCGAACTGCTGCTGGAGAGTCCGTTGCAGCGGATCGACGTGACCGTGCCCGGTCGTCGCGTCGGGGTTGGGTGGCAGGGGCACGATGGCCATGGGCCCGTACCACTGCCTGCTTTCGGGCAGCGGTGATTGCAGCCCGGTCAACTCGAGCAGTTGCCGCCGGGCGGTGTTGACCAGGTCGTGTGTTTGATCGCGGAAGCTCTCGATCCCATGGTCTTCCAGGAACGAGATGGCCTCGGGGATCGCCAGCCAGCAGGCCGGGTCACGGGTACCGCCCCAGGTGAACTCGTCCTTCCACGACGAATCGCGTCCCCCGACACTGCCACCCCAACTCGTGATCGCTGGCCGGATGCGAGGCTGGTGTCGTCGCCGCACCCACAGGAACCCGCTCCCAAAGGGTGCCGAGAGCCACTTGTGGCAACTGGCGGTGTAGTAGTCGCAACCAAGTTGCTCGATGGCCAACGGGAGCATGGCGACTGCATGTGGACCGTCGACACAGACCGGCACACCGCGTTGCGAGGCGGCCTGGCAGATCGCGGCGATTGGCAGCGTGGTGGCCGTGGCCGATGTGACGTGGCTGGCAACCAGCAGGCGGGTGCGGTCGGTGAACGCTGCGACGAGATGCTCGACCAGTTGTTCGGCCGAGTCGTCCTCGAGCAGCGGCCAGGGCAACCGGCGGACGATCAGTTCGGCTCCGGCCGCCTGGCAGGTCTTTTGCCACAGTCGACGCACGGCCCCGTATTCGTGATCGGTCAGCAGGACCTGGTCACCCGGTTGCAACTCGACGCTGCGGGCGACGATGTTCATTCCAGCGGTGGCGTTGTCGACCAGCACCAGGTCCCGTGCGTCGGCACCGACGAATTGTCCCAACGCCGCACACGCCTCGTCGAGCAATCCCTCGAGGCGGCGGACGAAGAACTCCATCGGCTGTCGCTGCAACTCGGCCGTCCATCGCGCCTGGGCCTCGCGGACCGGCCTGGGAGCAGGACCAAACGAGCCGTGGTTCAGGTACGTGACACCCTCGGGGATATCCCAGGCGTCCTCGATGAGTTGGTTTTTGTCGGTCATGGCTGGAGAGGCTGCGTGACTTCGGACTGGGAATCGGGTGAAGAATCGGCTTGGAGCGCGGGCGTGCTGACCAGGAGATCGGGCTCCAGGACGGTCATGGTCTGCCATTTCCCGTGGAGGAATCTCAGCAAGAATCCGATGGCCAGTGTGACGATGAAACCGGTGCAGGCGATCCAGCCAACGTGCAGTGTGAGCATGTCGTTGCGGGCGGCAAGCCAGGTGGGCAGGACCATCACCAGCCATGCGGCGACCAGTGTCAGCCACAAGCCGAACCGCGTGTCACCGGCCCCGCGTATTGCCGAACTGAAGACGATGATGATCGCATCGAAGAAGGCGTAAACAGCGACGTAACGCAGCAGGACCACCGCCAGGTTTTGAACCCGGGCAAAGTTCTCGGCATCGGCCATTGCCGCATAGGGCAGCAGCAGGATCTCGGGCACGCTGAGATACAGTGCCGAAAAGGCGAGCATGTAGACGGCGGCCAGCCCGAAGGCGGTCCAGGTTGTGCGGATGGCCAGTCGCGGTCGGCCCTCTCCCACCCGTCGCCCCACCAGTGTCATCACCGCGGTGCCCACCCCGAGCATGGGAACGAATGCCATCGAGTTGATATTGAAGGCGAGGTTGGTGGCAGCCAGTTCATCGGAGCCAATCTGGCCGAGCAACAGCAGGAAGACGGTGAATCCGGCCACGTCCACCAGGGACATCACCCCGTTGGGCACACCGTACTTGATGAAGCGGCCGAACAGTTCGCGGTCGAAACGGCGGTTGGCCAGCAGCCCGAATTCCTTCACCGTTTCGGGCCTCAGCAACACGATGGCGTAGAGTCCCACCGCGGTGAACTGGGCTGACACGGTTGCGATGGCGGCCCCGGTGATGCCCCATCCGGGAACCGGACCGCCCCCGAAGATGAGCAGATAGTCGAGGCCGATGTTCAGCAGCGACGCGGTGACATTGACCCACATCACCACGGTGGTGTGTCCGCGGCCGGTGAAGAAGCCCGAGAGGGCGCCGCTGAGCAAAAAGGGGAGACTGCCCAGGCAGAGGACACGGAGGTACCGCACTTCCTGGACCTGGACTTCCGGATCGTGTTTGCCCCATGCGAAAATTGGTCCGGACAACGGGGTGAGCAGTGCCAGCAGGAACCCGGCCACGACGGCGAGGTAGATGGCCTGCCAGAGCGAGGCGGCGATGCGATCGGGCCGTTGGGCTCCGTCGTATTGCGAGACAAAGGTGTTGGTGTACATCGCCACGCCGAACGGGACAGACAGCAGGGTCCAATGCACCATCGACGCCGGCATGGCCGCGGCCAACGCTTCGGGACTGTGCCAGGTCAAAAAGATCCGGTCCACGACATACATCAGCGTGACCGAACCCGAACTGATCACCAGTGGCAGGGCCACCTGGACCAGTTCCCGGAGACTGCCCGGGGCGGGTTTCGGTTTCGAACTGTGGCCGGTTGTCACGTCCGCGAACCTCCCGCAGTGCCCGTTGGCAACAACCGGTTGTGTCGGTTGTTGTCGAGCACCCGTGCGAAGTCGCTAGATTAGGCAGGAGGTGGAATCGGGTAAAGGAGGAGACGGTGACCGGGACCGGTGACGGCACGTTGCGATCGCCCGGACTAGCCGCTAGTTTGCCCCTTGCGCGTCTCGATTCCTTCCGGAGCCACACCATGATCTCCTTCGACTTGCACACAAGGCAACGCCTGGCACGGGCCTGGATACTGGTGCTGGTGGCGGTGCTGGTGGCGGTGTTGGTTCCGGGCACCATTTACGGGGATGTGAGGCTGGCGGGAATCTTCACCGACCACATGGTCTTGCAGCGGGATCGCCGGGTGCCGGTGTGGGGCACCGCGGCGGCCGGTGAGAAGGTTCGAGTTGTTCTTGGCAAGCAGGTTCACAACACGGAGGCCGACCAGGCTGGTCGATGGAAGGTGACGCTGGCGGAATTGCCCGCCGGTGGCCCCCATTCCCTGGTCGTCCAGGCGCAAAACACGTTGACTATTGAAGACGTTTTGATCGGCGAGGTGTGGTTGGCCAGTGGCCAGAGCAACATGGCGATGCCGGTCCGTCGCTGCAAAGATGCCCAGGCCGAACAGGCGGCGGCCAACTTCCCGAAGCTCCGGATGTTCACCGTCAAGAAATCCGCTCAACTGGCTCCTGTTGACGATTGCCAGGGCGCCTGGCAGGTCTGCAGTCCCCGGACCGTGGCGGGGTTCTCGGGCACCGCGTACTACTTTGGTCGTCGCCTGCACAAGGAACTGGGGGTTCCCGTCGGGTTGATCAACTCGTCCTGGGGTGGAACCGCGATCGAGGCCTGGACCAGCCTGGATGTGCAGAAAAAGGACAGTCGCCTCGCCCCGGTGTTTGCTCCCTGGAAGAACAAGCCCGGACCGGATCGCAACAGGCCGGCCAATCTGTTCAACGGGATGATCCAGCCGCTGGTCGGTTACGGAATCCGGGGCGGGATCTGGTATCAGGGCGAACGCAACGCCAAGTCACTGGCCTCGGCCCGGCTTTATCGACACCAGTTGCCGTTGCTGATCAGCGACTGGCGGAAGAGATGGGCACAGGGCGGGGCTGAGGACTTCCCGTTCTTCTGGGTGCAGTTGCCGAATTTCAAGGCCCGGGTTGGCGACCCGAACCCGGTCACGTCGTGGGCGGTGATGCGAGAGAGTATGCAGTTGGGTTTGAAGACTGCGGCGACGGGGATGGCCGTGACTATCGATGTCGGAGAAGCCAGGGACATTCACCCGAAAAACAAACAGACCGTCGGGCATCGGCTGGCCCAGGCGGCGCTCGCGATGGCTTACAAGAAAGACATCGTTCCCATGGGGCCGCTGATGCGGTCGGTGACGATCGAGGATTCGCGGGTGCGGGTGCAATTTGACCACGTGGGCGACAAACTCGTCGTCCGCGGCAAGCAGGGAGCCGGCGTGATGGGGTTTGCCGTGGCTGGCCCGGACAAGGTATTTTATCCGGCAACAGCGCGAATTGACGGCAAGTCGGTGGTGGTCCATTCCGGTGAGGTGCCCGACCCGATTGCGGTGCGGTATGCCTTCGGCGACAATCCGGCTGTCAACCTGTTCAACTCGGCTGGAATTCCCGTGGCACCGTTTCGAACCGATGATTGGAAGCCCGCTGCGGCTCCCTGATGGCGTGACGAATAACGAACCGTATCTGTTGCGGTTGAGCAATCGGCTGGCGCAGGGCCTGTCGGAACTGGATTCCGATCGCCGCGAGCGTCACCGCCAGTTTCTGCTGTCCCAGCAGTTGCCCGATGGAGGATTCCGTGGTCGCGAGGGTGACTCGGATCTTTACTACACCAGCTTTGCTGTCCGGGGACTGTCCATGTTGGGCGGGCTGGGTCCCGAGGAGTGTGAACGGATTGGGCAATACGTTTTGGCCTGCCGGTCCCAGACGCTGTCGGTGATTGACCTGGTCAGTTGGCTCTACACCGGCCTGGTGGTGCAGTTGGCCGGTGGTCCCGATCCGTTGGCAGGGGCCGACGGGGGTTTTGTCGAGGCGGTGGCCGGGTCACTGGAGAGCACCCGGACGGCTGACGGTGGCTACGCCCGCACGACCCAGGGAGCACTGGGAAGCACGTACCATTCTTTCATGGTCGCCCTGGCCCACGAGTTGTTGGGCATGAGTGTTCCTGATCCGGATCGGATGATCCAGTTTGTCTACGACCGCCAGCGTGATGACGGCGGTTTTGTAGAGATTGCGCCGATGAAACGCAGTGGCACCAACCCGACGGCCGCCGCCGTGGCGTTGCTGGTGATGCTCGGAGGAATGGACGAGGAGTTGCGCGAGGACGTGGGCGAATTCTTGAAGGTGGTGCGTGGTGACGAGGGCGGTTTCCTGGCCAACACCCGCATCCCATTCAGTGATGGGCTGTCGACCTTCACCGGGTTGTTGACCGTGCAGGATCTGGAGTTGGACGGCGTGGTGAAAATCGATCGGGCCGAGGCGTTTGTCGTCCAGGAGTTGGAGTTTCCCACCGGTGGATTTCGGGGGGCGGCGTGGGACACCGATGCGGACGTCGAGTACACCTTTTACGGCCTGGGGACGTTGGCCCTGGTGGCGGGGTCACGAGAACGGTCGCAACTGGCCTGAGATGGGGTGCGGTCAGTTGGGGGGGGGGAGTGAGTCCGGTGTGGGTGCCATGCGGTGGACCCGAGTCGAGATGGTTCCAGGTGAGTGCCTCGTGGGCAGGCAGCGAGGGCGGATCACCTGCAATTGGTGATGGGAGTTGGTCAAAGGCGAGTCCTGGGATGGGGGGTTGACTCGTGCAGAGAAATCCGGGTAGAGTTCTCCGCTGAAGCGGTTCGTTGGAGACGGGCCGCGCGACACATGAAAACCGGGAGAAAACGGAGTTTCCCACACTGCTTGAACACTCACGACAAACTCTGGTCGGAGAGCCAACCCGGTGTTGAGCCGCGTGGCTGGTCGACCGATTCGGGTGACGCGTGGCCTCGGGGAGCATGAAGCACGATGCTGATCCGCCAGGATGGTACAGCTCTGTGGGTTCACGCTCCGGCCAAGTTGAACCTGTTCCTGGAAGTCCTGGGCAAGCGAGCTGACGGATTCCATGAGTTGGAAACGCTCATGGTTGCCATCTCGCTGCATGACACCCTGAGTTTCACGGAGGAACCCACACCAGCGATTCGGCTGCATTGTCATAGCCGGCTTGGCAGCGCTGAAGCGGTGCCAACAGGTGATGGCAATCTCGTCGTCCGTGCGGCGAAGCTTCTACAACAGTACTCGGGGACCTCGCGGGGTGTTTCGATTCACCTGTGGAAGCGGATTCCGATGGCGGCGGGTTTGGCGGGTGGATCGACCGATGCGGCGGCCGCCCTGGTGGCGCTCGACCGGCTGTGGGAGCTGGGCCTGGCGCCCGAGGAGCTGTTGTCGCTGGCCGCCCAATTGGGCAGCGATGTGGCTTTTTTTGTCCGTCGTGTCCCGGCTGCGATCTGCAGGGGCCGCGGGGAGAAAATCCAGGAGGTCGACCGTCCGTTGGAGTTGTCGTTTGTCGTGGCACGACCGGCGAGTGGCCTGTCGACAGCCGAGGGATTCCGGCATTGCCGGGTCAGCTCTCGGCCTCGTTCGGTCCGACCGCTGGTCGAATTGCTCATCGATGGCCGACTCAAAGCCGCTTCGAGGTGTCTCCACAATTCACTGCAAGAAACCGCGACACAATTGAACCCGGAGGTTACCGACCTGATCACTCGGCTGGATGGCCAACCCGTGGTGGCGTCAGCGATGACCGGAAGTGGCACGGCCTGTTTTGGGCTGTGTGGCACGCCCCGGCTGGCTGGCCGCATCGCCCGTGGGCTTCGCGGAAGCGGGGTGCCATGGGTCACGGCGGTGCAGACACGAGCGTGAAGGAGATTGGACAGACCGAACACTGGTCAGCGGGGAGGCTGAGGATCCGCGACAAGGAGGACAACAGTGGAGATCACGGAAGTTCGCATCAAGCTGATGGCTGATCCGCATGAGCGCCTGCTGGCGTTTTGTTCGGTCACTTTCGATCAGTGCTTTGTTATCCGGGACCTGAAGATCATTCAGGGGACCAAGGGGGCCTTCGTGGCCATGCCCTCGCGGAAGCTCACCGATCGGTGCCCGCAGTGCAACATGAAGAACCACCTCCGCAGCACCTTCTGCAACCAGTGCGGTGCCAAGCTCTCCGACGATCGTGCGATCAAGAGCGACGATGGTCGGGCCAAGCTCTACGCCGACATCGCGCACCCGATCAACACGGCGTGTCGCGAGATGATCCAGGTCCGGGTGATCGAGGCCTACGGGGAAGAGCAGGTCAAGGCGAAGGAGCCGGGTTACATTTGCGCCTACGACGACTACGACGAGGACCGCTACGCGGCGTTGGCCGATGGATCCCCGGCGATCGCGGGACGAATCGAACCAGCCGCCGATACACCCGCTCCACCTCACGCACCCCGGGATGCGGGCGTGGCCGAGTCAATCGAGCACGAGCCTCCCGATTTCGGAGCGGGCGTGTTGTAGACGGGGCGTCCTACTCGAAGTACTCGACGGCGTTGCGGAACACCGCCAGTCCCGCGCCCTCGCCGGTGAGTCCCAGCCGGGTCCAGCGAGGGTGCTGGGTGGCGTGCAGGAAGCGTTCCGGGTGGGGCATCAGTCCGAGCACGCGGCCGCTGGGGTCGCCCAGGCCAGCGATGTTGGCAATCGATCCATTCGGATTGTGGGGTTCGGGCAACAGGGGATCGCTGGCCGAGGGAGCAGAAGCCGGGTCGGCCTGGGGCTGCCCGTCATCCGGTCGGTGTCGATAGCAGAGCCCGACCTGGTCATTGGCGAACCAGTCGGACAACACGCGGTTGTCACGTGGAACCAGTCGTCCCTCGGCGTGAGCGATGGGCAGATCGATGTGATCGAGGCCTTTCAGGAAGACATTGGCTTTCGAGACGATCTGCAGGCGGACCCAGCGGGCCGTGTACTTGCCGTTGTTGTTCCAGGTCAGGGTGGCGTCGGGCGCATGATTCTCCGGGTCGCTGTCCCAGGCCGGTGGCCATTCGGCACCGCCACCGGGAAGGATCCCCGCCTTCAACAGCACCTGGAATCCGTTGCAGATGCCCAACGCCAGCTTGTCACCGGCCAGGAAACGGCCGATCGTCTCGGAGAGTTGCCCACGCAACTGGCTCGAAAAAATCACCCCGGCCCCGATGTCGTCCCCGTAACTGAAACCGCCGGGAATGCACAGCACCTGGTAATCATCCAGCAACCGCGGATTCTCGAGCACACGGAACAGGTGCACTCGATCGGCCACCGCTCCGCACGAGGAGAAGGCAAAAGCGGTTTCCACATCGCAATTGGTGCCCGGAGCACGCAGAACGCAAACACGGGGATTCGTCATGGGAGCCAGCCCGTTTGATGCCGCGGAAGGCAATTGGGCAGCGATGCTACCGGTGACGGTGAGGAAAAGGAAGTCATCACCCCGCGGGTTTCCCTCGTTGGCTCTTCCAGTTTAGGATCAGGCCGAGCGAAACGTGACCAATCAACACGGGTGGGTCTTGATGTTGCGAACACAACGCGTGAGTCGGTCGGGTGTGTCGGTGCTGGTCCTGTTGGCCTGGTGGTTGATCGGCCCGTCGGTTTCGATGTCGAAGGCTGACGGAATCGACGAGGACCTGGCGGCAGTGGCTCGAACCGGTCCGGGTGGTCGTGGATCGGTGGCGGCCGCAACCGCGACCCGGCGGCTGTCTCGCAACGGCCTGGAACTCTTGCCGCGGCTGCTGCAGGCCATGGACACCGACAACATCGTGGCGGCCAACTGGTACCGGACCGTTTTCGAGACGATCACTCGACGGGAATTGTCCCGGGACCCGGCACCAGAATTCCCGGTGTCGCTTCTCAAGTCCTACGTTACCAATCCCAAGCGACAGGGCCGTGTCAGGCGACTGGTGCTTGATTTGGTAGAGCGACTGGAACCGGGCGCGACAGCCGCCCTGATTCCCGGCATGCTCGACGATCCCGAGTTCCGAGACGATGCGGTTTCCGCGGCGTTGGCACGTGGAGACCGGGCCAAGCAGGCGGGGCAAACCGGTGCCGCGATCGCGGAATTTCGCAAGGCATTTCAATCGGCTCGCAGTCCCGGCCAGGTGGGAACGGCGGCTGACCGGTTGAAAGGAGTCGGCCAGAAAGTCAGCGTGGTGGCCCACATGGGTTTTGTCACACACTGGTACCTGCTGGGTCCCTTTGACGCTCCCGGGATGAGCGGTTTTGAACTGGTGCTGCCTCCCGAGAAGCAGGTGGCTTCAGGAGTTGATCTGGCGGCGACGTATGCCGGCAAGGGAGGCGGCAAGATCAAGTGGGTCCGCCACCATTCGAGCGATCGGCTCGGGCAGTCGAACCTGATCCGGGCGATTGCCCCGGTCAAGGAGGCGGTCGGTTACGCCTACACCGAGGTGCTCTCCCCACGTTCCCAGACGGTCCAGATCCGTTGTGGGGCGGACGACAACCTGACCATCTGGCTCAACGGCAAACAGGTTCTCAAACGCCTGCAGTGGCTCAATGGCACACGGCTCGATCGATTTCGTACGACCGTGAGCCTCAAGCGTGGTCGCAACAAGATGCTGGTCAAGGTGTGCCAGGGGCCCCAGCACAAGAATCCCGCGGTGCCCAACAACTGGTCGATGCAGTTGCGGATCTGTGATGCCCAGGGCGGTGGCGTGGGGGTGACCAATGGGTTGCCGGCAGTGGCCGAGAAGAACGCGGCGAATTCCAGGGGGTTGAATCGATGAGAAGTGCCTTCGGCGATGTCCGTAATTGGCTGACGGTGTTGGTCATGATTTCAGCGATCACCGGCGTGGTCCGTGCCGAGAACTGGGCCGGCTGGCGGGGGCCGTCGCGCAACGGTGTCAGTACCGAGACCGGGGTGCCTGTCAAGTGGTCGGCCGAGTCAAATATTGCCTGGAAAACTCCCCTTCCCGGATCGGGAATCTCCAACCCGATCATCTTTGGGGATCGTGTCTTTGTGACCGCCTCGGATGGCAAGAGCCTGTCGAACCTGCACGTGATCTGTCTGGATCGCGACACCGGCGAACTCCATTGGCAGCAGCGGTTGTGGGGAACCGCACCGACCCGTTACCACGGCAGCAAGAGCAGCATGGCCAGCCCGTCTCCGGTGACCGATGGGCGTCATGTCTGGGCTTTCTTTGGCACCGGTGATGTGTTTTGCCTGGAAGCGGCGACAGGTCACCTGGCCTGGCACCGATCGCTTTCAGGAGAGTACGGCGTCATTGAAAACCGGTTCGCCGCGTCGAGTTCCCCGGTTCTGTATCGTGACACGCTGTTGCTGCAGGTGGACCACTATGGTGACAGTTACCTGGTGGCCCTGGATCGCAAGACGGGGGCGAATCGCTGGAAGGTGGACCGGCCGGGCCGCTGGTTGTCCTGGAGTTCTCCCCAGTTGATCCGCCTGTCAGACGGCCGTCACGAGTTGATCGTCTGTGGATCTCAACGGGTGGAGTCTTTCGATCCGGGGAGTGGCCAGGCGTTGTGGTCGGCCGGTGAGATGCGTCGGGAGTGCATCCCGACGCCCCTGTTCATTGATGGGCGTTTGTATGTGGTCAGTGGCCCAAGTGGTCCGTCGATGCGGATTCGTCCAGGTGGCCGGGGCGACGTGACCGGCACTCATGTCGAATGGAAAAATTCCCGCGGGTCGCCCTTTGTGCCCTCGGCGATCGTCGTCGGCAAGAGATATTACCTGGTGACCGACGCGGGCATTGCGACGTGTCTGGACACAACGACGGGCAAATCGGTGTGGCAGAAGCGATTCGGTGGCGGTTTCACCGCCTCACCGGTTGCTGCCGGGAACCGGATCTACTGGGTCAACGAGTCCGGTGTCACGCTGGTGATCCGCGGCGGCGGCGATCGGTACGAGGAATTGTCGAGGAATCCGATCGGCGAGAGTGTTTTTGCGTCGCCGGCGATTTCTCAGAATCGGTTCTTCCTGCGAACCACCAGGCACCTGGTCTGTGTGAAGCAGCCTGACGAGAAGACCCCGTGATTCGCTCAAGTCGTCTAGGCCCTGGCTGGCCACACGACTACAATCCCGCGCGAACGGCCGGAGGCGATGGAGCTGGTGCCGGAGGGTGGGATGCGACGACGCGTGACCGATTTGGCGAGCCGCCTGTTGATGTTGCTGCCGGTGTTGCTGTCCGGCTGCCTGATCAACCAGAACACCCGCATGCCTCAGCCGAGGCCACGACACCCGAAGGTGGAGCGGCACAGCTACGAGTTTCACGATCCATTTCCCAACGCCGAACTGGGTCCGATGGGTGGTCCCCGTCCGCCGGGAATGGCGGTTCCACGGACCGAGGCCCGTCGGGCGATGGAACAGCGGGCCGCGCACGGCGGCACCCGGCCGCGTTCCTTCTGGCTGCCGCCACTGCCCGGAGCGGCTCCAAAATCCAGTCCCTCGGCACCGCTGGTGCCCCGGATTGTGCCCGACTGAGCTGGCGTCTGGTGCTGTTGTGCCTGTTGCTGCCGGTCTCACTGTCGACGGCGTCTGCCCAATCGAAACCCCGTCCGCCGGCGGTCACGCGTGGCGTGGTCACTCCCGAGGCTGACCGCGCGATCCGTATGGGACTGGCCTTCCTGGCCTCCCGGCAACATCCAGACGGGTCGTTTGGGACCGGCAAGCAGTTCTCGCACAACGTGGCCGTCACGTCACTCTCGGGGCTGGCTTTCCTGGCCGGTGGTCACACACCGGGCCGGGGGCGATACGGCAGCCAGGTCAGTCGAACCGTTGACATGCTGATCGAGTCGGCTCGACCCAGCGGCTACATCATCAACGAACCCCACGTGTCGCACGGTCCGATGTATGGACACGGCTTTGCCACGCTGTTCCTGTCCGAGGTCCACGGGATGGAGACCCGGACACGGGTCAGGGCGAAGCTGAGGAATGTGCTGTCTCGATCGGTGGCCTTGATCGTGCGGTCTCAAAATGACGAGGGAGGTTGGCGGTACGAACCGCGAGGTGTGGAGTACGCGGATCTCTCGGTGACCGTGTGCCAGGTGATGGCGTTGCGTGCCGCGCGAAATGCCGGGATTGGCGTCCGCCGGGAAACCATCGAGAAGTGCACGGGGTTTGTCCGTCGCTGCCAAAATCCTGATGGCGGCTTCCGCTACATGCCGGCGCGTCGTGAGAGCCTGTTTCCAGTGACGGCGGCGGGACTGGTGGCGCTCTCCAGCGCTGGCATCTACGACGGGCCCGAGGTCGAACGGGGGTTGGCCTTCTTGTCGCGATTCGCAGCAACACCGGAGGTGGCTTCCCGGTCCCCGGACCACTTTCTCTATGGACACTACTACGCCGTCCAGGCCGCCTTCCAGGCCGGTGGTGAGACCTGGGCGCGGTGGTACCCTCTGATCCGTGATCACCTTGTCCGAACCCAGCAACCCGGGGGTGGCTGGCGTGATCGAACATGCGACCATTACGGCACGGCAATGGCGTTGTTAATTCTGCAGGCCCCCAACAACTACCTGCCGATCTTCCAGCGGTGACGTGAGAGGCGGGGTGAGAGGATGCACGCATCGGCCAGGATGATCTCGATGGGGATGCTGGCTATCCCGTTGACCCTGGTTGCAGACGCTCAGATGGACTCCCGTGACCAGGTCGAGTTGATCGATGGTGAGTCGATCGTGGGCCGTGTCGTGGAGTTCCGTCGCGACGTTGTGCTGGTGGATCGCCGGACCGTTCCGGTTGAACGGATCGTGAGATGGGACCGGTTCGCGACCGCGCGAAAGGAGGGTGCAGGGCGGGGACACGGAGCCGACGAAGTGTTGTTGGTCGGTGGCGATCGCCTGAGGTGTCGGGTGCAGACGATCGACCTGGAGTGCGTGGTGGCTCGCTGGGACCTTCTCGCCTCGCCCACCGTGTTCCGAGTTCCGCTCGAGCATGTCCGGGCCGTGATGTTCTCGCCACGAAAGGTCGCTCGGATCGGTCGCAGGCCGAATGTCGATCGTGTTGGGCTGTCGGCCGACGAGTTGTTGTTGCGGGGAGGTGACCGCCTGGTGGGTGAATTGAAGAGTGTCGGTGCTGACATGGTCGAGCTGACAACTGCCGTGGGGCCGCGGCGGGTGGCGAGAAAGTCGGTGGCGACATTGCTGGTGAATTCTGATCTGCAGGTGATGGTCCAGCGGCCGAAGCCGCATGTTCGAATCGCGTTTTCTGATGGGTCGCGGTTGACGGCGACCCGGCCGATCTCCGATGAGAACCGGTTGATCGGACTGGAGTTCCTCGGGATCGAGACGGTCGGAGCGGCCGTCTCCGGCAAGGCGCGTGTGGATGTTCCGCTTCCGGTGATTCGCAGCGTGCAGTTTTTCGGCGAACGGATCTTGCGGTTGGCCACGAGGACACCCGAACGGGTGGTGCACACGCCGTTCCTGGGCACGGTTCGGCCACCGGTGATCGATGGTTCGATTGGCGGCGGTCCGCTGGAGGTGGGCGGTCGTTGGTCGGCCAGTGGGCTGGGAATGACCAGTCGGACGCAGATGACCTGGCTGCTTGATGGACGTCACCGCTGGTTTTGCTCTCGGGTGGCAATCGACGACACGGCCGGTGCCAGCGGTGACGTGGTGTTCCGGGTGTTGGTGGATGGACGAAGGGTGTGGAGCAGTGGCCCAGTTCGAGGTGGTCGGGCACCTCGAAAACTTGGACCCGTCGACCTGTCCGGGGCCAGAAAACTGACGCTGGTGGTGGACTTTGGTCGTCGGGCCGACGTGGGCGATCACGCGGCGTGGTTGGATCCCAGGCTGGTGGTCGAGTGAGCCGATCGCGAAAGGATCAGCGGTTGCGGGCGAACAACCGCCGTCGCAATGCGGTGATCTGGCCGAGGTCCTGGAATCGCTGGCGGTGGACGGCGTCCTGGATCATGGCGTAGAGGATCACGTTGACTCCGATCCGGACCGCGTCACGTGTCACGTAGCCGGGGCAGGCGACCGAGGATTGTCGCTGGAGTGCACAGCTCAGGTCATGCCGGCTGTAGATCACGACATAGCGTCCGTCGACTCGCAGGCCCTCGAGCATCGGTTCTCCCTCGTGGATTTCCGTGGCCAGTGCCTTGTTTCCGGCTCCGCCGGCGGGAACCACTCGCCGTTTGACCCTGCGGATGTCGTAGCCCAGTTCAAGGCGGAACATCTCGTGGTCGGCTGGGATCCGTTCGAGTTTTGCGTCGGGATAGAGCTGGCCGATCATCCGTCGGAAGCTCTTGTCGAACGGCCTGGCACCGCAGATCGCGTCGGCGAACAGCAGGCCACCGTTGTTGAGATAGGTCCTCAACTGCTTGGTTTCGCCAGCGGAAAAATCGAAGCGGTTGCGGCCGTGCATGAAGACGACCGGGTAACGGAACAGGGCGGGGTCGGTGGCCGGCAGTTCGAGCGTGCGGGTGGAGGCGGTGCGTGGGAAGCTGCGATTGACGGCCAGAAGCAGGTTCCGGATTGCCAGTGGTGCGTCGTTGTATCCTCCCGCGTGACGCAACTTGGGCACTTTCAAAAGCCCGCGTGCAACACGGTCCTCGGCACCGCCCTGCTCGGCCAGTTTCTGCTGATCGAGCTTGTTGGGGGGTTCCCGTCCCGTGGCGTAGGCAATCACGTTCACGCCGATCTTCATGGCCCGGATGATCATGGTTTTCAGCCCGACCGGCCGGTCCGGCGGATCCTGCTTCATCCACTTGTTCCAGAGGCAGGAGAGATCTTCGGGAGTGAAGATGATCACGGTGCGGCAGCCGAAATCGACTCCGTAGAGCTTGACGCTCTCGGGATCGGTGAACAGGTACTCGCTGCGATAGACGGGGTGATTGGGTGACAGTGGTTTCAAGCGGGCCTCGCCGCCGGGATAGAGTTTCTTGACGAGTTCAAACATCCCGTCGTGGAAGCCGGCCCCCTGGCAACAGTTGACGGCGAACAGGAAACCGCCCTGGTCGAGATACTTTCGGAGAATGCCGATCTGCTGGCCGTCGAGTTGTGGGACGTCCCGACCGGACATCATCTGCACCGAACCCTGCAACAGGCTGCGGACTCCCTCGGGGCCCTGTAGCCGGTTGATGTCGACCACCTGCCAGGTCATCAACTTGGGCCACTTGGGGAGCCCGGTGATGTGTTCAACGAGGTTTCGGGCGTCGTCACGGTGCTGGTTCCAGTCCGCGTTTTTCCCGAATTGCAGCTTGTTGACCAGGACGGGTGCCAGTCCCTTGGAGAGGAACAGCAGCCCGAAGCTGGTGGCGATCACCTCGTCACTCTCGATCCCGGCCGAACTCCAGCTGCCGTTTCGCTGGTTCTGACCGTTGATCAGGTAGTGTGCTCCTTCGCGGTACCAGTCGTGGTTGCCGAAAAATCGCCGTCCGGAGAGGCGTCCGGCTCGTTCCATGCCATAGAGGTAATAGAACAGCCAGCTGCGGCCACCGGGGTTGGAGCCGACTGAGAAGTGCCGTCCCATCCAGGCCAGGGCCCGATCCAACTGCTGGTCCTCGGTGACCGGTTCACAGCAACGAGGTTGTCCGTTGGCGAGAAGGTCTTTTTCGTCACGGAGCATGCCACTGGTGATCTGCAATGTGGCGATGCCAGCCACGGTCATGCTGCCACTGCTGCCCAGGGCACCTCGTTCGCGATTGTAGGACCAGCCCCCGTCTCCGTTCTGGGCCCCGAGCCAGTGAGCGCGTGTTCTTTGCCAGACTCGACGGTCAACCAGTGCGCCGGCGTGAGCGGCATCGCGAAGACCGAGAATGGCGAACTGTCCGTTGCTTCGATCGCCACCACCACCGGGACCCTGGAAGGAATATCCCCACAGTCCGGAATTGGGGCCCACCGAGATCTGTCCCTTCTGGAGTTGGTCGGCGAGAGTCTGGATGCGACCCCGGTCTCGGCGACCATCCTTGGCGGTGGCCAGGGCGCTGATTTTCAGGGAAATCTCGTAGGTCTCGGTTGGCTCGGCGTCCGGTCCTCTCAGGTACTCCAACGCCCGCTTGATGGGTTCGTCCTCGATGGTCATCCCCGAGTTCAGCAGTGCCAGCAGCACGAGGCTGGTGACCCCGACATCGTTCTGGCGGCGGACTCGAGAGGACCATTTGCCGTCGGCTGCCTGGAGTCCCAGCAGGAATTTCTGGGACCTCCCGATGGACTGCAGTACCGATTCGGCCGTCAGATCCGCCGCGGTGGCCGGTGACGGGTGCCAGGCGAGCGAAATGATCAGCAGGATAACTGGGATCGACGGCAGTCTCGGCATGTCCTCGATTGACTCTCCGCGGGGATGGTGTCCATGATGTCCCGGCATGGGCGTCCCCATCTTCTGGTGCCCTCGCTTTGCGGTCAACACGGGTCGCCCCCGTCAACGGTTCTCTCCTGGATTCGACTCTTTTCAACCAGCCACTTGTTCCATGACCGACCAACGCGATTTTGATGAACTGCTCGAGAAGTTCCGGCGTCACCGTGAGGTGATGAAGGAGGAACTGCACAAGGTGATCATCGGGCAGGATGCGGTGATTGACCAGATGCTGGCGGCGATTTTCACCGGAGGCCATTGCCTGCTGGTGGGAGTGCCCGGTCTGGCCAAAACGCTGATTGTCAGCACGATTGCACAAATCCTGGACGTCCGGTTCAAGCGAATCCAGTTCACCCCGGACCTGATGCCATCGGACATCACTGGCACGAACGTGCTGGATGAGACCGACACGGGTCGTCGCGAATTTCGGTTCGTGCACGGCCCGATCTTCACGAATGTGCTGCTGGCCGACGAGATCAACCGGACCCCACCCAAGACCCAGGCGGCGCTGTTGCAGGCGATGCAGGAGCGGGAGGTGACGGTGGGCCAGGAGACCTACCAACTGCCCGATCCGTTCTTCGTGATCGCCACGCAGAACCCCATTGAGCAGGAAGGGACCTACCCTCTGCCGGAGGCGCAACTGGACCGGTTCATGTTCAATGTTCGGGTTGATTATCCCGACCTGGCCGAGGAGGAACAGATTCTCTCGGCAACCAGTTCCGTCAACGAGGTGGACACCCGCAAGATCCTCTCGGCCAAGTCGATTGTTTACCTGCAGCAGCAGATCAACCAGATCGAGGCGGGCCCGTTGACAATCAATTACGCGGCTCGATTGGTCCGGGCAACTCGGCCCGCCGACGAGAGTGCCCCGGAGTTTGTTCGGCAACTGGTCGACTGGGGGGCGGGACCCAGGGCCGGGCAGTTCCTGCTGGCCGGTGGCAAGGCCGTGGCCGCGATGGCGGGTCGCCCGAGCGTCTCGCTGAACGACATCCGCCAGGTGGCCGTTCCCGTGTTGCGGCACCGTGTTTCGACCAATTTCCAGGCCCAGGCCGAGGGAATGACCAGTGATGACGTGATCGTGCGGCTGATCAAGGAAGTTCCCGAGCCCACGGTCAGCAAATACGACTGATTCCTCTTTCCTGGCTCTTTCCCCAACTGCTCATGCCCGCGATCGAAGAGTATCTCAAGCCAGAAGTCGTTCGCACCGTGGCGCGGTTGGATCTCCGGGCGCGGTTTATCGTCGAGGGATTTCTGAGCGGGTTGCACACCAGCCCATTCCAGGGGTTTTCCGTTGAGTTCAGTGAACACCGGAGGTACGCCCAGGGCGACGATCCCAAGCTGATTGACTGGCTGGTTTACGCCAAGACGGATCGTTTCTACGTCAAGGAGTACCAGGCCGAGACCAACATCACCGGTTACCTCGTCATGGATCTCTCCGAGAGCATGGGCTACACCCACAGGCAGGAGTTGACCAAGTTCGACTACTGCATTTGCCTGGCCGCCGCGCTGGGATACCTGATGATTCATCAACAGGATCCGGTGGGGCTGATCACCTTTGACGAGGGCATCCGGGCCAGCCTGCCAGCCCGCAGCAAACGGACGCAGTTGGCCAACGTGCTGGCGATGCTGGCGGGGGCGAAACCGCAGGGATTGACTGAAATCGGGGAGAACCTGGCGCGGATTGCGGCGATGATCCGCCAACGGAGCCTGTTGATGATCTTCAGCGACCTGTTGACGGATCCCGACTCGGTGATCCGCGGCCTGCAACAACTTCGGCACGCCGGTCACGACGTGATCGTGTTCCACGTGCTTGACGAGGCCGAGGCGACGTTTCCGTTTCGGGGAATGGTTGACCTGAAGGACCCCGAGAGTGGCGAATCGCTGGTGCTCGACGCGGAGGGCATCCGGGGAGATTACCTGGAGACGCTTGAGGCGATGTGTGACCGTTACGAGAAGGAATGCCACTCGATAGGAGCCGACTACGTGCGGTTGGACACGAGCATGCGGTTCGATCGCGCATTGGTCGGGTACCTGTCGCAACGCAGAGCGAGGTTCTAGGGGCATTTTTCGTGACCCGGGAGCTTCAGCAATCGCCATGATCGTCACGACCGTTGCGACACCCTCGTCGAGGTGACAGCAGATCGTCAGCGGCTTCTTGCACGCCCCCCGAGTGGCTCGTAGAGTTCAGAGCGGTCCCGCCGCGTTGGTGCGCCGCAGTGAGAATCTCTCCAACAGTTGTGCCGTTCGCTGCGTAGTCGCAGTCGAGGACCGGTGCCTCTGGCGTGGTGGGTTTCCTCGATCCACGAATCACTTCCCTCCCACCGCGGACACCTGCGATGGATACCAACGAAGCAGCCAACCAAGACATGCAACCCGAGCCCGCGGCCGAGCCTGCGGCCGAGCCTGCGGCCTCGAAAGAACCCGTCATCAAGATACGCAACCTGTCGAAGATCTATCGAGACTTCTGGGGGCGTCCCAAGGTCCAGGCCCTCAAGTCGCTCTCGCTCGATGTTCAACCGGGTGAGATTTTCGGTTTGCTGGGTCCGAATGGGTCTGGCAAGACGACGACAATGAAGCTGCTGTTGGGGCTGTTGTTCCCCTCGGCTGGTGAGATCACGATCCTGGGCGAGACGGCGACCAACGTCGAAAAGAACGAGCGGATCGGGTACCTGCCCGAAGAATCCTACCTCTACCGTTTTCTCAATGCCGTAGAGACGCTGGACTTCTACGGTCGGCTGTTCAACATCAGCAAGGCCGAGCGTCGCGAACGGGTGGCTCACTACATTGACCTGGTGGGACTCTCACACGCCAAGCACCGCCAGTTGAAAGAGTACTCCAAGGGAATGACCCGGCGGATCGGGTTGGCCCAGGCTCTGATCAACGATCCGGATCTGGTGCTTCTGGACGAGCCGACCACCGGCCTGGATCCCCTGGGGACCCGTGACATGAAGGACCTGATCCTGAAGTTGCGTGACGAAGGGAAGACGGTCGTGATGTGCAGTCACCTGCTGGCCGACGTGCAGGACGTGTGCGATCGGATCGCGATTCTCTACGAGGGTGAACTCAAGCAACTGGGTCGGGTCGAGGATCTGCTGACCGAGCAGGGACGGACCCAGTTGATGACCTCGAAACTTGACGACACGGCGATTGCTGAAATCCAGGAGGTGATCCAGCGTCATGGGGCCAGCATCGAGTCGTTGGATCATCCCACCAGCACGCTTGAGGAATTGTTCCTGAGGACAGTGGAGGAGAGTCGCGAGCGTCCCGGGCGGCGGTTTGTTGCCGAGGATGCCGTCGCGTCAGACGCGGGTACGGAGTCCGAGTGATCCCAGGTGGTGCCGCGGTTCAGATGACCGTGAATTGTCAGTGAGTTCCTGATGTCGATTGAAACTCAACCGTTTGAATTCTTGGATGCCATCCAGCACTGGGGGAAGGCGGTCACCGCTTTCCTGGTGCTGGTGATCATCGCCGCATGCGGCCTGAGCCTGCTGACGCATGGCAAAAAGGGGCCGGTGATGGTCCTCCGCTGGATTCCGAGGTTCTTTGCCGATCTGCTCCAACTCTCGCCACGGCGAGTGTACGCGATCGCCCAGTTGACCTTCCGCGAAGCGATCCGCCGCAAGGCTCTCGTGGTTTTCGGAATGTTCGCCCTGCTGTTCATGTTTGGCAGTTGGTTCATGGACAATCCGAACGAGCGAATGGACCTGCAGGTGAAGAACTACATCAGCTTCGTGCTGACGGCGATCACCTGGTTGTTGTTGCCGGTGGTGTTGCTGATCTCGTGCTGGGGTTTGCCAGAGGACATTCGCAACCGGTCATTGCACACGGTGGTGACCAAGCCGGCCCGCAAGACGGAGATCGTGATCGGGCGGATGCTGGGGTTCTCGTCGTTGATGACAATCCTGGTGGTGGTCATGGGTGCGACCGGTTACATCTGGATCGACCGCGAGGTGGCTCACAACCTGACGGTCTATTCCCAGTCCTTTGAAAGGGATGGCCAGGAGACGCTGGTCGAATACGTGGAGGGGAACGAGGGTGTCACGGTGCGGGTGACCGCCGGGGAGAACCCGACCACGGTGACGACAGCCCCGACTCGACAGGCGCTGAGACAGGACAATCCCGACCTGTTCAACTTGACCGAGTTGGCTCGGGTCGCCGCGCTCAAGAGGCACCTGGTCGCCAAGCGACCGGTGTTGGGCACGCTCAGTTTCAAGGGGGCTGACGGCAGTCCGACCGAGTTGGGAGTGAACACCGGAGACATCTGGGAATACCGGACGTACATCGCCGGCGGCACCCAGTGGCGAGCGATCTGGGACTTCGAGAACATCACCGAGGAGGTCATCAGTCGGGCCAAGGGGCTGAGACTGGAGAGCAGTTTCGAAGCGTTTCGGACCCACAAGGGTGACAATATCCAGGCGAGCCTCTTGCTGCAGTACACCCTGGTCAAGATAGATCGCAGTGTGTTCCGTGATTCGAACGACCGGCCCGTGTCGGCCGCGGTTGTGCGAAAGACAGGCGAGAACAGTTTTGAGGCCACGGTTGATGGGCAGGTCATGCCGGTGACCCCGGTGCCGGTGTCGGCCCATGAACTCATGGTCAAGGGCAACACCTACGTGCTGGTCGATGATCCGGACGTGGTGGTGCGGGTGATCTCGAAGGCCAGCGTGCCGTTGCCGAGTTTCAATATCAGCGAGTTTGGCGAGAACGTCACGTTGATCCCGTCACAGATCGATTACTACGACCAGAACAGCGGGGAGCGGCGTCAACTGGACCTGATCAAAGATCTCGTCAATGACCGGCAGGAACTGCGTGTCGAGGTCGCTTGCCTGGATTCCGGCCAGTATCTCGGCATGGCTCAACGTGACCTGTTCGTGCAGCTTCCCAGCAACAGTTTCGCGATCGGATACGCCAAGGCCATCTGTGGGATCTGGTTGATGCTGGGCCTGATCGTTGTGATTGGAGTGACCTCCAGTTGCTTCCTCAAGGGCCCCGTTTCCTCCCTGTTGACCCTGGTGATGTTGCTGGTCGGGCAGGGGTTCAAGGCGTTTCTGGAGAAAATCGTCGAGGGGGATGTTGAGGGTGGGGGACCGATCGAATCGGTGATCCGGATCATTCGTCAGATCAACCTCACCGACGATTTGCCGGAAACCACGTTCTACAGCACCGTCAAGTCGATCGACAGTTTCCTCAACGAGGGCCTTTTCATCGTTGAGAACATTGTGCCCGATTTCCGCAGTTTCCAGATGGACAGCTATATTGCTAATGGTTTTGATGTTCCCTGGTCCCAGGCGTTGGCTCCCTCGATCGGTGTCGCCCTGGCGTACCTGGTCCCGTGTCTGATCATCGCCTACTACAGCCTTTCGCTGAGGGAGCTCGAACACAAATGAGCCGACTCTCATCGCGGCAACGCAAGCTTGTTTACTTTGTCGCCATCCTGCTGCTTTTGATCCCGATCTTCATTCTCGGTCGACCGTCCAGTCGTGACAGCCGGGGTGGGGTCCTGGCGGAATTGCGTCGACCGCAGGGCCAGGAACTGGGTCTCTCGGAACACAACCTCGGTCGTGTCGATCCCACCAGCGCGGCGATGAACCTGGTGCTGCTGGGGATGCGGGGCGTCGCTGTCAACCTGCTGTGGATGGATTACATCGAACAGCAGAAGACGAAGAACTGGGCCCAGGTGCGATCGACGACCGAGTCGATCACCATGCTGCAGCCTCACTATTTGCAGATCTGGAGGTACCACGGCTGGAACCTGGCCTACAACGTCGCGGCCGAATGGGATGATGTGCGCGATCGCTATTACTGGATCAAGGAGGGCGCGAAGTTCATCAACAACGGGACCGAGTACAACCAGTTTTCACCCGAACTGAACTTCGAGATCGGACGGATTCTTGGACAGAAGATCGGCGTTGCTGACGAGTGGCGTGTTTACCGCAAGTACTTCAATCCCGAGGGTCGACAGTTCGAGAACGTGCCGGAAGACGAAAAAGGTGATCCCGATCCACGCTACCGCGGCGGGTTTGACCCGGTGTTGAACCCCGATCGGGTCGACAACTTTCTCGCCGCTCGCAAGTTCTACCAGATCGCCAACGAACTCGAGGCACGTGGATTCCAGCAGCACCTGATGATGCGTCACATCTTTCGGCAGTATCCCTATCGCTGCCGCCTGGACAACAACGGTGTGCTCAACCGAGAAGGTTATTTCGGTGACTACGTGATCAACCAGTGGGGCCAGGCCCAGAAGGACTGGACGGACGGTTACGGCCAGGAACTGTTCGACACCGGAGAAGGGTTCAGCGTCAATCTCGAGTTGCCCAGCGAAGTTCACTACTCGCGGTTGGCCCGTTCGCAGGGAGTCGAGGTGGGCCAGATCCGGCGAATGGTTCGCAGTTTTCAGAATGTGGTCAACTATCGCTACTGGCGGACCCGGACGCTCTCGGAATCCGAACCCAAGACGGCCGAGGCACACCAGAAGCTCTTCGAGGGCGAGGAGTTGTTCAAGACGAACGAACTGACACAGGCCCGAAAATTACTGGTCGAAGGGCTTGATCGACTCGACGAGGTGCTGAGCCGGTACGAGGATTTGATCACCGAGGACCTCACCGTCGAGGAGGCTTTGTGGGGGCTGCTGCTGGTCAAGAAGATCGACGAACTGCTGGAACGACCTCCTGCCGACGACTTGCCGTTATCGGGACTGTGGAATCGTCACCTCAATGACAAGGTGCCGACGATGCAATTCAATTTCAACAGGCGATTCGGTGGCTTGTAGGCACGTTGACACGCTGGCCGGACGGCGCTAAACTCGCCGCTTTCGAGAACCGATCCGAAGCGGTAATGGGTTAGCGCGATGAAACTTGCGAATTCCGGGAGCCGGGCATCACTGGCTCTGGTGCTGTTCACGTTCACAATTCTCGCAACGGCTGTCTGGGCCTCCCCGGGCGTGTTCGCCCAGGACAAGAAGGACTCGGGCCAGGCGGCACCAGCGGCCGCCGCCGAAAAGCCCGCAGAGGCTGATGCTCAGGCACCCGATGCGGCGGATGGCGAGAAAGCTGAGGCGGACAAGCCCGCTGACGCGGTCGAGCCAACTGACGCGGCCGAGGCCCCGAGTGAAGCTGGCAACAAACCCAGTGAAGAGACCGAGTCGCTGGTGTTTTACTGCTGGTTGTTTGCGTTGGCCGGATCGGTAATCGCGCTGGTGTTTGCCCGGAAGTTCTATGTCTGGATGATGGCCCAGGACGAGGGCAACGAGCGAATGGTCGAGATCGCCCAGGCGGTTCGCGACGGTGCCGACGCGTATCTGAAGCGGCAGTACTTCGTGGTGGGCATATTTTTCGCCATTGCCTGGGCGGTGTTGATGTTCGTGTCGCTGGGACTGGACGCACAGCATCCACTGGTTCCCTGGGCGTTTCTGACCGGCGGTGCATTCAGTGGCCTGGCGGGCTGGTTTGGTATGAAGACGGCCACCTGGGCCAGTTCAAGAACCACCCAGGGTGCTCAGAACTCTCTGAACGAGGGCCTGCAGGTTGCCTTCCGCAGTGGAGCCGTCATGGGTTTCACCGTGGTGGGGCTTGGCCTGCTGGACATCTGTCTGTGGTTCGGTGCGTTGTATTACCTCCAAGACACCATCGGCTTTGAAATGTCATTGGCCGAGATCACCGTGACAATGCTCTGCTTTGGCATGGGAGCCAGTGCCCAGGCACTGTTCGCCCGCGTCGGCGGGGGAATCTTCACCAAGGCGGCCGATGTGGGTGCCGATTTGGTTGGCAAGGTCGAGGCGGGGATCCCCGAGGACGATCCGCGGAACCCGGCGACCATTGCTGACAACGTTGGCGACAACGTTGGCGACGTGGCCGGGATGGGTGCCGACCTGTACGAGTCGTACTGTGGATCGATCCTGGCCAGCGCCGCTTTGGGCGTGGCCGCCTTCGCCGGTGTCGGTGAGGGACTGGGAATCGATTACCAACTCAAGGCGTTGATGCTGCCGTTGTTGCTGGCGGCTGTCGGCATCGGGCTGTCCATCTGGGGGGTCTACCTGGTCAAGACCAAGGAAGACACGAGCCAGAAGAACCTGTTGAAAGCACTGGGCAAGGGCATCAATTACAGCAGTGTGGCCGTTGCCATTGCCGCGTTTGGCCTGGTGAAATACTTGTTGCCCGAACACATCGGCCTGTTCGTTTCCGTCAGTGTCGGGTTGCTGGCCGGCTGGTTGATCGGGTGGTGGACCGAGTATTCCACCAGTGACGAGTACGCCCCGACCCAGGCAATCGCCAAGCAGGCCGAGAGTGGTCCGGCGACGATCATTATTGCCGGTGTCGCCGAGGGCCTTTACAGCGTCTGGGTGCCGATCGTTGTGATCGGCGTTGCCATTTTGCTGTCCTTCGGTTTCAGCACCGAATTCGCATTCGGGGACGCCAGCAAGTTCGCCATGGGACTCTATGGCGTCGGCCTGGGTGCCGTCGGAATGCTCAGCACCCTGGGACTGACATTGGCCACGGACGCCTACGGACCGATTGCTGACAATGCTGGTGGCAACGCCGAGATGGCCGGCCTGGACCCGGTGGTTCGCGAGCGGACCGATGCCCTGGACAGCCTGGGCAACACCACCGCTGCCACGGGCAAGGGGTTTGCCATTGGATCGGCTGCCCTGACCGCGCTGGCCCTGTTGGCCGCCTACGTCGAAGAGGTTCGCGTGGGTTATGAGCGTTGGGCCAAGGCCGAGGTCGTCGAGGTCCCCGACGGGACGTTGATCAAGCTCAACAAGCGTGCCGTGGCCGTGAAGCACGGTGAGAAGGTTGAAACCTACCTGGTGATGCCCGCCGGCGCATCGCAGGTCAGCAAGGACTTCTTCAAGGCGATCAACGACTCCGAGAATGGAAAAGAGGTGACCATCGACGATCTGCCTACGGCTGTCACGATGGGCTTCCTGATCAGCAACGAAACAGCCACGATCCCCGACTTTGTCAGGCTCTATGACGTCTCGGTCATGAACCCGGCCGTGTTGATCGGCATGTTCATGGGCGTGATGCTGGCGTTTGTCTTCTGCGCGATGACGATGAAGGCCGTGGGCCGTGCCGCCGACGGGATGGTGCAGGAGGTGCGGCGGCAATTTGCCGAAAACCCGGGGATTCTCGAGGGGACGACCAAGCCCGATTATGCCAATTGCGTGTCGATCAGCACCAAGGCGGCTCAGAAAGAAATGGTGTTGCCATCGCTGTTGGGATTGGCCGTGCCGATTCTTGTCGGAATGGTACTGGGAGTCGGTGGAGTGATGGGGATGCTCGCCGGGGGATTGACCGCCGGATTTGCCGTTGCCATTTTCATGGCCAATGCCGGCGGCGCCTGGGACAATGCCAAGAAATACATCGAGGCGGGTCACTTCGGCGGCAAGGGGTCCGATGCTCACAAGGCCGGTGTCGTTGGCGACACGGTGGGTGATCCGTTCAAGGACACCAGCGGTCCGAGCTTGAACATCCTGATCAAGCTGATGAGCATGGTGTCGGTTGTCTTTGCCGGGTTGATCGTCAAGTTCGCACTCGGCCTTTTCTAGGAACGGCCGTGGCGGACGACGTGACCAGTACCAACACGGGAGGCACGGACGCCACGACCCGAGCGGACCGGGTGCCCGGGCTCGAACGAGCTTGCCGGGCGGCCCGGATTGCCGATGAGTTCCGCAGCCGTGACGTTGTCGTGCTCGACCTGACGGCCATCACTCCCATCGTGGATTACTTCGTCGTGGCCACCGGGACCAGCGGCCGCCAGATGCGGGCGGTGGCCGATGAGATCAGCCGCGTGTTCAAGGCGGACGGGGACAAGCGGCTGGGGATCGAGGGGCACGACAACGATTCGAACTGGACATTGATCGATTTCGGAGACATCGTGATCCATCTCCAGGACGCCGAGGCCCGTTCTCTCTACGACCTCGACAATCTCTGGGCTGATGCCGTGCGGATCGACTGGCAGTCGGTGGCAGCAGACGCCACGGATTCTCCCGATTCGCTCTCCACCGATTCCTCCACGGACAATCTGGACCCCGATCCGGCATGAACCTGCTTGCCGAACTTCGATGTCGTTTTCACCGGGCTCTCGAAGGGCTCTGCGAGGATCCTTCCGAGTACACCGCGATGGTGCGCCCCGCCCAGGATGGCAAGTTCGGGGACTACCAGGCGAATTGCGCGATGCCGTTGGGCAAGGCCACCGGGCAGAATCCGCGTGATGTGGCTGCGGCGTTGGTTGAGGCTCTTGAGGTGGACGAGTTGTGCGAACCGCCCGAGGTGGCTGGACCGGGGTTCATCAATCTGAGGATCCGGGACGATTGGCTGGCGTCCGAGACGTCCCGGATGCTGTCCGATCCGCGACTGGGGCATCACGCCGTCGAATCGTCTCGCCACGTTGTCATCGACTATTCGAGCCCCAACGTCGCGAAGCCGATGCACGTGGGGCACCTCCGCAGCACCGTGATCGGCGACGCCCTGGCCCGCGTGTTTCGGTTCCAGGGACACCGGGTGACCGCCGACAATCACGTGGGAGACTGGGGCACCCAGTTCGGCATGATCATCCAGGGTTACCGCAATTTTCTGGATCCGGAGGCGTACGCCGCCGATCCGGTCATGGAACTCTCGCGACTGTATCGCCTGGTCAATCGCATCGCCGGCTACCACGATCGTCGGGCCGCGTTGCCCGGCCAGAGGGACAAGCTGGCGGAACGGCGCGAGGAACTGGCGATTCTCGAGACGGCCATCGCCGAGGGGGACAAGTCGAAGAAATCCGAGGCGAAGAAGGTGCGGGCCGAGGTGGCTGGACTCTCCGAAACGGTTGCCGGTTCCGAAACCGAGGTGGCGGCTGTGGAAGCGGATGGCAGCTTGGCCGGCATTGCAGCCCAGCACCCAGACATCGCGGACGCATCGCGTGCCGAAACGGCCAAGTTGCACTCCGGTGATCCGGAGAACCGAGCGCTGTGGGAGGAATTCCTGCCGGTGTGCCTGGAGATGATGGAGAGCATCTACCAGAGGCTGGGAATCCAGTTTGATCTCACCCTCGGAGAAAGCCACTACCAGCCGATGCTTGCTGACGTTGTCGAGAGCCTCAGTCAACAGGGACTCGCCTCCAACAGCGAAGGCGCGATGTGTGTTTTTATCCAGGGCAACGACGCGCCATTCATCGTCCAGAAATCCGATGGTGCCTTCACCTACGCCACGACCGACCTGGCAACGATCCGGTACCGGGCTGCCGACCTCGAGGCCGATACGATGTTGTACGTCGTGGACGCCCGGCAAGGCGAACACTTTCGCCTGCTGTTCGAGACGGCCAGGCTGTGGGGTTACGCGGACACCGAGTTTGCTCATGTCAGTTTCGGCACGGTACTTGGCGAGGACCGTCGCCCCTTCCAGACGCGTTCGGGAGACACAGTCGGCCTGGAAAGCTTGTTGGACGAGGCGGTGGACCGGGCCCGTCGGATCGTCGACGAGAACGATGACGGCAAGCCGGAGGGGCCGGAGTTGGACGAGGAGACTCGTGCGGCGGTGGCCGAAACGGTCGGCCTGGGAGGGATCAAGTACGCCGACCTGCACCACAACCGCGAGAGTGACTACCAGTTCAGCTGGGACAAGATGCTGGCCACCACCGGTGATACGGCCACCTACATGCAGTACGCGTGTGCTCGCATCCTGGGAATTTTTCGGCGCGGTGGAGTGGACCGCGAGGGCTTGAGGAGCGAGAGCTCGACGATAATTCTTGACGATCCTGCCGAGCGGGATCTGGCGATGGCGCTGAACCGTTTCGCCGATGCGGTCGACATGACCGCCGCCGAACGTCGCCCAAACGTGTTGACCGGCTACCTGTTCGAAACGGCCAACGTCTTCTCGACGTTCTACAACTGTTGCTCGGTGCTGAAGGAAGAGGACGCGTCCCGGCGTGCCAGCCGGTTGGCCCTGTGCGACCTGTCGGCCCGGATTTTTGAACAGGGCCTGGGTTTGCTGGGAATCGAAACCTGCGAGCAGATGTGAGCCGGGCCTAGGCGGTGCCGCCCGAATCGGCCTGTCGCCCGAAGATCATGCGGCCGGCGCTGTTCTGCAACACGCTGGTCACCACAACGTCGATTTCCTTGCCAATCAGCACCGCGGCCTGTTCGCAGACGACCATGGTGCCATCGTCGAGGAATCCGACTCCCTGCCCCGGCGACTCGCCTTCCTTCGCGATTGTCGTTCGCAGCAAGTCACCCGGTACAAACCGGGGCTTGAGGGCATTGGCGACGTCGTTGAGGTTGATCGCGCTGACACCCTGCAGGGAGGCGACCTTGTTGAGATTGAAATCGTTGGTGACGATGCGACCGCCGAGTTCGCTGGCCAGTTCGATCAGTCGCTGGTCATTGGTCAGGTCCTTCCGCTCGATGCCCGCCGCCCGGTAGACGGTCACCTCGGTGGTGGCACTCTTCTGCAGCTTGTCGAGGACATCGAGGCCCCGGCGTCCGCGGGTCCGTCGGTTCTTGTCGCCGCTGTCGGCGATGTCCTGGACCTCCTTGAGAATGAAGGAGGGGACGATCAGTTGCGATTCAATGATCTGGGTCTCGGAGACATCGGCAATCCGACCATCGATCAGCGCACTGCTGTCCAGCACCAGTGGCCGTCCTCCCTTGAGTTCTCGAGAAAACTCGACGTAGGGGATCACGAATCGAAAGTCGTCCTTGGTTTGCAGCAGAAACGAGATGCTGATGTAACTGAGAATCAGCGGCGAGAGGAGCTGGATGATAAACATCACGTCCAGGGCCGAACTTGCCTCGTCTCCGGTGATCTTGATCGCAATCAGCTGCTGTCGGAACGGTTCCAGGGCCTGGAGCATCAGGTAATTGAGCAGGGCTCCGACGAGAAGGCCAAAGTAGATTGACGAGATGACCTCGATCCTCTTCTGCCGGATCACCACGTCAATGACCGTGAAGATCTGCGTGACGAACAGGAGGAGCACGAACAACAGGATCGCGGTGGAGTAGGGCAGGTCGAGCGTGGGCTGGTTGATGAAGTTGTAGAGCGCCCCCGCGCAGACAAAGAAATACAGGACTCGGACTACGAAAATCAGCATGGTGGGAGTCGCCGTGACGTGTGTGTGTCGGTGGAGGGCTTGAGGTGAAACACGTGGTCGATCCGAGGGGGAGGGGGATCGTTGTGCCGTGACACTTCGGAGAGCTGGCTGAGGAAGCGGAATGAAAACGGTCGCCAGAGGACCGCCGGTCCATGATAAAGGGCAAACCGGGCGAATTCCACCAGTTGCATCAATTGGTCGGTGGCTCGTGGGAGAGGAGTTCGTGGAGCGATTCCAGTGATTGGGGAATCACGTTGGCGTTTCCCACGACCGGCATGAAATTCGTGTCACCGTTCCAGCGGGGCACGATGTGCCAGTGCAGGTGGCCAGGCAGACCGGCTCCAGCAACTCGTCCGAGATTGAGCCCGATGTTGAACCCGTCCGGCGACATTGTCTCACGCAATCGTCGGGTCCACTTCTGGATCTCGGTCACGCATTCGGTCAGCACCGGAACATCAACAGCTTCCAGATCGCCGACGTGATCGCTTGGAGCGATCAGCAGATGACCGTTGTTGTATGGGAAACGATTGAGCAGGCTGATGGTGTGCCTGGTCCGCCCGATCACGAGGTTGGCATCGTCTTCAGATGGATCGGCGTCACGATAGCGACACAAGAAGCAGCCCTCGTCGGTGTCGACGGACTTGATGTAATCGAGCCTCCAGGGGGCCCAGAGTGCCGGGTCTGTCATGGGTCCTTGCCTTCCTTGTCTGTGCCGCGATCATCCTCATCCCCGGTCGTCGCCTCATCCGGGTTCTCCTCGCCACCACCGAACCATCCCGCCACAGCGTTGAATCCCTGTCCGATCGCCCGACCGCTGAGCAGGGACTCGGTCCAGGTGTCCCGGTCGGGAGAAAAATTGGACCAAACCGCGTCGATGTACGGTTCGGCTGTCTCGCGAAGCGTGTTGTAGAAACCCTGTTCGCGGATGGTCGAGAGTGATTCCACGTAATGGCCGATGACCTGCCGGTTGAGAAGTCCGCCGACGACCTGGATTCCGGTCAGTGCTCCGTGTCCGACGGTGCCGACTTTTTGCAGCGTGAGCATGGTGACGGCTCCGGAAACGCCCAGGAGTCCGACATCCTCTTCACCGGCCAGTTGTTTCATTTCTTCCCACAGAGTTTCGAGTTCGCTCTCGGGAATCATCGCCGTGATGTCGGCGTCATCGAGTGCGTCTCGTGTGGCTTCGAGCGTGGCCTTGAGATCGGCAACCGACAGTGGTGGGGTGTCGAAAAGCCCGGCGGCTTCCCCGGTGGCTCCCTGGATTGCTCCCAGGAGATCATCGACGGAGTTGATGGTCGAGTCCTTGGCGATCAGTCCCTTCTGCTGAAGTTCGCTCGCCAGTTCCCGGGTGTAGCTCCGAGCACCGTAGGCCACGTCGCTGACCACGGCCATCAGCCAGACCGGCGAGCAGGACAACGTGGCCCAGCCAGCCATGTCGACGAAATTGCCCACCGCCTTACGAGCCAGGTAGCCCTCGACAGCTGGCTCCTCGTCTTCGGTTGTTGGGGAGGTGACTCCTCCGACGTCGGTGGCAAGAAATCTCAGTGAATTGCGGACAACGATGCCGTAGGTCCTGGAATCCTGAAAGGCCCGGGGCACAAGCAACTCGGCCGTTTCACGAGCCGCTCCCGCCGCCAGCCCGATCGAGCTGCGGACGGCTCGCTCGGGCAGCGACAGCCCATAGAACAAGTAGCGGCCCACCGAGGCGACCGAGTCAGCCAGTTTCGTCCCGGTTGTCTCGTCCGCTTGGGAAGGCGTGTCGGTTTCGACCCACTCGGCACCACAGCCCTCGCACAACCACCGCGACACTTCGTCGACGGATCCTGCTTTCAATCCGCCGCTGCACAGCGGGCACGTGCGGGGATGGTTCATCGCCGGTGGATTGTTCAGACCGTTTCGGGAACCACAAAGGGCTTGCGGTAGTTGCGGGTCAGCATCGTGTTGGCTTCCTTGTCGTCCAGGAAACGTTCCGCCTTGGGATCCATGTTCAGCGGACGCCCCAGGTAGTAACTGCTCTGGGACAGCTTTTCTCCAACGACCTCGAGGTTGTCACGCACCTTGGCGATCGACCGCAACACCTGCGGATTTTCACCCAGGACCTTGTTGCGACTGCTGAAGGGGACTCGGGCACCGAGTCGGTAGGAGATGTTGCAGAGGTGACACAGGGCACTGGAGTAGTGTCCTTCGAGTACGTCCGCATTGAGGTCGCTGACCTTGCGGCTGCGGACGGCGTGAATGAAGCTCCCGAAGGGCCCCCCCGGAGTCACCTCGACGGTTGGTCCCTGGACCTTCACAGGCTTGCCGCCGCCCTTGGGGTAAAACACCGCGTCCCGCATCACACCCTCGGTGGTGTAGAACTCGTTGGACACCATCCGTCCCATGCTCTTGTGCTTGCCAACCAGGCCTCGAGTTTCGAACAGCAGCAGTGCCTCGTCGTATTCCATCACGGTGACCTGGGTGTTGGGTGTCTCGCCCTGGTCTTCGTACCCGAAGCGGCCGCCCATGCTGAGCACCCGCTTGGGCAGCGTCGCCCCGGGGATGGCCCAGCGGGCCACATCCATCTGGTGCACGCCCTGGTTGCCGGTGTCGCCGTTCCCGGTGTCCCAGAACCAGTGCCAGTTGTAGTGCACCAGGTTGCCGTGGTACGGCTGGTCGGGTGCGGGTCCGAGCCAGACGTTGAAATCGAGTTCGGCCGGTGGCTTTTCGTTGGTCTTTTTGCCGATGCTCCATCTCGGCTTGCAGCAGTAGCCCTTGGAAACGGTCAGCTTGCCGTACTTTCCACTTTGCAGGGCGGCGATTTCTGTGGCCCGGCCGCTACTGGAACGTGCCTGGGTGCCGTGCTGGACCATCCGCTTGTACTTCCGGGCTGCCTCAACCAGCTTCCGTCCCTCGTGGATATTGTGCGAGAGCGGTTTTTCGACGTAGACATCCTTGCCGGCCTGACAGGCCCAGATGCTCATCAGGGAATGCCAGTGATTGGGCGTGGCGATGGAGACGACGTTGAGTTCCTTGTCGTCGAGTACCTCGCGGACATCACCGATCGGCTTGGGTGCGGTGCCGGAAATGTTCTTGATTTCACTGATGGCGCGGGCGAACTGCCGACTGTCCGGGTCGACCACGTAGGCCACCTCGACGTCTTTCATCTTGGCGTAGGCCCCATAGTGCGACCGACCGCGGCCGTGCAGACCCGCCACGGCCACTCGCACGCGGTCGTTGGCGCCCAGGATGTTGCCCGAGGACTTTGTTCCGCTGATGGCAAATGTGGCTCCGGCTGCCAGCGATGCCTGGAGGAAGCGACGACGATTTGGACCACTCATGACCATTCCCTTTATCTTGGACCGCGCTGAACAGCTCTTCAACAGGTGCATTTGTACCCCACCCTGCCGCGGGGTTGCAAGCTGGGGTTGCCGGGGCACAGACCTATTTGGATCCCGTGGTCGAGCCGCGCAACTTCGAACCGGCCAGGTGGAACACGCTGTCGAACATTTCCTCGGTCAGTCGTCCGGTGAAGGTGTTTTGTTGACTGGGGTGGTAGCTGCCCAGGAGCCAGCGGTTGTCGGAGAGTGGGACCGCGGCTTCGTGAGAGAACTTGGGGATCGGCCCGGAAAACCAGTCGTGGTCTCGAGCCAGGTCGATTACGGCGCGCCAGGCGATGCCACCCAGTGCCAGGAAAACCTGGACCGGAGCGATGTTGACGGTGTGTTCGAACCACTCCCGGCACGCCAGCAGTTCGTCACGGACCGGCCGATTCCCCGGGGGAGCACAGTGGCAGGCATTGGTGATCAGGCAGTCCTTCAGGGTCAGCCCGTCATCGCGGTCGGTCGCAGTGGGCTGGTTGGCGAAACCGGCCCGGTGAAGAGCCCGGAACAACCAGTCGCCGCTGCGGTCTCCGGTGAACATCCGCCCGGTGCGGTTGGCCCCGTGGGCGCCTGGAGCCAGCCCGACGATCAGCAGGCGGGCACGGGGATCACCGAAGTTGGGCACCGGACCACCCCAGTAGTCCCAGTCGAGATAGGCACGGCGGCGGGTCCGAGCGACCTCGGCACAGTGGTCACGCAATCGCGGACAACGTTGGCAGGAAACGATCTGGGAGTTGAGCGACTCGAAACGTTTTGTCAGCTGGTTCATTGCTGTCCAGTCATCGTGGTGAGAGGCTGCCGTCAAATCGGCAGCGGTCTTCGGCTTGTCACAATCGTCACACTCGTGCCAGCCGGATGTCGGTGGTGGGGCTTTGGCACAACGACAACTTGCCTCCTGATTCTCCGGGGACATACTAGTATTGAGAGAAAGTCGGCTCTCCCGACAGGGTGTTCCGGCCGGGCTTGGAGGTGGCGTCGTGAAGAAACTTCCCCTGTTTGCTGTTGCCCTTGTGGCTGCGATTCCCGCACTGTGGTTCATTTGGATCGTGGTTGGGGGGCCGATGTGGGAAGGCAACTACGGCACATTCCAGGTCGAGGTCTTCAAGAACAAGGCCGTGCTGGGATTGTTGATCCTGACGTTGGTCGTGTGTGCTCTGCTCGCGTTCATGCCGTTCCTGGCACTGATATTCGGTGGTGAGCCGGCTGTTGCGGTCGCCGGTGCCGGCGATGCTGGAACCGAAGTGGATGTTGATCCGGCGGATGCCGAGATGATCGAAGCCGGGGACGACGATCCGTTTGTCGACGAGGCCGACGAGGATGCCGACCCGTTTGATGACGACCCGTTTGATGACGACGAAGAAGAACTCGTTATCGAGGGACTCGACGAGGAGGATATCTTCGACGAGGACGACGGCGACGATGTGTTTGACTTTGATGACGAGTGAGTCGCCGGTCGGGTCAACTGCTGGCGCTGCGATAGCTCCGCAGTGACCAGGTGAAGATCATTCTTGAGATGACCAGCCCGATCACGGCGGCGGCCAGTGCGATGCCGGCCAGCCAGGACTGGTTGCCCAGTGTTCCCAGCAGCACGCGTGCCGGCACGGTCACAGCGACGAGAATTGGCAGCACGAAGGTGAAGGCGAACAGGATCACTCCACCGGCCACCGACGCGGGCTCGGTCTGGTAGATGCTGCGTGGATAGCGGGCGAAGACGGTGATGTAGAACCAGAAGTCGTAGAGTCCCTGGTTGCGCCCGAACCAGATAGCGGTGCTGGCCAACGAGATCATCAGGCTGTAGAAGATGGTCACTCCGGCGAGGATGTACACCAGGTACAACGCCACCCTCGCGGGCGTGACCTGGGTCCCCGAGGGGAGGTGTGACAGGGCATAGATCAGCAGGCCGATGGCCAGCACGACCTGGTTGAGCATGGCCAGGTCCATTTTTTCGAACGATATCAAGAACTGCGTGTCGATGGGTTTCAGCAGAGCGAAGTCGAGGTTGCCGGTACGGATCAGTTCGCTGAAGTTGGCCGCGTTGGGCATGAACAACGTCTCGATCAGGGCGTTGATCAGCATCCCTGTCGCCATGAACGCGAAGTACTGGTACTCGGTCCAGCCCTCGGTGATGTGTGCCACGTTGCTGAAGATGATCTTGAAGAGCAAAACCTGGCTGCAGAACCACAGGGCCCGGGTCAGGATGGTGATTACAAAGTTGCCGCGAAAGGTCATCTCGCGAATCAACGCATTGCGGACAAAGGTCAGCCAGACCCGTCGGTAACCGGGCCGTTCGTTCTCCGGACTACTCATGACCGGTTCATCTCGACGCCGGTTGCCCCCGGCTCGATCTGGCCGATCACCCAGGACCGGGTTCGTGTCTCGTCGAGACGCTTCTGGACGCTTTCGACGTAGTAGGGGTCCAGCACCAGCACGAAGCCGATTCCCATGTTGAAGACGCGGTACATTTCATCGTCCTGGACCTGTCCGAGTTCGGCGATCCAGTCGAAGACCGGTGGCACGGGCCAGGAGCCAGACTCGATCACTGCCCGGCATCCATCCGGCAAGATTCTCTCGAGATTCTCCTCGAGCCCACCGCCGGTGATGTGCGCCATCCCGCGAACGATCGTCTTGACACGGTATCGCTGCATCACTTTTCGCAAGCTGCGGGTGTAGATGCGGGTCGGGGCCAGCAGGACATCGGCCACGGTGGCCTCCAGCGTTTCAACCCGGTCATCGACGCTCAGTCCGGCGGAATCAAAGACCGCCTTGCGGACCAGGCTGTAGCCGTTGGAGTGAATCCCTCCGGACTCCAGCCCCAGCAGGACGTCTCCGGGTCGGATCGTGGTGCCGTCAATCAGTTTTTTTCGTTCGACCACACCGACACAGAACCCCGCCATGTCAAAATCGTCGCCGGAGTACAGGTCGGGCATGATGGCCGTTTCGCCTCCCAGGAGGGCGGCATCGGCCTGCAGGCAGCCGTCGCTGATGCCCGAGACCAGGTCGGCGATCAGTGGCGGGTTGTCGGCGCCCAGTGCGATGTAGTCGAGGAAGAACAGCGGTTCTGCTCCCAGGCACAGACAATCGTTGACGCACATTGCGACCAGGTCGATGCCGACGGTGTTGAACCGTCCGGCCAGGGAGGCCACCTTGACCTTGGTGCCCACGCCGTCAGAGCCAGCGACCAGCACCGGGTCGCGGTAGGCACGACCCAGCAACCTGCTGCCCGGGTTGAGCCGGAACAGCCCGGCGAAGCCGCCGGGCAGGTCCATCACGCGTGGTCCATGCGTCCGCCGCAGCAGTGTCGGCAGTCGCTGCATCGCATCGCGATACAGGTCGAGGTCGACGCCTGCGTCCTTGTAGGTGAGTGGACCCATGGGGCGGTGCTGTGAGGAAAAAACGACTCGAAGTGATGCCCGATCATATCAAGGGACTCCGACCCGGCAAGGCGGGTGCACTCGGGTCGGATTGGAACACGTGTGTGACTATGATGGACCGGATGACCGAGTCCCCACGTCGCGTGCTGTTTCTTTGTACCGGCAACTCGTGCCGCAGCCAGATGGCCGAGGGATTGTTGCGCGAGTTGTGCGGGCCGGACATCGTGAGCCTGTCGGCTGGTGCACATCCGTCGGGATATGTGCACCCCCTGGCGGTCGAGGTGATGCAGGAACTGGAAATAGACATCTCGACGCATCGCAGCAAGTCGATCCACGACTTCCAGCCACCCACTGGAGTGCCGCCGGACGTGGTGATCAGTGTGTGCGACAACGCGGCCGAAGAGTGTCCCGTGTTTCCCGGCCCGGTCGTCCAGCGCCTGCACTGGCCGTTTTTTGATCCAGCCGATGCGATGGGGACCGAGGACGAGAAACGGGCAGTGTTCCGCCGTGTGCGGGACGAGATTCACTCGGCGATCCAGGACTACCTGGGGTGAGACAGGCCGGCCGGCCGAATCATCCGACCAGTGCCTTCATCTCACGCACGGCTCGTTCGAGTCCCACCAGCACGGCGCGGGCGATGATCGAGTGCCCGATGTTGAATTCGCAGATCCCCGGAATTGCGGCGATGCGGGAGACGTTGCGGTAGGTCAGGCCGTGCCCCATGTGGAGCACCAGCCCCGCTTCCCGGGTCGACTCGGCTGCCGCCACCAGGGCCGCAAATTCGCGGTCGGTGTCTTCCTCGGAGACCGCATCGGCATAGGCACCGGTGTGCAACTCGACCGCGTCGGCACCGAGGGCAGCCGCAGCGGCGATTTGTTCGGCGACCGGATCGACAAACAGGCTGACCTCCATTCCCGCATCCTGCAGTTTCCGGCACGCCGTCGCGATCCGGTCTTCCTGTCCCAGGACGTCCAGCCCGCCCTCGGTGGTGATCTCCTGCCGCTTCTCGGGAACAAGCGTGCACTGGTCGGGCAGGGTTTCCAGTGCGATCCCGATGATCTCCTCCTCGGCTGCCATCTCGAGGTTCAACTTCACCTGGACCGTTTCCTTGAGCAGCCGGACATCACGGTCAATGATGTGGCGGCGGTCTTCCCGGAGGTGGATCGTGATTCCATCGGCACCGCCCAGTTCGGCCAGGGCAGCGGCCCATACCGGATCGGGTTCGACGGTCTGCCGTGCCTGGCGGATCGTGGCCACGTGGTCGATGTTGACTCCCAGGCCTGGCATCGCGAATCTCTTTCTTGGCAGGAAACCCGTTGTCTCGGTCAATCGTACAGGCCGCTGCCGGTGTCCAACAACCTGCCCGCCCGCCTTCGATCCGTTCGATTGCCCTGAACCCGGGCCGGAAAGCTGACGGCACATGAATGAGCAGCAGTTGATCGGATTGGTCGTGGCCGTGTTGGGTTGCGTGGGCTGGTACCACCAGCGGTGGTTGCTCGAGCGGACTCCCAAGGGTCGGCGGCTGGTCGGCTGGTTTGGTCTTGTGGGCGGGGCCCGGGTGCTTCGGTTGTTGCTGGCGGCGGTCGTGGTGTTCGGAGTCCTGCTGGCCGGCGATGTGATCGGTCCGCGGGGTGGGTAGCTGTCGGCAGCCAATCCGCACGAGGGGGTTTGCAGCGGTGTGGGTGATCGTCGACAATAGGATTGAAGACCGGGAATCGAGAATGGGAAATACGGGAGCGATCCGATGAGTCGACACGTGAAGATCGTGATCAGTGGTTGTGTGCTGGTGGCCGTGGCACTGGGGCTTGGAAGCGGGCTCGAGGCCCAGACGGAAAAAAAGACCAACAGCAAACGCGTGGTCAAAGGACGCAAGTCACGGGGGAAGACAACCCGGAAATCGGCCAGCACCAAGTCCATTGACGTGAAAGTGCAGCGGTTCCAGGAGTCGTTTGTTCGTGAGGCGGCCGGGTTGGCCAACCAGTACGAGGAGGCCGGGAACCTGGTCAAGACCCGTCGGATGCTCGAACTGATTTTGAAACTTTCGCCCGAGGTCAAGGGGGTGCGCGCCAAGATCAAGCAGATCGACGAGGAGATGCTCTCGGCCAACGAGTTGACCGTGGACGTCGACACATCACGAGGCTGGGGCCAGCCGGTGGCTGCGGTGTACAAGGGCCAGCCCTTTCGGATCCAGGCCGTTGGGGATTACCGGTTCGTGACCAGCCTGCCGGTGGGACCGGCCGGTTTTTCTGTTGCCGACACGTCTCGCGACATGGCCGAGGGAATCCGTTGTGGGGCCCTGGTCGGTGTGATTGTGCCGGCGCCGGAAGGTGGCAAGAAGCCCAAGCCGGGCAAGCCGTTCCTGGTCGGGACCGGCGGAACCATCACGCCTCGTGAGAGCGGTCTGTTGTTCCTGAAGATCAATGCTCCGGCTGGCCACAAGAGCAACGGGCGGTTGAAGGTCCGGATGACCGGCACCGTTCGCAAGCCGTAAGCGGTG
This sequence comes from Planctomycetaceae bacterium, assembly GCA_002724415.1. Taxonomy (GTDB): domain Bacteria; phylum Planctomycetota; class Planctomycetia; order Planctomycetales; family Planctomycetaceae; genus UBA8437. The sequence goes on from PBOU01000129.1 coordinate 55,744, forward strand.
GTCCTGCTGGTGACGAGGTATTCGTGATGAGCGTCTCGACGCGACGGCTGAATGTGGGGTTGATCGGTGCGGGACGGTCCGGGCGGTTCCACTTCCAGCGGTTGTGTCTTCGCGGCGACCTGGTGCCGGTGGCGGTGGTGTCCGGGGGGCCGGAAGAGTTGTCCGTCGCCGATCCGTCCGGGTGTCGCGTCGTGGCGGATGACCACGAGTTGCTGGCCGACGAGAGCATTGACCTGGTGCTGGCCACCTCGCGCGACCCCGGCCGTATCGAGACGGTGCGGCGGGCCATCGACCTGGGTCGGCCCGTCGCGGTGTCCTCTCCATTGACCGAGCAGGAGTTGGCCCTGGTTTCCGAAAGCGAGCCCCCGGCACGGTTGCTGGTGCTGTCGGAGTGCCTGGCCGACGCGGATTTCCAGGTGGCGCTGGCGGAAGTCCGCCGGGGTGGCCTGGGCCAACCCCGGACACTGGCTCACAGCACCTGGGGATTCACCGGTACCGGATCGATGACAACGTCCGGCGAGGAATTGCCGGCCTCGTTGCTCGAGCGGCTCGAACAGCTGTTGTTGTTGTGCGACGTTGAGCCGTTGTCGGTTTCGGCTCGACTTCTGGTTGGAGCGAAAGAACCGGAGGGGATTGGCATCGTGGCCCGGTTTTCCGGAGGGATGACGGCCAATCTGGAGTACCACCCGTCGAGCCCGGTGCCGCTGGCGACCGGCTGGGTGATCGCCGGGACCACCGGGGGCTATCGAGATTGCGAACTGTTCGCGTTGACTGACGACGAGGAGGTCTACGGGACGCCGCTGGAGTCGGGCTCGATCGATCTCGATCGGGTCTACGACGACATCGTGTTGCAGTGGGACGATGCCTCGCATCACGGCGAGGTGTTGAACCGGGCCGACCGACTGGTGCGTTTCATTTCCGCGGTCCGTGAATCGCTGTCGCGGGGGACCGATGTCGAGGTGGCATCCTAGAGGAAGTCGATCACCCGTTCCTGGGCCAGTCTCGCGACGGCAAACGCACACGCGGCGGTGGCGACGTCTCCGGAGAAACAGTCCCCCAGGTCGATCTGCCGGGACGCAGCAAGGTCGCGATGTGCGGCGACAAGGCGACGGGCCAGAAAACTCCCGCTTCCACTGATCAGGATGGTTTCCAGGGGGTACGGGTCGTCCTGGGAGATGCCAATCACACGGGTCACCGCCCGGACCAGCCGCTCGAGTTGAATCGAGGCAATCTGTTGGGCAACCTCCAGCAGTTGATCGTCACCGATTTCGGTCGTGTCGCAACACAGCATCCGGGCCAGGCGACTGGAGGCGTTGGCGCGCGTGGCCGGACGGCCGTCGGCGGTGTCACAACATCCGGCGTCTTCCTGCTGGTCGCCGGTCAACAGGTAAACATCCCGGGTCGTCGCGAACAGTTCGGCGGCCAGTCCGATCGGGTGGTCATCCAGGGTGACCTGGTTGGCGAGTGAACACACCGGCGTTCGACCCACCCCGGTGTAGACCAGTTCGTGGCTGGCTAGACGTTGGCGGTCGGTGCGGCCCCACGGAATGGGAATCCCGTCCTGGATCGGGATGATGTCGGTGGTGGTGGTGCCAATGTCGATCAGCAACGCGTCACCCTTCTCGGCGAGCCGTCCGCTGAAAGTGGCCAACGCGTGCCAGTTGGCGGCGGCCACAAATTGCGACAGTTCCATTGCATCGGCGACTGTCACGAATTCGCCACCGGTCTGCCAGACAACAACCGGTCGTCCGGATGCCGCGTGGAGCACCGATTCGAGAATCCGTCGGACCCCGTCCTCCTTGGTCTGGAAGCAGTCGGCCAATTCGGCGGTCATCGTCACCGCCAGGGCGTCGGCGGTGGGCAGGCTGGCAAGCAGGCTGTTGAGTTGTTCGCCGAGACGCTCGGGTTCGCGCCAGATGGCGAATGCCCGGGAGGCGGCCTGGCCATCGACGCTGGCCGCTTTCAGGTTGGCTCCGCCGATGTCCAGGCCGATGATGTGCTGGTTGGTCGTCATCAGGTGCTGCTAGTTGAGAGGGATCAGGGTTCCACTCGAGGTGAATTCGATGGGTTCATCCTGCCAATGGTCCCCCGGACGGTTGATCGGTGGCACCTCGTGAGGGCAGGTGACGTAGTGGCTCAGGGCGAAATTGGTGGCCAATTGCCGGTATCCCAGGAACGAGGTCGTCAGTCTCGGGTTGATTTCGAGAATCACGGGCTGGTTCTCGTCGTCCACCAGCAGGTCCACTCCAACCCATCCACACGGGTTGCCGATACAGCCGCAGGCGTCGAGAGCCAGTTTGCTGACGGCTTGCGAGACCGGTGAATCCAATGGGAAGCATGGGACGCGACCGCCGCGGTAGGTGAAGAGGCCGTCGGTACTGAGATGTTGCTGGGCGACGGGCAGGCTGACGGTGTGAGGATCGCCACACAGGACGGCAACCGAGACGTGTTGTCCCGACAAGAGCGGCTGGACCACATGGTCGGGGTGTGGAGCCGCGTGGGTCGACGGGCTTGTCGAGATTCCCAGTGATCCGGCTCCGTCACGTGGTTTCCAGACGACCCATTCCGATTCCGGAGGTGGCTGGTCGGCGGTGCGGGTTTCGATGGCCGAGAGTCCCGCCTCCCGGAGGCGTCGCGATGTGACCAGCTTGTCCGAGCAGAGAGCGAGCGTCTCGGGGCTGCAACCGATCCATGTTCCACCGGCGTCGGCCACCTGCTGGCAACGCTGTTGCAACACGCCATCGATTTCGGGTGCAATCACCAGGGTGCGATCGCTCGCGGCAGCCAGTTGGACGAAGATGTCCTCGGCCTCTCCGGTGCTCCGGACAAGCGTGACCTCGGTGTCCTTGACGGGGAACTGGCCCAACCGGTGGTCCCAACTGGTGACGACCTGCGTCCGCTTGTCAGCGGCGAGATCTTCGGCCAGTGCCACCAGCATGGCCTGTCCCTCGGTGGCCAGTGACCCCACCAGAGGCCGATCGGCCCAGGCACCGCTGGTGATGTACTCGGAGATGAAGACCCGTGGCAAGAAGCCATTCCTCGATGTGGCTGGTTCGGAGCCCGTCCCGTGGATCAGTCGCGCTGCCTGGCAGCGAAAAGCTGCTGCACCTCGTCGGCGCTGTCGGATTGGACCAGGACGATGGCCGAGTCACCGGCTTTCAGTTGGTCGTCGCCGCCCGGGACCCAGATTGCCGGTGAACGAACTATGGTTGCGATCAGTCCCCGGGTCAGGGGGAGTTCCTTGAGCGGGGCCCGTGTGATCTCGGCTCCCTCCCCGACCTCCAATTCCACCACCACGGCACCACCATCAGAGATTTCCCGGCGGCTGATCACCGGTCCACTTTGCAGGATCGCCAGGATTTCCTCGGCCAACACCTCGCGGGGACTGACGGACTGTCCGATCCCGACCTTGGCCAGGACGTCCGAGTAGTCGGGGCGCCGGACGACCGACAGGATCCTCGGGCACCCCATCTCGTTTGCCTCAACCCCGCAGACGATGTTGTCCGCGTCATGACCGGTGCAGGCCACAAACACGCTGGCGGTGCCGACCCGCGCCTCTTCGAGTTGGCTGCGTCGTGTTGCGTCGGCGTTGAGGACGGTGGAGGTGTCGAGTTGTTCGGCGAGCCATTCGCAGCGTTCCTCGTCGGTCTCGATCAACGTCACGTGGAAATGCCGACGGTGTTCGAGCACCCGGGCGAGCGAGAAGCCGATTTCACCGCCACCGGCGATGACCACGTGCTGTCGCGGCGGCGGCTTGTGCTCGAAGATCTGGCGGACCGAGTCGAGTTCACCGAGTCGTCCGATCAGGGTGACACGGTCACCAATCGAGACGACATCATCGGCGGAGGCGATCACGGTTCGTTCGGAGTTGGTGATCAGTCCGACCAACGTTTCACCGGGAAATTCGAGTTCGTGGAGTCGTCGTCCCGTTGCGTTGGCGTCCTCCTGGACGGCCACTTCCTGCACTTCGACAGCGCCCTGGGCGAGGTTCTCCAGGGCCAGCAGGCCAGGAACCCGGATCTCTCGCGCCAGTGCCAGGGCGGTCAGGTTCTCGAGACTGATGAGCCGGGCCAGTCCGAAGTGGTCGGCAATATTGAAGGTGGTGGTGTCCAGGTAGGACGGGTGGTGGATCCGTGAAACGCTTCGCTCAGCACCCATTTCTCGTGCGATGCTTGCCGAGACAATGTTCACCTCATCGGAACTGGTCAGGGCGAGGCAGAGCGTGGCCGAGGCGACTCCGGCCTGGAACAGCGTGATGGGGTCGCTGGCGTTGCCACGGACCGTGTGCACATCGAGCCGATCCTGGATCTCGGACAAGGCCGATTTGGATTGGTCAACGACACAGACGTTGTGGTGTCGCGCACAGAGTGCTCGGGCAATGGACGTGCCGACGGTACCGGCACCCAGAATGACGATGTTCATGTCGGTTCGCTCGCGGCGTCGCGTGTCTGGTCACCCGTGATGTGTTCGCATTGCCGGTTGTTCAGGCACTCGTCGGCGATCACCAGATCCTCGAGCACCCGCCCACCGACAATGGTCTCCTCCACGATCCGTGGCACGTCCTCTAGCGTCACGCCCCCGTAGAAAGTTCCCTGAGGATAGATGGCCACCACGGGGCCGTGTTCGCACTGGTCGAGGCATCCCGCGGAGTTGGCCCGGACGGCCGGTTTCAGACCCCGGCTTGCAATCGCGGCCTTCAGCGCGGACCGGAGTTGCGCCGATCCGTCAGGATCGCAGCAGCCACGACTGTGATCGGGGCTGCGCTGATTGCAGCAGACGAAGATATGGTGCGTGAACGCCGCCATGAACTCATTTGTACTCCCTTGATCGGGCAATGGCCAGCGACGTAATATGGGCCGCCCGGTCGGGAGACAAAGTCGTCCCCGCGGTGGTGAAGGCCGATCCCAGCCACAAACAACGGACGTCTGATCGATGTGGGTCAAGGTCTGCGGGATCCGCAACCAGTCGACCGCCACGGCCCTGGCCGGTTTGCCCGAGGGTGATCGTCCCGATGCCGTCGGGTTGAATTTCTTTCCCGGCAGCCGGCGGTGCATCGACATCACCATGGCCCGGTCGATCCTGGCTTCGCTGGACGGGAGGATCGAGCCGGTTGGGCTGTTCGTCAACGCGCCGTTGCGGCAGGTGGTTTCGTTTCAAGGGGACTTGAACCTGCCGATCCTGCAGTTGCACGGGGACGAGTCGCCAGAATACGTGGCTGAGGTGCAACAGTCGTGTCAGGGCGTTCGGATCCTGAGGGCGATGCGGGTCGGCGAGGCGGGGCTGGGCGAGCTGGAGGATTACCTGGGGCGTTGCCACGTCCTGGGAGTGGCTCTGGATGGGTGCCTGGTCGATGCCAGCGTGGACGGCCAGTTCGGTGGAACGGGTGAGTCACCACCCTGGTCGTTGCTGGCGACCGACTACCGGGCTGTCGCCTGGCCACCGCTGCTGTTGGCTGGAGGATTGCGACCCGATAATGTCGGCCGTGCCATTCGCGAGGTGTCTCCAGCGGGAGTCGACACCGCCAGTGGCGTGGAGAACACCGACGGGGACAAGGACATGGAGGCGGTCGTGGAGTTCGTCAGGAACGCGCGTGCGGCGGCCAGTGAGACCGAGGAGAAACTGGATGGCTGATATTGGACCGTTCCGGGGATGGCGATACGGGCTGGAACAGGTCGGGTCACTCGCCGACGTCGTGGCTCCACCCTACGACGTGATCGACGCCGTGGCCCAGGACCGGCTTTACCAGCAGCACCCGTGCAACGTGGTGCGGCTGATTCTCAACCGGGCTGAGCCGGGAGACGTTTCCGAGTCGGCTCGATACGAGCGGGCTGCCGGGTTCTTGGATCGTTGGCAAACCGACGGCGTGCTGGTTCGTGATGAGGCTCCCTCGCTGTACGTTTATCACCAGCAGTTCACCTGGGAGGGTGTGTCCTATGACCGCCGTGGTTTCCTGGGACGGATTCGACTGGAAGAATTTGGCACCGGCAGTGTGTTTCCCCACGAGCAAACGATGCCCGGTCCCAAGGCCGACCGCCTGGCGTTGTGGGAGCATGGTCGCACCTGTCTCTCGCCGGTCTTTGGCCTGTACCCTGCCGATGCCACAAGCGTGCAGGGGCCACTGGATGCCGCTTGCAGCGGCACGCCGGCCCACGAGGTCGTTGATGATGATGGCGTGATTCACCGGTTGTGGGCGGTTGACGATGCCGAGGCGATTGCTGCCGCGTGTGGAGCGTTGGCCGACGTGCCGGTTTTTATCGCCGACGGTCATCATCGCTACGAGACGGCTCTCAACTACCGTCGGGCTCATCCGCAGGTGGACGCTGCCGGCTACACGATGATGATGATGGTGGCCATGAACGATCCCGGGCTGGCGATCCTGCCCACACACAGGCTGATCAGCGGGGTCGACGGACTTGATGCCGTGCGATTGAAAGAGTTGCTCAGCGCGCATTTCGAGGTCAGCGAGATGGGTGAGGGCCGCGAGGCGGCCCGGACGGCGTGGACACAGATCGAGGCGACCGGAGACCAGGGGGCCCTGGCCCTGGGCACCTCGTCGGACCACCAGTGGTTGCTGGCCCGATTGAAGGATCCCACCGTGATGTCCCAGCTGGCCGTCGATCGCAGTGACGACTGGCGTGGGCTGGGTGTCAGTCGCCTGCACACGCTTTTGGTTGATGAGATTCTGAGCAAGGCCTATTCCGACGGTGACGTCGAGTGTCGGTACGTGCACCTGCTGGATGAGGTGGACGAGGCGGTCGAGGGCGGTGCGGTGCCACTGGCGGTGCTGGTTGCTCCGGCGTCGCTGGAGCATGTCCGGACGATCGCCTCGAAACTGGAGACCATGCCTCCCAAAAGCACGTTTTTCTATCCCAAGCTTCTCTCCGGCCTGGTCTTTTACCCGCTGGGTGACAATGGCTGAGAACCGTTACGACCGATCGGGAGTTCGACAGACCCGTGCCAGCGAGAAGTGTCAGCCGTTGAGAATGGCGAGTCGTGTGGCCACAATGGTTGCGTGAGCGAGACTGCCAAGACCATCGTATTGATCGAAGACGACCGCGAGACGGCCGCGACCTTGGTCGGGGTGCTCGAATCGGCCGGTTACTCGGTCGAGCATGCGATCAACGGGATCGAGGGCCGTAAGCTGGTCGAGGAGAATGATCCGGGCCTTGTCATCACAGACATGATGATGCCGCGGATGGGCGGCTTTCCGGTGCTCGAGTTCTTGCGGACTCTCGAGCATCCGCCGCGGGTGATCATGATCACCGCCAACGAGGGCGGTCGACACAAGGCATACGCCGAGATGCTGGGGGTCCACGATTATCTTCGCAAGCCCTTCACCATGGACGTGCTGCTCGCCTCTGTCGAGCGAGCTCTTTCCGATGGAACCGGGGATGGACAGGAGTGAACTCGGCCCGGTTCATTCGACCCCAAGATGGCTTTCCGTCTGCCGCGCCTTCTCGGACATGAACCAGCGACGGTACCAGGGATCGGGGTCCTTTTCGGCCACGTGGGCCGCCTTGGCCTCGCGAGTGAACTCCTGCCACTTGTCCTCGGACTCATCGGTCGCATCGCGATAATCATGAGGCGAAGGAGTGAATTGTCGGGTGAATTGCCTGGTCGAAGCGCGGGTCGAGTCGATTGCCGACTGGCAACCGGTGCTCCACACCAACAAAACCACGAGCATCGAACCGAAGCTGATACGGACAAAGACGTTGGCGGTTGTATGCTGGAAAGTCATCTGATCCTCGCTCGTCCCCTGTGCGAGGCGGTATTCTGTTGAAAACGGGTTGAGCGTCCAGAGCGATTCTGCGTGGACGGGCTCGTGGCTGATTTGAAGGGTTGATGATGTCGGATGATTCGAATGTCGCCGGAGCGGTAGACAGCGGTGAGCCCCTGGACCTGCTTGTTGTGGCGGCACATCCCGATGACGCTGAGATCAGCGTGGGCGGGGTGATCCTGTCTTCGGTCGCCGCCGGGCGTCGTGTCGGCGTGCTCGAGTTGACCAACGGTGAACCCACTCCGAGGGGAACCGTTGAACGCCGTGCCGCTGAAACCGCTGCAGCAACCGAGGTGCTTGGTGTGACCTGGCGGGGGAACCTGGGACTGCCCAATCGCAGCCTGCAGGCTGACCTGCAGGCACGACAACAGTTGGCCGAGGTGTTCCGGTTGACGCGTCCCGCGGTCATCCTGGCACCATACTGGGAGGACGCGCATCCGGATCATGTTGCTGCCAGTCAACTGGTCGACGACGCGCGTTTCTGGAGCAAGCTGAGCAAGACGGAAATGGTTGGCGAGCGATTCTGGCCTCCGCGTTTGTATTACTACTTCAGCATCCACCTGCGTATTCATCCCCGGCCGTCGTTTGTCTTTGATATCAGTGACTGTATCGACGCCAAGATGAAGGCGGTCAGTTGTTACCAGAGCCAGGTGATTGAAGGGCGGAGCACGGAGTTTCCGACGGTGTTGGACGACATTCGTGATTGTGCACGCTACTGGGGCTGGTCGATTGGCCGACACTACGGGGAACCGTTGCTGAGTCGTGAGGAAATCGGTGTGTCGGCGCTCGAGGTGATCTGCTGATGCCGGACGGGACACTCGACGGGGTGATCGTGGAGTTCTTCGGGATTGCCCGTCAGCGGGCGGGGCGGACCCAGATCGTCGTTTGTCGGGGCCAGGAGGTGGTCCGACTGGGTGACGTGTTTCTGGCTGTCGGGTTGGAGTTGCCGGGTCTGGCCGAGGAGTGCCTGGACGGTCCTCGACCCCGGGAGGGATACCTGGCCAACATCAACGCCTGCCGCTTCACGACCGATCCGGACGTTCCGGTACAGGCCGGTGACCAGGTCTTGTTGCTGGCTGCCGACGCGGGTGGATGAGCGGCGTTGTTGCAATTCGTCGCCCGGCGGTCTGCAATTGGGCTATGGAATCAGTTCCCGGTTACCACGGTGGATATCTGCGCGTCGATCTGACCGATCGCACGAGCCGTCGGATCGAGTGGCCAGAGGGCGTGCTGCGACGGTTCATCGGTGGAGCGGGGCTGGGTGCCTGGGTGCTGGGGCACGAAACCTCCGGCGTGATTGATCCACTGGCGGCTGAATCGCCCCTGGTGTTTGTCTTCAGCCCACTGGTCGGAAGTCCACTGACCACCTCGGCCAAGTTCGCCGTTCTCGCCAAAAGTCCTCTGACGGGACGGATCAACGATTCTCTCTCGTCGTCGCACTTTGCCATCGCCGGTAAGAGAAGCGGTCACGATGCCATAGTGATTGTCGGGAAGGCCCGTCAGCCCACGACGCTGGTGGTCACTCCCGAGGGTGTGCGTTTCGAATCCGCCGAGTCGGAGTGGGGCCTGGGCAGTCGCGAGGCCAGTCAACGGGTGCGGCGGCGTCTTGGAGACGACGGTTTCCAGGTGGCGGCGATCGGGCCGGCCGGTGAGCGGCTGGTCCATTACGCGACGATTTCACACGATGCCCGTCACGCCGGTCGGGGTGGACTGGGAGCGGTCATGGGGGCCAAGCAACTCAAGGCGGTCGCTGTCGCCGGTGACCGCCGGGTCCAGTACGCCGACGGGGAACGCCTGCTGGAGATCTCCAAGGATCTGTCTCAACGCTCGCTCGGAGCCGCCACGGCCAAGTACCGTGAACTGGGCACCGTCGACAACCTGTTGACGTTCAATCGACTCGGGTCGCTGCCGACCCGGAACTTCCAGGCTGGCGTGTTCGACGGGGCTTCCCGGCTGGCTCCCGAGTCGCTCGAGGCCGACCGCAACCGAACTCGCGCCAGTTGTGCCGCGTGCACGATCGGTTGCGAACACATTTTTCCGCTCGCCGGGACCGAAGACAGTTCGAGTGGACAGGGCGTGCGGATGGAGTACGAGAATCTTTTCGCGCTCGGCCCGCTGTGCGGGGTTTCCGATCCGCAGGTTGTGCTGGCGGCCTCACACCTCTGCGACGAGTTGGGAATCGACACGATCAGCACCGGCGCGAGCATCGCGTTTGCCATGGAATGCGCCGAACGGGGGCTGGTTGACATTCCCGGTTTGCGGTTTGGAGAGGGCGAGGCGTTGTTGGCCATGATCGCCGATATCGGCCACCGTCGTGGTTGGGGTGACATGCTGGCCGATGGGACACGGGCGGCTGCCGAACGGATTGGCGGTGGGTCGCACGAGTTCGCACCTCACGTGAAGGGGCTCGAGATTCCCGGTTACGAACCCCGCGCGCTGCAGGCGATGGCACTGGGATTTGCCGTGGGCACCCGTGGAGCCGACCACAATCGGTCGGGTGCCTACGAGGTGGACTTTTCGCCGGACGTTGAGCGGATCGACGCGGGACCCGAGACGATCGAGCCGGTCGTGAGGGTCGAGGACGAGGCGGTACTGATGGATTCCTTGATCCTGTGCAAGTTTCTCCGTGGCGTGTTTTCCGACCGGTTGGCCGGGATGGCCGAACTGCTGAAACCGGTGACCGGTTGGGATATCACGATCGAGGAACTCCTGGAAATTGCCAATCGAATCGTGACGACCAAGAAGGTGTACAACATCAGCCAGGGCTGGACTCCCAGCGAGGACACCCTGCCACTGCGATTCTTCGAGGAATCTCTGGCTGACGGGGGAAGCGCCGGTGCCCGGATTGACTCGATCCAATTGGCGGCCCAGGTCGAGGCCTACAACCTGCTGCGCGGTTGGACGGCCGAGGGTTTTGTTTCCGGGACGCGGCGAGCTGCACTGGGATTGGACTGATCGCCCCGGGCGGACGTGAATTGACCTCGGTGACTGTGGTTGCGAGAATTGGCCAATCATCCCGCTTCACTCGACACCTGCTTTCATGCCCGAAGCCTTCATCCTGATTCCCGGTCGCACCAGTCGCCAGGGTACAACCCTCAACGAGGGCAAGTACACCGACGGATACATTGAGGAGATCAGCACGTTGCAGGTCGCTCCCGAGGACATGCAACGCCTGCAACTGGTCGATGGGGATCTCGTGCGGGTTTACAATGACGTCGGTGAATTCACGGTGCCGTGCAAGTCGGCCCGTGGCGACGAATTGCCGCCGGGGATGTTGTTTATCAGTTACGGAGACAAATCGAGTCGTTTGATGGGCGGGGACACCCAGGGCTGTGGAATGCCCGACAGCAAGGGGCTGGACGTGTTCCTGGAAACGACCCCGGGTTAGCCAGCGACGACCTCGAAGAAACCGACACGCCAATGAGCACGATCGAATCATCGACTGCCACGCAGGAACCGACGCCCGAGTTGCGGGTGGTCGAGGATGCGACCTGTACGTTTTGTGGGTGTGTCTGTGACGACATGGAGTTGACCGTCGAGGGCAACCGGATCACGAAGGCGAAAAACGCCTGCGTGCTCGGAAAGGCCTGGTTCTTCAATCATCACATTGAGGACCGGCCCGAGGCGTTGATCGATGGCCAGCCGGCCGGTTACGAGCAGGCGATGGACCGGGCCGCTGATATCCTGCTCTCGGCTCGCTTTCCGTTGACCTATGGTCTCAGTGACACCACGACCGAGGCGCAGCGGGTGGCCGTGGCGATCACCGATTGGATCGGCGGGATTGTCGACACCACCACCAGCGTCTGTCACGGCCCCTCGGGAATTGCCTTCCAGGGAGTGGGCGAGGTGACCTGCTCGCTTGGCGAGGTGAAGAATCGTGCCGATTACCTGATTTTCTGGGGTGGGAATCCGGCCGAGAGCCATCCCCGTCATTTCACCAAGTACAGCCTGATGCCCAAGGGGGAATTTGTTCCCAACGGCCGTAAGGATCGCACCGCGGTGCTGATCGACGTGCGCAAGACCAAGAGTGCCAAGGCGGCTGATCATTTCTTGCAGGTCAAGCCTCGTCGCGATTTTGAACTGGCGTGGGCATTGCGTGCCCTGGCCAACGGCCTGGAACTGGACGCCGCGACAATCGAAGAGACGACCGGGATTTCGCTCGACACGCTCGAAGAAGTGATGGAGGGAATGAAACGAGCCAAGTTCGGTGTGATTCTCTTTGGCATGGGCCTGACGATGACCCGTGGCAAGCATTTCAACAGCGAAGCGGTTCTTGCTCTGGCGCGTGACATGAACAAGCACACCCGTTGGAACGCCAAGCCGATGCGAGGGCATGGCAACGTGACCGGGGCTGACAATGTCGTCAGTTGGTCGACGGGTTACCCGTTCGGGGTCCACCTGGGAGGTGGCTTCCCCCGGTTCAACCCGGGTGAATTCACCGCGTCGGATGTGCTGGCCCGGGGCGAGGCCGACGCCGCCCTGATTATTGCCAGCGATCCGATGTCGAATTTTTCTCAGCCCGCCCGCGATCACCTCCAGGGCATTCCCAGCGTGGTTCTCGACCCGAAGCTGTCCGACACCGCCCGCACCGCCGCGGTCGCCTTCACGACCTCGACCTACGGGATCAATACCTCCGGGACGGTGTACCGAATGGATGACGTGCCCATCCCGCTGCGACCCGCATTCGAATCGCCTTACAAGAGCGATCTCGAGATCTTGAGGGGCATCGAGTCCCGCATCCGGCAACGCCAGCTTGCCGGGGCCGTCGCTGGCCAGTCAACGGGTGGGACAGCATGAGTTCGCTGCGGATCACGGGTGGGACGATCTACGATCCTGCCAACGGGATCGACGGTCAGGTTGGTGACATCTGGATCGTTGATGGCAGGGTGGTGGAAACTCCAGCCGAGCCGGATGCCTCGGCCGATCGGACAATCGATGCGACCGGCCTGGTCGTGATGCCCGGCGGTATCGACATGCACTGCCATATTGCCGGACCGAAGGTCAACACCGCCCGGAAGATGATCCCCGACGACAAGCGGAAAGCCGATCCGGTCCACCGCACGCGATTGACCCGGTCGGGCACCGGCGGCAGCGTTCCCAGCACGTTCGCGACGGGATACCTCTACGCCGGCCTGGGCTACACCACCGCCTTTGACGCCGCCGTTCCTCCCCTGGGAGCGCGGCATGCTCACGAGGAACTCGCTGACACCCCCGTCATTGACAAGGGGTTTTATGTCCTGATGGGCAACAACCACTACGTGATGAAGCAACTGGCCGACGGCGAGCCGGGGTTGCTGAAAGCCTACATCGCGTGGTTGCTCAATGCGACAAAGGGCTACACGGCCAAGCTGGTCAATCCCGGTGGAGTGGAGATCTGGAAGAGCGGCGGCGGGAACGCCACGGGAATCGACGACACGGTGGACCACTTTGCGGTGACACCCCGGCAGATCATCCAGGGTGTGGCCGGTGCGGTGCACGAACTCGGGTTGCCTCACCCGGTGCACATCCACTGCAACAACCTCGGGTTGCCGGGGAACCATGCCACCACGATGGAGACGATGAAGTCGCTGGAGGGGCACCGGGGACACCTGACTCATATCCAGTTCCACAGCTACGACGGCGATCCCGACGACCAGTCGACATTTGGTTCGCGGGTGGAGGAATTGGCCGAGTATGTCAATACGCACGACAACCTGACCGTCGACGTCGGCCAGGTGATGTTTGCCAACACCACCTCGATGACCGGTGATGGACCGCTGGGCTACTACCTGCACCAGGTCACCGGTCGCAAGTGGTTCAGCGGCGATACCGAGATGGAGGCCGGCTGCGGGATCGTGCCGATTGTCTACAAGCAAAAGAGCCTCGTGCACGCCTTGCAATGGGCCATCGGGCTCGAGTGGTACCTGCTGGTCGATGATCCCTGGCGGATTGCCATGAGCACAGATCATCCCAATGGGGGTTCCTTCCAGGCGTATCCCGAGATCATCTCGCTGTTGATGGACCGTGAGCGGCGGCTGGAGGTGCTGGCTGGGGCACCGCCGGCGGTGGCTGACCGTTGCCTGCTGAAGGACCTTGATCGCGAATACACCCTGGGGGAGATCGCGATTATCACCCGCGCCGCGCCCGCTCGTATGCTTGGCCTCTCTCACAAGGGCCATCTTGGGCCGGGAGCAGATGGTGATGTGACACTGTACAGCCCCGATGACGATATCCAGCGGATGTTCGAACTGCCTCGCTATGTGTTCAGCCGGGGTGAACTGATCGTTGACGATGCACAGATTCTTCAGGACTCGCGGGGCCGCACGTTGCACGTCGCGCCCGAATATGACCCTGACGCCGTGGACGACATCCAGGCGTGGTTCGAAAAAACCTATTCGATCCAGTTTCGCAACTACCCGGTCGACGACCACTATCTCGAGAATTCACTGGTCATACCGACCCGTTCTGATTCGTCGTGAAACGCCCTCTTGCCAATCACCAACCGCTTGGTGAGAATGCCTGTCCGAGGAATCGTTCACAAATCCTGGGAGTCCGGTTGCTTTCAATCGTGTCTCAATTCAGACGGAGGGCTTCGATGATGTTCCCAATTCGGATCGGCCTGTGGCTGTTGGTGGGACTGTTGGTAGTGGCAACCGGCCCTGATCAGTTGTTGGCCCAGGATGAGACAGGTCGTCGCGACGAGGTCCCGCCTCCTGGTTCACAAATGTTTCCTCCTGATCCTGAACGGGAGGCCTCCGGTCCGATGGACCGCAAAGAGTTCCAGCAGGGTGATGTGAAAATGGGAGGAGGTGGCGACAACGGGGTGGGGGCCCAGGCGGTGTTGATGTCGCTGCTGCCTTACCTGGCTCTTGTCGTGGTCGTCGGCATTTTGATCTTCGTTTACTTCATCAAGTCGACGGNAAACACGGTGACCGATTCCACGGAAGAGGCGAGTTACGATTCTGAGGAATCGGCTGCTGAGGAACCGGGGCAATCTGACGGCGTGTGACGCTGTCGCCGCGACGTTGAAACAACTCACGAACTGACCACCAGAGGGAGAGGTACGGTGAAGATGTCTCGATTGCGCGCGTTGCGGTGTGGACTCGGCCTGGCGACCGTGTTCGTGGTCGGACTGTCGCTGCAGGCGGCCGACCCGGCACGGGTCCTGTTTGTCACCCAGAGCAAGGGATTTCGTCACGGTTCGGTCAATCGTCGGGCAAACAAGTTGGCACCGGCTGAAATCGCGATGACCCAGTTGGGCCAGCAGACCAGGTTGTTCACCGTTGACTGCACCCAGGACTGCCAGGCGGACTTCACCGCGGCGAACCTGAAGAAGTACCAGGTCGTGATGTTTTACACGACCGGTGTGTTGCCGATCGCCGACAAGGACCGCGATTACTTTGTCAACAAGTGGTTGAAGACCAAGGGACACGGTTACATCGGGTTCCATTCGGCCACCGACACCTACCGCACCAAGAATCCCGACCACAAGTGGTACCAGGAGATTGCCGGTGGGACGTTCAACGGCCATCCGTGGGGGGCGGGCACCACGGTCACGATCAGTGTGCACGACACGTCGCACCCGGCGATGAAACCGTTCGGCAAGGAGTTCCAGATCAAGGACGAGATTTACCAGTATGTCAACTGGGTGCCGAAGAACGTGCGAGTGTTGATGAGCCTGAACATGTCCAAGTGCAATCCGAAACGGCCATACCACGTACCGGTGGCGTGGTGCCGCAACTGGGGCGCGGGCAAGATCTACGTTTCGAACCTCGGACACAACGGTTCCACCTGGACAAACAAGGTGGTGTTGAAGTCGACAGAGAACGCCGTCCGCTGGATCCTGAATCTCGAGACCGGTGACGCCACTCCGAATCCGAAGGTGTCNAGCGGTGAGGAAGCCAAGGCCAGGGCCGCGGCGAAGTGATCAGACTCCCGGGGTCAGATTCCCAGGATCTTCAGTAGCCAGTTGCCGACCAGGGCCACGATCAGGGTCCAGACAAAGACAAGCTTCACCCACTCCGGGACGGGTTCGGGGAGGCCACGGGTCCTGATGTGGAGCATCATCCAGGCCCGGTAGGGAAATTGAATCAACATCCCGGCGGCCACCAGCCAACCGATGCGGTTCTGTTGGAAAGCGGCCGAGAGACTTCCCCCGGCTATCGCGATGAAACTGCGGGTCAGCCCACAGCCGGGGCACTCGATGTCGAAAATGCTGCGACTGGCACATGTTTCGGGCATCGGCACTCCCGGCAACCAGGCAAACTCGACTCGTTGGTCGGTTCGGGTTTGCAGTGTCAATGCGAGGATGACGACCGTCGTGCAGAGAATCAGCACATTGCGGTGGTGGTTGTGACGCAGTGTCTCGTGGTCGATCGGTGTGNCGGCAGGGCCGGGTTCGGTCGCGAGTGGCTCGGACATCTGCTGACCTCTCGCACGACCTGATCAGGTCAGTCCAGTCCCAAAATCGGCACGATTTCCGTCTGGCACGGTCCCCCGGTGACGTGGACGGCACCGTCTCGGTCGACAAACACGTTCACCTCGCTGCGGATCCCGAATTCGGACAGGTAAATGCCCGGTTCGATCGAGAAGCAGGTGTTTTTCATGACCCGCCTGAGTTCGTGAGTTTCCAGGTTGTCCATGTTGGCCCCGTTGCCGTGCACTTCCTGGCCGATACTGTGTCCGGTCCGGTGGATGTAGGCGTCGCCGAAACCGGCCTCGACAATGACATCCCTGCAGGCCTGGTCCACCTCCCAACCCTGGAGCAGCCGGTCTTCGGAGAACGCTTTTTTGACGCAGTCAATCGCGGCGTCACGGGCGGCAGCGACCACTGCGAACACCTCGGAGTAGCGNTCCGGGACGTCGGTCCCGACAAAGCCCATCCTGGTCAGGTCGCTGTAGACGCTGTGTGGTCGGTCGACCTTGCACCACTGGTCGATCAGCACCAGGTCGCCCTCGCGGATCGCGGTGTCGGTCCCGGCACCGGTCTCGTAATGCGGGTTTCCCGCGTGCTCGTTGCGAGCCACGATGGGGGGGTGATAGGTGACAGCGTTGTGATCGCGGTAGTGATCCATGATCACCTGTTGAATGGTGGTCTCCTCGACCTGGCCCCCGTCCCGGGTGGCCTCGGCGATCGCCCGCCAGGCCACGCCGAAGGCGGAGGTCGTGATCGCC
The DNA here is from genome assembly GCA_002724415.1 of Planctomycetaceae bacterium. Classification (GTDB taxonomy): domain Bacteria; phylum Planctomycetota; class Planctomycetia; order Planctomycetales; family Planctomycetaceae; genus UBA8437. Next base: position 72,674 of record PBOU01000129.1, read on the forward strand.
TCGGCCTCGCGGTGCATTCCCGCCTGGTTCTCGTCCCAGGTTGCTTCGAACCGTTGTACCAGGTCACCCGAGGAGACGACCTGGCATCCCGATTCGTTGACCAGTTCGATCGTGCCGGCATCGATTCGNGACACGTACGGGTTGCCGGCGCGCGGCGCGTATTCGGTGGCGACGGTGTCCAGTCCCTCGAGCAGCCACGCCAGCCCGGCTTCGAATTCCTGCCACGCCAGGTAGACCCGGGTCTCGCCAGGGATCCGATCCAGTGCTCCGGTTTCGATTCGGTGCACCAGTTTCCGTGGCGGTCCGTCGGTTCGCAGGCAGCAGGCCCAGCGACGGCTTCCGGCGTGGTCGCCATCGAGTCCGAGTACGCGTCGTGCCAGCACGTTGCTGTTGCGGAAGTCGTATAGCAGCCAGCCGTCGAGTTCGAATTCTCGCAGCGCCTGTTGGATCGGATCGGGGTCGAACATGAATCGAAAACGACCTTCTGTCGGCCGCCGAGATTGCCGGTCATCGGCCGGGCGGTGTCTCGACGGCGTGCTACTTGAGGAAGAAGAAACGTTCAGCGTCCATGACCGTCTTGGGGTCACGTTTCCTGAGCAACGCGAGGTGTTTCATGGCGGACTGGGCGTGCTTGGGCAGCGGNCCGGCGGTGCCTTTCTTGGGCACGTCCTTGGTGCAGACCAGCATGTAACGAACGACGGCCCGCTTGATTGCGGGGACGTTGAAGGCCTTGTCCTGGTACATCGTCATCAACCGGTCCTGGATGCTCCAGTCCTTCCAGCGCGCGAGATCGGCGATCACCAGATCGGCCAACTCGGGACGATCCAGCAGGATCCGCATCGACTGCCGCAATCGCGGCTTGGCGATGCGTCCATCGGCGTAGCTCCACATGAACCGCAGGGCTTGCATGGCGGCGTAGGTTTCACTGAACGGGACAAGTTTCTTGCGGCCCTTGGCATCGGTCAGCACCTGGCCTTTTGCGTCGACAAGGTAGAGGTTTTTGAGCTTGAGTTGTTCGATCAGTGGCANGCCCTTTTCTCCGGCCAGCAGCAGGTACCCGGACATCACGCCATCGATTCCCAACCGGAACTCCTCGGACGGAGCCGAGATCTTCTGCTCCATCAGCTTGGCATCGTTCTCGTTGCCCGAGAGTCCCAGCAGCAGCCCGTAGAGACCCATCCGCGTGGGAGGCGTCTCGGCGTCGGCGATCCAGCGGGCGACCTTGGCCCGGGGCACCAACTTGCTGACAGCCGCGATTTCCTTGTAAGGCGCGTTGGCAAACTCGGCGTAGGCGTCATCGGAGATCTGTCGATCGGGGTATTCCAGGAACTTGATGAAGTAGGCCAGCCGTTTGGTCGCGGCGGTTTCCGGCGAGGGGGCCTGGACGATGTACTGGTAACTGGTTTCGGTGACCGGCAGGGGGCTGCCCCACTCGACTCGCGTGGCCTTGCTGCCCAGCAGCAGGAACATGTCGCCCTTCTTGCCCGTGCGGAACCGGGACAGGCGGACCTGCTGACCCTTCTTGACGGCTCCACGTCCGTTCCGGACGACTTCACGGATCTCGTAGGTCGTTTCTGACGGGAGCCGTTTTCCGTTGACCTCACGGGCTTTCTTGGCCCCGGCCCAGATCACCAGTGCNGCGGCGTCAGCCTGCGAGAGTTGCTCGGAGAGTGTCAGCGAGGGAGCCGCGCAGAACGGGCAGTGCCGTGTGGCTGCGGTGGCTGCTTGTGGTGATGCGAAAAGTCCCGAAAGCACCAGGAGTGTCAGTGCGAGGGTTGGNCAGAATGTTCGCTTCAGTGACATGACACGAATCTCCGATTTGCCGTGTTGGACCGGATGCGGCCTGGTCGTATCGAGTGAAGAATCCTCAACGATCGACGACGATCGCGTCATCGATGCTNTACAAGAGTNTACCGTCTTCGATCTTCTTGGCGATATGGAACAGGCCCACGACGTCGAATGGACGGTTCTGAATGTAGGGCGACGTGATCCCCTTGCGCAACGCGATCCGGACCAGGTCGTAGATTTTTGGGTTGCGGCCGAAGCAGCAGATCTGGTTGTCGCGGGCCAGCACGAAGGCGTCCACGGGGTCCTGGAACGTGGGATACATGAAACCACGGACGCGGATCCGCTTGCCATCGAGTTGCTTGAGCCAGCCGGGCATTTGTTCGGGTGCGTTGGGCGGCACCGGTTCCATGTTGAGCACTTTCAGCAGATCGAAGTCGTCGTAGGAAACACGCAGTGCCTTGTCAGGACCCTCGACCTGGAACGTCCGTTCCTTGACCAGCAACTTGATCTTGCGAGGCGCGATCGGCTTGGCAGCTTTCGCGTCTTGAGGATTCACAGTTCCGGGTCGTCGGTTCGAGCGACCGGGTGGTTGATCGAAACCACCGGCCGGCAACGCCGGACGCAGCGGATTGACCGNGTCCCGTTTTGCCGCCGGTTCGACTGCCGGTTCAACTGCCGGTTCAACTGCCGGTTCNACTGCCGGTTCAACTGCCGGTTCAACTGCCGGTTCAACTGGTGCCACGGATCCGTCGGCCGGTCCGGTTGTCGGGGTGTCGTCGCCTGGCTGGGTGTCACCGTGTTGTGGATCACCGGGGTTGGTTGTTCCGGTTGATTCGGGGCCGACGTTGCTGGTGCCGGCCGAGGTGGTTTCGTCACCGGTGTTGGCCACGATGTCGGCGTTGGTGATCTCGCGGTAATTCCCGTCTCCGCCGTCACGGCAACCGGCACCGATCAGCAGAAAACAGGTGACCGTGATCAGCCGGGTGAGGGCGTATTTGCTGGGACAGGTTGTCTGGGTGTTGTCGGCCCACATCAGAAGCCCACCTTGGCGCGTTTGCAGAGTTCGGCGTCAATCCGATAGATCGGACGGAACTGCAACTGGCTCCGTGATCGGGTGTTTGATGTTCGAAATGTTCCGGCGACCCCGGTCAGTCCGAGTTCGAGGTCGAATGTCTCTCCGGCNGGCAGGAACACCTCGACCATGTCCGACTGGTTGGGTTGCCGGCCAAAGCAGCATTGCTGGTTGTCCTTGACGATCACGAAACTGTTGAGGCCCAGTCGCTGTTTCCCACGGTACATGAAGCCCCTGAGATAGATCTTCTTGCCGTTCATCGCGGCGATTTCCGGATGCAACTCGTTCTGTTCNCCGAATCCCTTCTGCGAGATGTCGCTGGTGAAATTGACGGGCCGGAATCCCTCGGGCACCTCGGTGGTGACCAGCAGGGCCGTCACGCCGATGTTGCACAGGGCCGCCACACCACCCAGGACGACNCCGGTGGTGGCGGTCTTGGTGCCACTGAAGGCCCCCTCTGTCTTGCGGATTTTCAAGAGTGTCAGAAGGCCCAGGACACCGGCGGCCAGGCAGACGAACGTCCAGGCCACGATGGACAATGGGCTGACACCCTCGGCCAGGTGCCAGATCGGCCCCAGGCAGGCCAATGCGCCGGCGCCGGCCGCCAGGGGAGCGGAGGCCGGGATCGGCTGGTAGACGAATTCACCGGGTGCTGAGGCCGGAGATGNGAGTGTTTGTGCCATGAGAAGAGTTCCTCGAGGCTCCTATCCTATCACGATCCAATTCAGTCGCTCAATGTCCGTGCCACGTCAGTGCGGTAGGCCGTCATGCCGGGCACGAAACCGACCAGGGAGGCCAGGGCGATCAGGACCGGCAGCAGCACCAGTTCGCCCCAGGCGAATGTCCACGGGTCAATCACCAGGCCGTAGCCGGCGATCATCGGCGAGAGCACCAGGATCATCAGGTGGGCCAGCACGAAGCCGGCCAGGCCGCCAATGACACACAGCAGGGTGGATTCGGCCAGGATCACCGAAAGCACCGTCTGTCGACGGGCTCCCAGGGCCCGCATGATCGCGATTTCCTTTTTGCGGTCCGCCATCGAGTTGTAGATGCTGACGAAAATGCCAATGCCGGACACAGCGATGATCAGTGACGTGAGACCCATCAGCAGGTTGCGGATTGGCCCGACGAGCGTCTGCATCATGCGGTCGATCTGGACGATCGGCTTGACCGCCTGGCCCTGGACACCCTCGTTGAGCCCGGACATCAGTCGACTCTCGGCCAGCACCTTTTCACCGATGCGCCCCTGGATATTGACCAGGATTGCGGTGACTTCTTTCTGTGCCTCGGGGACCGGACCGTGAGAGTGGCCCGAGGAGTTCTTTTCCGCCTCCAGGGCTTCCTGGGATTCGTTGCTGACGTTCCCGAAGAACTCGAGTTCTCTNGCGACNGCTTCGGACAGGGGTTTTTCGTGTCCAGAGATCATGTAGAAGCCATCGAGGTGGACGAAGACGGTGCGGTCATTGGGAGTGCCCGTGGCGGCCAGGACACCGGTGACGGTGAATTCCTCGTCGTGCACGTGTCCGTCGGAACCTCCGTGGACGAGCTTGAGCTTCGTGCCGACATCCCATCCGTTTTGACGGGCCACGACCGCTCCGATGGCCGAATCGAACGGATTGCGGATCAGACCCTCACCGGAGTGTTGTCCATCCCGGCTGGTGGTGCGGATCCGGAATCGCCTGGGAGTGCCATCTGATTCGTGCATGTAGGGCAGGGCAAAATACTCGGGAGTGGTTCCCACGATCGGGAAGGACCCCTGCTGGGTCACGTCACCCATGGTGATTGGCACCGCCTGGGCGATCCGGTTGTTCTTCCCGGANGTCAATTCGCGGTAGAACCGGTAGGGCAGCGGTTCTCCCGCGACACCGATGCGGTAGATGCTGGTGAGTACCAGTTCCAGTTGGCTTCCCTTGGGGCCGATGATCAGGTCGTAGCCGGTGGCGGTCTGAACGAACATCCGTTCGACCATCCCATTGGCCACGAGCACGACGATCATCAGCATCACGCCCAGCGCAACCGAGAGGGAGGTCAGGGCACTGGCCAATGCCCGCTGTCTGACACTCTTGATGGCGATCGCCCACAGGCTCATGGTGTCCCCTCCGGCATGAGTGTGGCGGCCGTGTTGAATTCGTCGAGTCGTTCGATTCGGTCGAATTGCTCGGCCACACTGATCGAGTGAGTCACCAGCAGCAGCGAAACGTTGTCGGCTGTGCAGGCCGAGCGGATCAGGTCGAGAATGGTCTGCTGGTTGGACAGGTCGACGTTGGCGGTTGGCTCATCGGCCAGCAACANGGAGGGCNGGTTGGCCAGTGCCCGGGCCACNGCGACCCGTTGTTGTTCACCGACAGAGAGTTGTCCGGGCCGGTGTTCGAGCCGGTGAGAGAGTCCGACACTGTCCAGCAGTTGCAGGGCNCGGTCACGGTCNACACGGCCNCTGGAAAAACTCATTCCCAGCAACACGTTTTCCAGGGCGGTGAAGGCCGGCAACAGGTTGAACGTCTGGTAGACGAATCCGATCCGTTCGGCACGGAATCGATCGCGGATCGGCTCGGGCATTCCCGTCACCACCGTGTCGTCGATCACCACGCGTCCGGAATCGGGCGTGGTGATTCCGGAGATCACGTTCAGCAGGGTGGTCTTGCCGCCGCCACTGGCACCGACCAACGCCACCTGTTCACCACGGACCAACTCGAATCGTTCGATTTTCAGAACCGGCAGGCTGCCNCCGTCGGGTTCCCGGTAGTTCTTGCTGATGTTNTCCAGCAGCAGCGACATCGTGTGGGCCTGGTCCAGGACGGGGATGGAAGTGTGGGTAACCACGAGAGTAGTCGATCACCTGTCTTTACGACAAATCGGCATTCTGGCGTGGGAGGGTTCAGCGGAGTCGGGAAGCTTTTGTGGGGTTGTCGAGTGGACGGAGTCGGGCCCGGTTCACTGAATTTCCTGCGAGCCGCTTCTTGACGACGCGGGTCAGTCGAGGCCGGTCCCGGATTTCCAGTCAATCAATCTCAGCTCGACCGACTCGCGGCCTCGCCAGCGGTTGATCATTGGTTCGAAGCAGATCGACAGAGGGCCCTCGGCCGTGCGGATGGGTTCAGCCCATTCTCCCCGTCCGAAGGCGACGGCCTTGAGTGGCCGGTTGCCGGTTTTCAGCGAGAGCCTGAGGTGCCGGTCTCCTTCGCCCATCGTCTGTGGGTCCTCGGCGAGTTCGACATNGCTGGCGGAGAAACGGGGGCGGGGGTTGCCTTGGCCGAAAGGGCTGAGCGAATCGAGGGCGTTGACGGCCTTGCGACTGATGTCCGACAGGTGGACCTCCGCATCAACCCGCAACTCACGGTCCTCGTCTGTCACCACGTGATGTTCGGCGACATGACTGGAGAAGGCCTCGCGAAAGGCCGCCACGTTTTCGGACCGGATCGAGAGTCCGGCTGCAGCGTGGTGACCACCNAAGGTCAACAGGTGGTCCGAACAGGCGGNGATGCCCGAGTAAAGATCGAACCCGGCAAACGATCGCCCNGANCCCTTGCCGGTGCCCTCCATGGCCGAGAGNGCCAGCATCACGGNGGGCTTCTCGAATTCCTCGGCCACGCGGTTGGCCACGATCCCGATCACCCCGGCGTGCCAGTCGGGGCTGGCCAGGACCAGGGCTGCAGCGTCCTCCCACTCGGGATTCTCGGCGACCTGCTTCTTGGCCTGCTTGAGGATCCGGGTTTCCAGGCTGCGGCGATCCTTGTTGAGCTTGTCGAGGTGGGTGGCCAGTTGCCGGGCCTTGTGTTCGTCGGAGGTGGTCAGCAGTTCGACGGCCAGNCGGGCCTGTTGCAGCCGGCCGGCGGCATTGATGCGTGGTCCGATCGCAAATGCGATGTCCTCGGCCTCCAGGGGAGGTTGCTTTTCGGACACATCCAGCAGCGCCTTCAGCCCGACACTCGCTCGTCCCGGGAGCCCGGCCAGTCCAAATCGGACCAGCACACGATTCTCTCCCAGTAGCGGCATCACGTCGGAGATGGTGCCGATGGCTGCCAGGCCGACAGCCGAGAGCAGGAATTCCTTCATCCGTGGCGAAGCCCGGCGACCGTCACCCAGTCGCTGGCAGATGGNCCAGGCCAGCTTGAACGCGACAGCGGCTCCACAGAGGTCACCGAAAGGGTACTCGCTGCCGGGAAGTCTCGGGTGAACCAGCACGGCCGCGGCGGGCAGTGTCTCGCCAATCGTGTGGTGGTCGGTGACGATAAGTTCCATCCCCAGTTCGGCCGCCAGTGCTGCCTCCTCGATGCTGGCGATGCCGCAGTCGACCGAAATGAGCAGCCGCGATTGGTCCTCGTCGGCCAGCGAACGGATGGCCCGGGGATTCAGTCCGTAGCCGTCGTTGAGACGATCGGGGATCGTGTAATCGACCTGGGCCCCGGCCAATGTCAGGCAGTGCCACAGCAGGCTGGTGCCGGTCACGCCGTCGACGTCGTAGTCGCCGTAGATCGTGATTTGTCGGCCGTCGCCGATTGCCGAGACGATTCGGTCGGCGGCCTCATCGATTCCCGGCAGCAGCGAGGGGTCGTGGAGATCGGTCAGTCGGGCTGACAGGAACTCCCGAGCATCCTCGGCCGATTCGACTCCACGCGCCAGCAACACCTGGGCAACCAGCGCCGGCACTCCCAGGCTGGCCGAGAGTGATTTCACCCGAGGCGCATCGTGGACCGCGTATCGCCAGATTCTGGCCATGCTGTCGGCTCCCTACTGCCTGCCCCAATCCCACGTGTTTTCGTCGAGGTGGGCAATCCAACACCGCCCGCACCCGGGTGTCAAGCTTCCACGTGCTCAACCGCTTCCTTACACTGAAACGTTCCCCCGGTGCCCTGGTGCCGGGTTCAGGTTGCTCCCGGTGAGTCGACCCGATCGAAGACGGACACGAGACATGAGACACGTGCTTTCGGCCCTTGTTACNAACCAGCCGGGTGTGCTCGCACACATCTCCGGGATGCTCGCCTCGCGCGCCTTCAACATCGACAGCCTNGCGGTGGGCGAGACCGAGGACCCGGAGTTTTCCCGGATCACCTTCGTGGTCAATGGTGATGCCCGGGTGCTTGACCAGGTCCGCAAGCAACTCGAAAAAATCGTCACCGTTGTCAAGGTNCTCGATTTTTCGAATCGCAACTTCGTCGAGCGGGACCTGATGCTGATCAAGGTCAGCACCGACAGCGGGATCACGTCGGGCACCGGCAACGGCAGCCGTGGTGAGATCCGTGAGTTGGTCGAGATCTTCCGTGGCAAGATCGTGGACGTCAGTCCCGGACACGTGATGGTCGAGATCTCCGGCCAGTCGCGAAAAATCGAGTCATTTATTGACCTTGTTCGTCCCTACGGGATCATCGAGATGGTCCGGACTGGCCGGGTGGCCCTGTTGCGGGCCGAACAGGAAGATGATCCCGAGCCCGAATCAGATGGGGCCGAAACGGCCGAGGATGAGAAGCAGTCCGACTGATCGGGCCCCGGTTCACGCTTCTCGCGACCTGAAAATCAAACACCTACTGACGAACTTCCAACCGAAGAGACATCAACATCATGGCTGCCAAGATTTATTACGAGGACGACGCCGATCTTTCACTGCTCAAGGACAAGACGATTGCCATTCTCGGCTATGGGAGCCAGGGACACGCGCAGGCCCAGAACCTGCGTGACAGTGGCCTGAACGTTGTTGTCGGACAGCGGCCCGGTAGTGCGAACTACGACCTGGCTGTTGCCCAGGGATTCGAGCCGATGTCGATCGAGGATGCGACAAAGGCGGGCGACCTGGTCAATATCCTGCTACCCGACGAGGTGCAGGGGGATGTCTTTCGCTCTCAGATCGCGCCGAACCTCGAGGCCGGCAACGTGTTGTTGTGCTCGCACGGCTTCAACATCCACTTCGGGCAGGTTGTCCCGCCCGAGGGTGTCGACGCGGCACTGGTTGCCCCCAAGGGGCCCGGACACCTGGTCCGTATCGAGTACGAGAACGGTGGTGGAGTTCCCTCCCTGATCGCGCTGTTGCCGGGTGCCTCCGAGGAATCTCGACAATTGGCCCTGGCCTATGCCAAGGGCATCGGCGGGACCCGNGGTGGCGTGATCGAAACGACGTTTGCCGANGAGACCGAGACCGACCTGTTCGGTGAACAGGCGGTGCTTTGTGGTGGAGTGAGTGCCCTGGTCGCCGCCGCCTACGACACGCTGGTCGAGGCGGGGTACCAGCCCGAGATGGCGTACTTCGAGTGCATGCACGAATTGAAGTTGATCGTTGACCTGTTCTACCAGGGTGGACTCAACTACATGCGGTACAGCGTGTCGAACACGGCCGAGTACGGGGATTACACCCGCGGGCCGCGGATTGTCACCGACGAAACTCGTGCCGAGATGAAGAGGATTCTCAAGGAGATCCAGGACGGACAGTTTGCCCTGGAATGGATGCTGGAGAACAAGGCCAACCAGCCGACCTTCCAGGCCAAGCGACGCAACAACCGCAACCACCCGATTGAAAAGGTGGGCCTGGAGTTGAGGCGGATGATGACCTGGATCGATTCCAAGGAAGTCTAGGGGCGAGATGGATCGATGACCGCGCTGGAACAACACCGTCATCACCCGCGGACGTTCCACGACAACCGGTTCGTCTATCCCGTCCTTTCACGGCGGAGCCAGGGGCTTTCCGTCGGGATCAACCTGAACCCGGACAAGGTCTGCAATTTCGATTGCATCTACTGCCAGGTTGATCGGACCAGCCAGGCCGAGACCCGGTTTGTCGAACTCGATGCTGTCCTGGAGGAACTGGACGACCTGCTGGCGATGGTCACCGACCACTCGTTGTGGGACGACCCGTCCTTTGCCGGGATCCCCGTTTCGTTCAGGCGGCTCAATGACATCGCTTTTTCGGGCGACGGGGAGCCGACCACCTATCGGAACTTCGACGAAATCGTCGAGCGAGTGGGCGCGGTGAAGACGCGGCGGGGGTGCGAGGACGCGAAGTTGGTCCTGATCACCAATGCCAGCATGTTTCACCGGCCCGCTGTCGAGCGCGGGCTGGAGACGCTCCATGCCCACAACGGCGAGATCTGGGCCAAGCTCGAAGCGGGAACCGAAGAGTACTACCGGCGGATCGAGCGGACAGTGGTGCCCTTTGGCCGTGTCCTGGAGAACATCACGGCAGTCGCACGTCGGTGGCCGGTGGTGATCCAGAGCCTGTTCATGAGAGTGGAGGGTGAGGCTCCACCGGAATCCGAGATCGAGGCCTTCTGTGACCGGTTGTGTGAGATCACCGCCTCGGGCGGTCAATTGCAACTGGTGCAGGTCTACACCGTGGCGCGACCGCCTGCCGAGAGTTTCGTGACGGCACTCGATGATCGGGAACTGCAGGAGATCGCGTCACGGGTTCAGGCCCGGTGTGGATTGGCGACCGCCGTGTTTGGAGGGTAGCGACCACGAGAAACAGGACCCGGTTGGGTTACTGGTTCTTTCGCCGCTTCAGTTCCTCGAGTCGCTCCTTCATCCGGGCCTCGTGTCCCCGGTCGGTCGGTTCGTAGTAGGTCTGATCCACGCCGAGGTAATCCTGGTCCACCCAGCCGTCCTCCCCGTTGTGAGCGTAGGCGTAGTCCTGGCCGTGTCCCAGTTGCTTGGCCCCGGGGTAATGGGAGTCCTGCAGGTGCCGTGGCACCGGAAGGACCGCCTTGGTGCGGACATCCTCAAGTGCCCGGTCGATGGCCGTGTAGGAGGCGTTGGACTTGGGAGCGAGTGAGAGGTAGGTGGTGGCCTGGGCCAGGATGATCCGGCACTCGGGCATCCCGACCCGCTCGGTCGCCTGCGCCGCCGCGTTGGCCAGCACCAGTGCCTGGGGGTCGGCGTTCCCGATGTCCTCGGATGCCAGGATCACCAGTCGTCGGGCCAGGAACCTGGGGTCCTCGCCGGCTTCCAGCATCCGGGCCAACCAGTAGATTGCTGCATCCGGATCGCTGCCACGCATGCTCTTGATCAAGGCGCTGGCGGCATCGTAGTGGGTGTCGTCGTCGTAGCGGACGGCTTTCTTCTGGACCGATTCCTCGGCGATGGCAAGTTCGAGAACCTTGTGGGTGCCACCGGCGATCGAGAGGACTCCGATTTCCAGTGCGTTCAGCGCNCGGCGCGCATCCCCGTCTGCCACCTCGGACAGGAACGACAACGCCTCGTCGGTGGCGGTCACCTCGTGCCGACCCAGTCCCTGCTGTTTGTCCGAGAGCGCCCGTTCCAGCAATCGGCGGATGTCCTCCGGTTGCAGTGGCTGGAACTCAAAGACCTGGCTCCGCGAAACCAGTGGCGAGACGAGCGAGAAGAAGGGGTTGGCGGTGGTGGCCCCGATCAGCCGGACCACACCACTCTCGACATCCGGCAACAACACGTCCTGCTGGGTGCGGTTGAAGTGATGCAGTTCGTCGACGAACAGCAGTGTCCTGCGGCCGCCGGTGGCCAGGCGGTCCCGGGCCGACTCGAGCAATTCTCGCAGTTCCTTGACCCCGGCGGCCGCGGCATTGAGCCGTTCAAAGACACACTCGGTCTGCCCGGCGATCAACTCGGCCAGCGAGGTCTTTCCCGTTCCGGGTGGGCCGTAAAANATGGCCGAACTGAGCCGGTCCGCGTCGAGGATGCGGCGGAGCAGTTGTCCAGGGCCGAGGAAGTGCTGCTGTCCGACGAACTCGTCGAGATTCCTCGGCCGCATGCGGGCCGCCAGGGGGCGGGCCCGGTCCAGGTTGGCCGTCTCGGCCTGTTCGAACAGCCCGGTCATGTCACCAGACTACGCCCCACGGTGCAAAAAGGAAGCCGGGTTAAAAGAAAGAGGCCTTCACCAAGAAAACCCCGGGCTGGGTTTTGTTTGGACCCGTAAGAATCAGGTGGGGACCACCCGTCCGGGTTGTGTGAGCCGAACAGGGTTCGGATATACACGCGGCCGTCCGTGGACGGTCCCCTGGGTCATGCTTGTAGGGTCAACAAAATCGTGCCCGGATTGGCAAAGGCCTGCCGAGTCGTCGAAACGCCTCGACAACCTGATCCTATTCTGAAAACGGGGTTCCGGCAAGAGGCAGTCGTCTCGTTGGATCAGTCACACGATCGGAAGTGTGACGAGGCCACCAGATCTGTCGTCTGGCGGGGAGTCGGCATGGTCTTGCGTTCCTCGAATTCGGGAACCGGTGGCACCAGTTTCGAGAACGCCAGAAAAGTGCCTTGCCGGTGCTTTGACAACATCTCGGGCGACCAATAAACTGACCGCCACTGTCGGATTCCGGCAATCGGTGTCGGCTGTTGGTTTGACACCGGGGTGGGGATCGAAGGGAAAACACAGTGTCCGGTTCATCGCCCGATGACCGACCTCCCATGGTCGAGGCGATGCATTGGATTTCCCGGTTGACGACAGTGACAATGGAGATTGTCTTGCCCGGTCTGTTGGGCCACTGGCTGGATAGCCGGTGGGGAACGGGTTTCCTGGCCCTGGCCGGTTTTGGACTGGGGTTGGTATGCGGGATGCAGCACCTCTTGAAAATGACGCGGATGGCCGACGACCGGAAGCCCGTGACGGGAGTGTCGGCGAAAGAGTCGGACGAGACGACGGGGAACGTGGAAGAGATACAACAGTGAACGGGCCAGCCGGCGGATCAATGGGTCGCCCCCATTCTGCCTCATTCAACAGCCTGATCCCGGCGACTGCCCGGGGTGGAGCTCTGTTGATCGTTGCGCTTGCAGCCCTCAGTTTGCCGCTCTCCGGCAGCATGGCTCACTCGCAGTCGGGTTGGGCCGGGGTGATGGCTGTTGGAATTGCTGCAACCGTCTGTTGCCTGGCGGCGATCTTTGCGCTGTTTCTGACAGAACGGACCCGGGGGAGCCTGAACGCCGTGTCCGGGCTGCTTGGCAGCATCCTCCTGAGGACAATGGTCCCCCTGGCGATCGGGTTTGTCATCAGTCGAATCAACCGCGAACTGTTCGAGGCGGGAGTCTTCGGATGGTTTGTGGTCTACTACCTGGGGTGCCTGGCGACCGAGACTCTGGTCGTGACCCGGGTGCTTGGCCAACAACAGGATGTGGAGGCTGCGAGATAACTGATGGCCAGTGCCGTTTTCCACATCAAGGACTCGTACTATTTCGAGTTGCCTGCCGGTCTGACACCCGACATCACCTCGATGGACCAGGTTCCCGGTTGGCTCAAGTCGCAGCACGAACACGCGACCCTGTCGGATTTCCAGCACGAGTTGGACGGCAAGATCTTGATCCCCCAGCCATTTGGCACCCCCGGGGCCCTGTATCCCGGAGGCAGTCACGACACCGGTTTCTGCATCTCAAAATTCATGATCCTGCAGTTGCTTGTGGCGATCGCATTGATGGCTTTGTTCACGCGGATGGCCAAGCGGATGAAGAGTGGCGAGCCGGTCAGCGGCCGGTTGCACAACTTCCTCGAGGCGACCCTGGTGTACATCCGTGACGAGGTGGCTCGACCGGCGATCGGCCATCACCACGCCGATCGGTTCGTTCCACTGCTCTGGACAACCTTTTTCTTTATCCTCCTGTCCAACCTGCTTGGCCTGGTGCCGTTTTTGGGGACCTCGACCGCCGCATGGGGCACGACGTTTGCCCTGGCCATGGTGATCCTGCTGACAGGCGTGGCCGCGGGCATGAAGGAATTGGGAGTGGTGGGGTACTTCAAGAACTACATCCTGCACATTGATATGCCGAGTTGGATGTTGCCGTTGAAGATCGTGATCATCCTGGTGATTTTCGTGATCGAGATTGCCAGTAACCTGATTCGACATGCCGTGCTTTCGGTGCGTTTGCTGGCCAACATGGTGGCCGGGCATCTCGTGCTGCTGGGCATCCTGGGCATGGCCGTGACGGCCGGTGAGTCGGGATCGGGCAGTTGGCCGATCGCGGCAGGTATTAGCGTGGTGGGATCCATCCTGTTCAGTTGTTTAGAGTTGTTTGTTTCGTTCCTGCAGGCCTACGTGTTCACGTTCCTTTCGGCCCTGTTCATCGGGTCGGCGGTTCACGAGCACTAGGTGTGATGGAGCGAATCTGGAGATTGAGATAACGGACACAGTTTTGTTCAAGCGTGGCCCAGGTTTGGGTCACAGTGGCTTCTAACTAGGAGATGAGACAGTGAGAAAAGTAGGTGGAATCGTCGCCGTGGCGTTTGCCGTGCTCATGTTGGCTGGCCCTGTGATGGCCGCAGACGGTGGCACTTCGTTTTCCGGTGCGTTTGGTGCCGGGTTGGTGACCATTGGTGGAGCCTACGGCATTGGTCGTTTGGCCGGTTCGGCGCTGGAGGGCATGGCCCGACAGCCCGAGGTGGCTGGCAACATCCAGACGGCGATGATTATCGCCGCGGCGTTGATTGAAGGGTTTACCTTCTACGCGCTGTACATCTGCTCGCAGCAGAATCCCTGGACTGCCTAGTCCGGATTGACGCGAGACGGTCTTGATCAACAAGCGAGGTGCCGACGTGTTGAGCAGAGTATTCTGCGCCGTGGCGGTCGTGGCGACTTTGTCGTTGTGGTCGGTTGCCCAGGCAGCCGACGAGCCGGCCGGGAAGCCCGCCGAAAACGCGGCCGAAAAGGCGGGTGGCGGGCATGGTGCTGCCGAAGCACATCAGGACGGTGGCGGCGATGCCGCTGACGCCCATGATGCCGCTCACGGTGACGGCCATGGTGAGCATATTGGCCACAAGGGTGTCAGCGAGGACGTGTCGTCGTTTTCACCCAGCCTGGCGACCTACACGGTGATCGTGTTCCTGGGGCTCTTCGGCCTTTTGTACAAGTTTGCCTGGGGTCCGATTTCCGAGGGGCTCGACAAGCGGGAGTCAGGGATTCGCCAGAGTATTGCCGATGCCGAGAATGCTCGTGAACAGGCAGCGTCGATGCTGGCTGACCACGAGGCGAAGTTGGCCGGTGTGCAGGAGGAGGTCAAGGAGATCCTGGCCGAGGCGAGGCGAGATGCCGAGCACACCAAGAACGAGATCATGGCCGCAGCGCAGTCCGAAGCCGAGGCGACCCGGGACCGGGCACTTGGTGACATCGAACGTGCTCGTGACCAGGCCCTGAAGGACCTGTTTGACCAGGTCTCCACGCAAGTCGCGGCCGCCACCGAGCATGTGCTCGGGCGGTCGCTGGATGCCGCCGACCAGCAGCGGTTGATTGCCGAGGCCTTGGCGGATGTGACCGCAGGCGTGGACTGAGTGGCAACCCGGGTGTGACGAGGAGAGAGTTGAGATGGCCGACGGCCAAGAAATCAGAACTCGAGTCAGCAGCGTGATGGATGATCCATCGGCGCGGGCGATTGCCCGTGTCTATGCCACCGCGTTGGTCGACGCAGCCACATCGGCAGGCGTTGATGGTGCACTCGATGAACTGGCTTCCTTCCTCGACGACGTTCTCGAAGCCCATCCCGATTTCCACTCGATCCTCGTCGGCATGGCTGTTGGTCGTGACCAGAAGGTGGCAATGATCCAGCGGGTGGTGGGTCCGGTTGGCACTCCCGTGTTGACCAGTTTCCTGACCACGTTGGCCCGTCACGAGCGGCTGGAATTGTTGCCGCTGGTGCTTGACGAGGCGCGGCTGATCGAAAACACCCGCGGTGGTCGCAAGAGCGTGCAGGTGACCAGTTCGCAGCCACTTGATGCTGAAACACTCGAGTCGATCCGGGCCTCGCTCGATTCGGCTTTACCATTTACTCCGATCCTGGACACCCGGGTCGATTCGTCATTGATCGGCGGACTGGTTGTCCAGGTCGAAAATACGGTGTACGACAGTTCGCTCCGAACCCGCATCAAGCAGTTGCGGGACCGGATGCGCGAGAGGAGTCTCCATGAAATTCAAAGCGGACGAGATCGCTTCAGTCATCCAGCAGGAGATTGAAGACTTTCGCGGGACGATGGAAACCGCCGAAACCGGCCGCGTGCTGGAAGTCGGCGATGGCATCGCCCGTTGTTACGGACTTTCCGGCGCCATGGCCGGTGAAATGGTCGAATTCTCCAGCGGCAGCCGGGGAATGGTCTTCAACCTCGAAGAAAACTCCGTCGGGATCATCATCCTGGGAGATTATCTTTCGATCGCCGAGGGTGACGAGGTCCGTACGACCGGATCCCTGTTGAGCGTGCCGGTGGGGGACGAGATGATCGGTCGCGTGATCGATCCGCTTGGTAACCCGCTTGATGGCAAGGGGCCGATCGTCTCAACCGAGACCCGTCCCTTGGAAACCCCAGCTCCAGGCGTGGCCGCGCGGCAACCGGTGACAGAGCCGTTGCAGACTGGCATCAAGCCTGTCGACGCGATGACACCGATCGGCCGGGGACAGCGTGAACTGATCATCGGTGACCGCAAGACCGGCAAGACCGCCATTGCCCTGGACACGATCCTCAACCAGAAGGGTGGGGACGTCGTCTGCATCTACGTCGGTTGTGGCCAACGAGCCAGTACGATGGCCACCGTGGTCGACGTGCTGACCGAACATGGTGCGATGGATTACAGCTGCGTCATCGCGTCCTCGAGTGCCGATCCGGCGCCGTTGCAGTACATCGCGCCCTACGCGGGTGCCGCACTGGCCGAGTACTTCATGTACCAGGGCAAGCATGCACTGGTCGTCTACGATGACCTCTCGAAACAGGCCATTGCCTACCGGCAGCTGTCCCTGTTGATGAGACGTCCGCCGGGTCGCGAGGCGTTCCCCGGAGACATTTTCTATTGCCACAGCCGGTTGCTCGAACGTGCCAGCAAGCTCAGTGACGAACTGGGTGGCGGTTCGATGACGGCCTTGCCGATCATCGAGACGCTCGAAGGCGAAGTGTCGGCCTACATCCCGACCAACGTGATCTCGATCACCGACGGCCAGATCTATCTCGAGCCCGACCTGTTCTTCTCCGGCGTGCGTCCGGCGATCAACGTGGGTATCAGTGTCTCGCGAGTGGGTGGCAACGCCCAGAACAAGGCGATGAAGAAGATCGCCGGTTCACTGCGACTGGACCTGGCCGCCTTCCGTGAACTCGAAGCCTTTGCCCAGTTGGGCACCGAGCTCGACAAGGCCACGCAGGCGCAGCTGGATCGTGGATACCGCATGGTCGAGATTCTCAAGCAACCGCAGTACCAACCGCTGCATGTTGCCGACCAGGTGATCAGCATTTACGCCGGAACCAACGGGTACTTCGACGATGTTGCGGTGGCCGACGTGGCCACTGTGGAACAACAGATGCTGACGTTCATGCGTGAGCAGAAGTCGGAGGTCCGAAACGCCCTGATCGAGAAGGCTGAACTGGACGACGAGATGGTCGACCAACTCCAGGCCGCTCTCGAAGAGTTCAAGGTGCAATTGGCCGCCGGTGAGATCTCGGCCGAGGCCGCAGAAGAGGCCGCGGAAGAGGCCGCGGAAGAGGCTGCGGAAGAGGCTGAAGCGGACGCCGAGGACGATTCTGAATCCTGATACCACTTGGGCCGATTGTCCGGCCCGACTGTTTGTACCCGTTACCACACCTCTGAATTGAAACGCCGGCGATGGCCAACATTCGTGCGATTGTCAAACGCCTCAAGGCGGTCAGAAACGTCCGGAAGATCACTCGGACGATGGAACTGATCGCCACGGCCCGGTTCAAGAAAGCCATGGACCGTGCGACCGAGGCGGCGGCCTACACCCAGAAGATTGCCGAGATTGTCTCGGACCTGTCGGGTGCGGCACTTTCTTTCAGCCATCCGTTGTTGGAGGGGCGTGACACCCAGCAGAAATCGGCCGTGCTGGTCCTGACCAGCAACCGTGGCCTGTGTGGCGGCTACAACGGTGGCGTGCTGCGTTTG
>PBOU01000130.1 GCA_002724415.1 Planctomycetaceae bacterium
CCCTGGTGCTGCGAGGGAAGGAACCCGTTGGTCCAGTTGATGGAACCGCCAGCCGGAAGTCCCCTCGGGTCGGGTATAACGACGTGAGTGGGAAGATTGTCGGTCTCGGCCCCCAGGCCGTAGGACAACCAGGCGCCAAGGACAGGGAAACCGTTGAGCCGGAATCCAGAGTTTTCCTGAAATGTCGCGGGCGTGTGGTTGGAAGTCTCAGCGACCATCGACCTGATCACGGTGAGTTCGTCCGCCACGCCGGCAAGGTGTGGAAACAAATCTGAGACCCACAGACCACTTTCGCCTCGCTGCCGGAAGGCCCAGTCACTTTGTCGCAACAATCCGACTTTTCCGAAAAAGACATCCGGCCTCTCGTCGCTTTCCAATGGTGTGCCGTGCAGGCGATTGAGTTGAGGCTTGTAGTCAAAACTGTCCACCTGGCTGAATCCACCGGTCGCGACCACGTGCACGACCCGTCGAACTCGCGCTCTCGAGTCGGGCAATTGGAAGCCGGTTCTGGCGGCAACAGGTTTGTCCCGGCCGAGCAGGGCCGCCAATGCGGTTGCACTGATGCCGGCGGTGGAGAAGTCGAGCATGTCACGACGGGACAGCGACTCCGGAGTCGGTGGTGGGATGTGGATGTCAGTCGACATAGAGGAACTCGTTCGCGTTGAACAGGACTCGGGCCAGTGCAGGTAGGCCGTGCTTGGCAACGAATAGCCGGGAATCTCGGGATTCGACCGGTGTGGGCGGACGGGCGAAACACAGTTGGAAGGCCAGTTGCACCTGGTCGCTGGTGCTGAGGCCGGCTTGGTGTCGCAGGCGGCTGGCGAAGGTGTCTGCCAGGCGGAGTCCGAGGTCGCTGTTGAGCAGAGACAACGCTTGCAACGGGGTCGTGGTGACCGCTCTCTTGGGCGTCTTGGTCGAGGGGTCAGGGCAATCGAATGCGTCGAGAAACCGGTTCCGTCCTGATCGGACCACGGTGCGATAGATGCTGCGACGGTTGAACGAAATCCCCAGCGGATCACTGACTTCGTAGAACTGGGAATTGTTCACGAACGTGGTGAAGTCGTAGTATCCTGGGCCACCAATCTCACGGTTGAGTGAGCCCGCGACCAACAGCAGGCTGTCTCGGAGCGCCTCCGCTTCGAGGCGGCGCGGTGCATGTCTCCACAAGAGTCGATTGGACGCGTCGTGGGCGGCGGCGGACTTCCGGTAGCGAGAGGCTTGTTGATAAGTAGTCGAGTTCAGGATCAGGCGGTGAATGTGCTTCAGGCTCCAGTTGTGGCTCCGCAGTTGGTGTGCCAGCCAGTCGAGGAGTGCCGGGTGGGAGGCGAGTCCTCCGTTGAGGCCCAGGTCGCTGGGGGTGTCGACCAGCCCGGCCCCAAAATGGTGGAGCCAAATTCGGTTGACAATTACCCTGGCAAACAATGGGTTGCGACGATGGGTGATCCATCGTGCTAGCGCGCGACGGCGATCGGGGTCGCTCGCGTCGGCGGGAAGGCCGAAGTCGGGGGAGCCACCCGGGACGGCCGAGACGCCGCCGGGTGAAACCGTGTCGCGAGGCGATTTCGGGTTCCCGCGTTCGAGTACGCGAGTGGTGCCCGGCGGACGTGGTGAAACAGCGTAGGTTTTCCACGTCTTCCATCGTTCGGCCAGCGTGACGAGTTGTTTGATCTCGAATTTGAGGCTGCGCCGCACTTGCTGCTCGGCCGGATTCAATTCGGCCCGGAATTCCTGCTCGGACACGGCGAGGGATATGGGGCCAGCGGAGGCGAGTATTTGCTGTGGCGACAGGGCTTTGAGGTGGATCTGAACCCGGTCGATTCTCCCCCGAAGGTGGCGTTCGCGGAGCGTCGGTGAATGTCGAAGACCAATCAGGATCCGGGCCTGTCCTGGGGCAAAATGGACCGGCCCGCGAGTGCGGATAGTCCGTCCGTAGGGTTGCCCGTTTCGGTATGCGCGTACGGAACCATCCAGGTGGAAAACAAATGCGAGATGGACGGGTTCGAGTGCGGCATTGTGTTCTTTGGGGCCTTCGAAGCTGGTCGTTCGTTTTTGGTTCTCTGATGCCAGGTTCCACCGCCCAGCTTCGAGTTCGCCGAAGGCGATGGCGTCGTGGATTGTCCCGTCAACAGATTGCAGTGCGACGACACCTCCCCCGCGTTGTTTGGTGTCGTCCAGTTGTACCCAGGCTTCCAGCGTCCGTGCTTGTATGGCCCGAGGGATTGGGGGCGTCGTGACATAGCCCCGGAGGGGAAGCACCAGGTGGCCGTCCTCGATGCGGGCGTCACCCGACAACGTGCCGTCGAGGTTCCCCACGGAGTCACTCGCGTCCCTGGTGAAGTCCCATCGAGCGTATGGGCGAGGGACGGCCGGGCTGCCGGACTTCGCTTTTTTTCGTTTGTGGAGAATCCGTTGTTTTGCAGGGAGTTCCAGTTTGGTGAGACGACTGTGAAGCCGTTTTTGCCTCGCCAACAAAGCCGAGGCCGGCGATGCGGTGCTTTGTGGCGGAGGGACGCCCGGCAGGGTTTTCAAACCGTGACGGACGCCGTCCAGTGACGAAGCCATGCGGTAATATTCGGTTTGCGAGATGGGGTCGAATTTGTGATCGTGACATCGGGCACAGTGAATCGTTAGGCCAAGAAAAGCCTGTCCGACGACGCTGACAATTTCCTCAAGTTCGTCCTGTCGGACCACTTTTTTCATCGCGGCGCTTTGTTGAGAATTGCCGACCTCGTCGTAGGAACCGGCGACCAGGAAGCCCGTGGCAATCACGGCGTCCGGATCATTCGGCTGGAGGACGTCCCCCGCGAGTTGCCAGGTGCTGAAGCGGTTGTACGGGGTGTCTGCATTCAGTGCGGCAATAACCCAGTCACGGTACCGCCAGGCGTTTGGCCTCAGTTTGTCGCGTTCGAAACCCTGGCTTTCTCCGTAACGGACGATGTCGAGCCAGTGTCGTCCCCAGCGCTCCCCGTAGTGGGGGTGGGCCAGGTAACGTTCCACGAGTCTTTGCCAAGCGGCGGGGTGATTGTCGGCAAGAAAACTCGACACTTGGGACGGAGACGGAGGGAGGCCGTGGAGATCAAAGGAGAGTCGTCGTACAAGGACTCGTCGAGCGGCTCGAGGTGAAGGTGGGATTCCGGCATCGGCGAGGCGTTTCAAAATGAAAGCGTCAATCGGATTGGCACCGGGGGACGCAGTGATGATTGAAGGGGGCGGCGACGTGTTCAGGGGGCGGAGTGACCACCAGGTCGGAGTGTCTTGCTCGCCGGCGGTCGCGGAGTGAGCCAGGACGGCGAGAATGGCAAATGTCATGTAGGGTATACGCATGGCGATATTATGCCCGGACGTGGTCGGGGATGGCAGGCTTGTTGTGGATCCCGGAGAATTGGTCTTGCATGGATGCCAGGAATCGGGAGGATGACGGCAATGTGCCACACTGACGCGGTGTGACAGGACAATAGGTTCGTGACGAGGTTGGCACTGGCTGGCCGGCCGGAAGCGAACGCGGCCCGGTTTGAGGAAGGAGGTGATCCAGTGGAATATTGTTGTACACGCCAGAGAGGTGGTAACGCCTAAAGCAACCGGCGGGTTGTCCTTTGGGCAGCCACCTACCCGGTCAGCGGACCTCCGGGTCCCGGCTGGGGAAAAAACAGGAGGCCCGGTCGCGTGTTTCGCGGCTGGGCCTCTTTTTTCGGCTGGTCTCAATACGAATTGGGTTACCGGAATACCTTGATGTCTCAGTCGTTTGTTCCACGTGTTGTTGCCGCTGGGCTGGGGAGTGTGTTGCTGTGGGCGGGGACCGCGAAACTGTTGGACATGAATGCCTTTGTCGGGGTGGTCGGTGAGTTTGGTCTCGTGTGGGAACCCTTGCTGCCGACGGTGGCTTGGTGTGTTGTTGTGGGAGAACTGGTACTGGGAGTGGGGCTGTGGTTGGGCCGTCGCTGGGCGAGTTTGGGCGCTGGCGGACTTGTGGCGGTGTTTCTTTGCGTGCTGGGATACGGAATACTACTGGGCTTGGACATCGAATGTGGTTGTTTCGGGTCCGGCGATAAGAGTAGCGGTCTGACGTTGAAACAGGCGGCCGGAATCGATGTGTTGCTGCTGGGGGCGTGTGTGTGGCTGCGGTGGTCCACACGGCCGAGGGGAGCGAAACGGCCGGAGCGGGTTGTGATCGAAAAGAAAAACGGAGAGACGTGATGACGAGTTTGTGTGGACGTGTTGCGGTTGTGTTGGCAGTTGCCGTTGGGGCAAGTGGTTGCGGCCAGAACAAGTTTCAACAGGAAGTTGAAACAGAGAAGGTGGCAGTGAAATTGGCTCGTCACATGGCTGCCGGCGAGTACGAAGTGATCACAACAGGTGAACTCAAGACGCTGCTCGACACACGGCCAGAGATGGTGCTGATTGACGCGATGCCCCTGGAGGCCAGCTACAAGAAGCAGCACATTGACGGTGCTGTTCAGTTCCTGTTTCCCAAGGCAACAATGGAAACATGGGATGCCGAACAGACGGCCGGCAAGTCCGAGGAAGAGTTTGTGTCGCTTCTGGGTGAGGACAAGGACAAGCTTGTGGTTGTGTACTGTGGATTCACTGCATGTGGTCGGAGTCACAACGGGGCATTGTGGGCGAAGAGAAACGGATACAAGAACGTGAAGAGATACCCGGGTGGGATTTTTGCCTGGAAGGGCGCTGGTTTGCCGACGGTGGCGGCTGGGCCGTGAGTGCCGCTCGGGTCACGATTCGGATGCATCTCGCGGTTCGATCTCGTCTAGACGCGCCAACGCGTCCCAGGTCACAGGGAATCCGGCGTATGGTGCGATTTGCAGCAGGGCTTCGACAATGTCCTGCCGGGTGGCGCCGTTTTTGATTGCGAAACGTAGGTTCAATTCCAGGGCCCGTGTTCGTCCCAGGGCGGCCAAAGCCGCAATTGAGACAAGTGACTTGGTGCGACGGTCTAGCCCGTCACGGTTCCAGATTTCTCCGGCGAGGAATTCGGTGACATAACCGCTGAATTCGGGGCTGATGGCCTCCCAGTGGGCGATTGTCTCGGCGGCCGTTTCTTTGCCTAACATTTCCTCGACGAGTTGGCGGCCTCGTGATTGTCGGTCTTCCAGGCTGTTGTGTGTGTCGGGCATGATGCCTCCTGTTGGTTTGCCGGGTCGATCAGACCCGGTATCCGGCGTTGACGTCCAGTGTTTGTCCGGTGATGCTGTCGGCGCGATTGGATGCAAGGAATGCGACCATTTCGGCGATGTGTTCGGCGGGAATCAGCCGCCCCAGCAGCGTGTCTTCAGCAAGCCGGAGCCGTACGGCGTCGCTGGATTCTCCGGTGAGTTGCGCTTTGGCTTCAATGATGGCATCCATGCGTGGGCCATCGATTGGGCCGGGGCAAACGGCGTTGACAAGGATGCCGTGTTCGGCAGACTCGATTGCAAGTGTCTTGGTCAAGCCAATGGCGGCCCACTTCGAGGCGGCGTATGGGCTTCGCAAAGGAAATCCGATTTGGCCCGCGGCTGAAGCGATATTGATGATGCGTCCGCCGGCCCGCGAAATCATGTGTGGGAGTACGGCGCGGCAGGCCAGGTACATTCCGGTGACGTTCACAGCCATCACCGCTTCCCATTCGTGGCGTTGCACATTCTGCAACTCGGCGGTCGGACCAATTATCCCGGCGTTGTTGACGAGGATGTCGATGCGTCCAAAGTGATCCAGTGTCTCCTCGACCATGCGGGACAGGTCGGATTCGGAAGTGACATCAGTTGCGGTTCCGAGAGCCCGGTGTCCCGCGTCGTGGAATTCTTCCAGTGCGGTTGTTCGTTCCTCGTCTTCGGGGGTGGCCAGGACGACCGCGGCGCCATCTCTTGCGAGAAGGCGAGCACATGCGAGTCCAATTCCGCGGCCTCCACCGGTGATCACAGCGACCTGGTTGGACAGTGACATGCTGGGCGAGTCTCCAAAAACAAAATGGGAACGCGTGCGATCTTACGCCGTGTGGCGTTGGAGCATCATACCGGGACTGACGTGCGTTGGCTTGTCGCAGCGTTGGCCATACAATCCGCCGGGTGGAACAAATGTCCGTTTTGGGTACCAGGAGGGTGGAGATATGCCCCTGTTCGGTCGAAAGAAACGCCTTGTCGACTGGGCCAGTTGTGCCGGGTGAGCCGGCAAGCTGCCCCAGGAGGGGACCGCGCAGGTCGTGCGTGGGCTGCCGAAGTTTGATGATCCGGATCTGGTGGTGGGTGCAGAGGATTTTAGTGATGCGGGCGTGTACCGGTTGCGTGATGATCTGCTGATCCTGCAATCGCTCGATTTTTTTCCACCGCTTGTGGATGACCCATTTCTCTTTGGCCAGATTGCGGCGGCAAACAGTCTCAGCGACATTTATGCCATGGGTGGGACGCCGCGGACGGCGTTGAATATCGTTGGTTTTCCAGATGACAAACTGCCGTTGTCGATCCTGGCTGACATTCTCGCCGGGGGAGCGGATCGTGTTCTGAAGGCAGGTGCGGTGATTGCCGGTGGTCACACGGTGAGGGACACCGAAATCAAATACGGGCTCAGTGTGACCGGTGTGGCGACGCCACAAGAATTGTTGACCAACGGTGGGGCAAGGCCGGGAGATGCACTCGTTCTAAGTAAGCCTCTGGGTACCGGGTTTGTTACGACCGCGTTCAAGAAAAACCGTTGTCCTGCAGATGTTCTGGCTGTCGCAGCCACAAGCATGGCGATGCTGAACCAGGGGGCGAGCCAGTCGGCGAAATCAGTTTCGGTTTCCGCATCGACCGATATCACCGGGTTCGGGCTTGCCGGACACGCCGGTGAGATGGCCCAGGCCAGTGATGTCACGCTGACAATAAGGACGTCTCAGTTGCCGGTGTTGCCCGGAGCGGCGGAACTGGCGGGCTTGGGCTATCACACTCGGGCCAGCCAAACCAACCGGGCGGCTGTTGAATCACTGATGCGAATCGAGTCATCGGCCGAACCGGTGGGGCTGGAGATGGTGTTCGATGCGCAGACATCGGGTGGCTTGCTGATGAGTGTTGATCCGGGACGAGCGGACGAACTGGTGCGTCTGTGCCGGGAGTCCGGTGCCGAAGCGACCGCAGTGGTGGGATCGGTTGCCGAAAGAACTGACACGTTTCTGGTGTTCACCGGTTAGGTGGGGATGTGCGAGGGCGGCGGGTTCAAATCGTGATTCCGGCGCATGCCGGGCGCCGGAGCGGTAACCGTGTGACAGCGGTTCGCTGGCGTCGGGTGCTGGAAGGGCTGGGGCACCGTGTGACGGTGCAGACCGGTTGGACAGATGAGCGTTGTGACCTGCTGGTTGCTCTTCATGCACACCGTAGCGCCGGTTCTGCGTTGCAGTTTCGGCAACGGCATCCGTCCGGAAAACTCGTGGTGGCCCTGAGCGGGACCGACCTGTACAGGGATCTCCAGAGGTACCAGGCGGGACATGAGGCGCTGGCTGTTGCGGATCGGATTGTGGTGCTGCAGAAACACGGTCTGACGCGACTGGAACCCGGTTTGCACTCTCGTTGTCGCGTGATTCACCAATCCGTGGTGGTTCCGTCGAGTCTGCCATCAAAGGCCGTGCGAACTTGGCAGGTGGCTGTCGTGGGACACCTGCGGCCTGTCAAGGATCCGTTTTTGACTGCCAGGGCGGCCCGTGGTTTGCCGCGTGGGTCGAAAATTCGCGTCGTGCATCTGGGGGCCGCCCTCAGTGACACGATGAAGGAAAGGGCGGAGGCCGAGTCTCGGAAAAATCCGAAACGTTACCGTTGGCTGGGGAACCAACCGCATTGGAAGGTGATGAGACAGTTGGCCAGAAGTCGCGTGATGGTTTTGTCTAGCCGCATGGAGGGCGGGGCGAATGTTGTGGGTGAATCAATCAGTGTGGGAACACCGGTCGTCGCGACACGTATCAGTGGGTCGATCGGACTGTTGGGGGAAGATTATCCGGGGTTCTTCGAGCCCGGCGACGTCCCGGGACTTCAAAGGCTGCTGGTTGAGTCTGAGAAGGAGGGAGACTTTTACCAGGGACTGGTGAAACAATGTGACCAATTGCGGCCGGTGTTCGCGCCGAAGGCTGAGTCGGCCGCCTGGAAACAATTGCTTGCAGAGTTGTTTCCTCCGGGGAGCGTGGAGCACGAGTTGTCGGCATAATGCAGACAACTTCAATGACCCCGTTGGCTTTAGCGATCCTGTACGACTTGGATGGTGTTGTTTTTATGAAGTGGTGTTCGCGATGAGTCTTGTTGAAGAACTGGAACGGCTGGAGGAATTGCGGCGTGCCGGGACACTCAACGATGACGAGTTTCAGGCAGCCAAGTCGAAATTGATTGACGGGGAGTCATCGCCTGGTGGGCTGGCTGGGGCACTGGACAACCTGTCGTCCGATACGAACCAGTGGGCGATGATGATTCATCTCTCTCAATTGACTGGGTTCGTTTTGCCGGTTGCGGGTTGGGTGGTTCCCATCATCCTGTGGCAGTTGAAAAAAGACATGTCGGAAACTGTCGATCGACATGGCCGTGTTGTAACAAACTGGATTATCACCGAGTTCATTCTGGGGATTTGCTGTTTTTCCCTTGCGGGTTTTCTTATCGGAATACCCCTCTTTTTTGGGTTGTTGGCTGTGGGGGTCGTCTTTCCGGTCATCGGGGGAATCAAGGCGAACAATGGTGAATTGTGGCCTTATCCGATGACGATCAAATTCCTGGCCGAACGCGAGAAACGAACGGGCCACTACGGTGCCGACCCAGGCGATGCCATCGCCACTGGCGAGGCGGGGGCACCCGACGATCAGCAGGCTGGATGAAGCGAGGCGAAAAGCGGTCGGTGACGTCCGCCGAAAAACGCTGAGACTACNTGGTCGGAGGTGGGAGTTTCAGTGAGTCCAGGAAGGCCAGAAGGTCAGCCACCTGCTGGGCGGTCATGTCCTTGAGCAGCAATTCGGGCATCATGCTCTTGCGTTGGACAATCAGTTCCTCAACGTCAGCGGCGGGAATTGCAATTTGCTGGTTCTTGGCATCCCGCAGTACGACCTCCTTGTCCGATTTTTTGACAAGGATTCCGGTCAAGACTTTTCCGGCAGTCGTTTCCACGATGTGGGTCAAGTACTTCGGNTCGATTTTGCGTGAGGGATTTAAGATCTGATCGAGAAGTTCGCTTCGGCCATATTTTTTTCCAATCCCATCGAGCGCAGGGCCAACCGATTTGCCGACATTGCCAACCTTGTGGCAGTTGCGGCATTGCGCGGNCTGTGACTTTTCGAAGAGGTTGCGGCCGGTTTTCGCATTGCCCGTCATTGCCAGGAGTGCTGCGGGCTGAATGGTTCGGCCGAGCCGTTTCACGCGTTTCTCCTCGGGAAGAAAACGTTCGAAGAGGTCTCGGGTGGTGATGTCATTGTGGGCCACCGCGGCGGCGATGATCCTTTTGCGAGCGACGTTTGAAAAACGTGAATTTGGTGCATCGAGTCGCTGCTGGAGGTGGAGAGCCGTTGACGGGGATGCCAGGGAACGAGCCAGTAAACCCGGGGAAAAAACATCACCGGCGTTTTCGAGTTCAGCGACGTTGGCACGAGCCTCGATACGCGAGTGTTTTTGTGCCGCGGACAGGCTTGCGATGGGGGTGTCGGCGCCCGGAAGAGACGAGATCCAGTCNCGGACCAANCCGGCCGCTGCAGTGTCGACGACTTCGGAACCGATGTGAGGCATTCNCCCTCGGCCGAGCTTGGAGACCCTGAGGTACAGGATGCTGCGAAACGGGTCGCCCGGAGCGATGATGCGGGCGTCGCGAATGCCAAATGTCCCCTGAGTNGGTTTTGCGTCGATCATTCGCGTGGCTTNCAGGGAGAGGTCGGCATGCATGTAGGCCAGCACGGCGCTGCCGGCGTGTAGGCGGTGGCAATGGGAGCAGTTGACATGCAGGAAACTGCGGGCTCGCCGTTCTGTCGGCTGGGTGGTGTCGTATGGATCGGTCAGTGGCGGCGTGGTCGCGGCGGCCAATGGTCGGTCAAAGAGGCCCAGTTGAGAAAGTGTTTCCAGTTGGTCTGGTCCCTTGGCCTTGTCGGGATTCGCACGGTCGAGGCCGGATGAATTGAAGCTGAGAACGTGGCCGCTCCACGGATTGTGGCAACGAACACATTCAACTCGCGACGCGAANTGCCAGGTCTGCCGCAGGGAGGCGTGTGNCTTCGTTGGGTCAGCGACCTGAAAGTGAACGTCACGGCCGGCGGAGGCGACAAGTTCTGCATCTGTTTGTGCGTCGTTCCAACGATACGAGTAACCTCGCCACGCGTCACCGTCGTAATGCATCAGTTGCGTTTCAATGCGAGTGGGAACGGTGCGTTTCGCTTTGACGAGATCCAGCGACAGAGTTTTGAGGACGACCGTTCCCGCCGGGAAACTCCATTTGCCGCTGGTGCCGATCTGGTCGGTCCCGGGGACGGCGATGGCTCGCTGGACGGTTGCCGTGTCATGCCAGGGNGACGCCGCGACGTCGTATGGCGTGACGCCGGGAGCCAGGTGATGGTCGGAGGTGGACGTGAAGAGGCCCGTTTTGCTGAGGCGAGTTGGGAAACGACTTGGTTCGCCTCTCTTGGGATTGGGGGACAGGCGGTGGATGGTGCCGCCTGTGTAATCCATCAGCAGCAGGTCGTCGGATGTGTCGTAACTGAAACAGATCACCCGCAGAGGGGTGTCTGCCAGTTCACGTTTTTGGATGGCCTTTTTTGAGGTGGGGTCCCAGGCGAAGGACCAGAGTTTTCCGGTTTCATAATCGCCGTAGACATACTGGCCGTGGAGTGTCGGTAGGCGTTTTCCGTAGTAAAATTCTCCGCCTGTGATCGAGGCGGATTCGCTATGGGGATGATCCACCGTGGGCGGAAGAATGGGGGTCGGGCCACGTTTGAAGTGCGTGTTGACCGGTTGTCGTCCCTCGACAATGCTCCAGCCGTAGTTGCCACCCTTTTCGACCCTGTAGATGAATTCCCACAGTTCCCAGCCCACGTCGCTGACATACAGGTCGCCAGACTTGCGGTCGAAACTGAGTTTCCACGGGTTGCGGAAACCAAAAGCCCAGATTTCCGGCAGCACTCCCTTTGTGTTGATGAACGGGTTGTCCTGTGGCACGCGATAGTTGCGTCCCGGATCGGTGTGGTCCACGTCAATGCGAATCAGTGTGGAGAAGTAGTTGCTGCAGTCCTGGCCGTTGTTGGGAGGGTCGGGTGGGTTGGGGCCAACCCCGTCGCCCGCGGTGATGTAAAGAAAGCCGTCGGGGCCAAACCGCATCGCGGCACCATTGTGTCCCCCGGAGGGCCAGTGAAAAATTTCCTTGCGACTCGCGGGGTCGATGGTCGGTGGATCCATGCTTTTGAAGCGGTAGCGGCAGACCTTTGTGCCCGTGGCTTGTGGGCCCTGGATGTAAGAGATGAAGCAGGTGCGATTCTCTTTGAAGTTCGGGTGAAACGTGAAACCGTAAGCATTGCTGATCGCGGGTTTGTGCTTGGTGAGATCCAGAACGGGATCAGTGGTGGTGACGTCCTGCCGGTCGGGAAATGACACGATCCGGCCCTTGAGTTCCATCACCAGGAGCCGGTTGGTACCAGGGATGGGGCGCATTTCAACCGGATTGGTGAACTTGAGTTTCTGGAACCGGTGTTCGACGAGGAACGGCGACGGGGGCTCGGGGGTTCCCACGACCCGTGAGGTGTTCCAGGCCGCTTTTCGTGGAGTGGGCGATTTGCTGGCTTTGGTTTCTGGGCCTTGTGCGTGGATGGCAACATTGCCGAGGCAGGTGGCCAGCGCCGACGCCAGGACGAGAAAATGAACACGAGCGTTGTGATAAGAACTCACTTGAGTGACTCCAGAAAGGCCAGCAGATCGGCGAGTTGTTTGGACGTCATGTCCTTGACTAGCAGTTCGGGCATGAGGCTCTTGGGTTGAGCAACAATCATTTCGACATCGTCGGCCGTGACGACGGTCTCCTTGCCATTTGCTTCCCTGATGACAACCCTTTTGTCGGTTCGAGAGACGAGGAGCCCTGTGTGCACTCGGCCCTGTGTGGTTTCAACCAGGTAGGCGCGAAATTTGGGGTCAATCTTCTTGGACGGGGTGAGAATCGATTCCAGGATCGCACGCCGATCGTTCTTGCGTGCAATTGTATCCAGGTCAGGGCCAACGGCTTTTCCCTGACGGGCGATCCGATGGCAGTTGCGGCATTGGACGCCGGCGGCCTTGAGAAAAAGTGTTCGGCCGGCTGCGACATTTCCGGGGATGGCCAGGATCTGGTCCGGTTTGACAGTGGTTCCCAGTCTTTTGACTCGCTTGTCGTGAGGCAAAAAACGTTCGAAAAGATCTCGTATACGTACATCGGTGTGGGTTCCGCCGGTCGCGACCGCCCGTTGAGCGGCGCGGGACGGCAATGGGTTGGCCGGGTGATCCACGGCGACCGCGAGTTGCAGGGCACCACTTGCTGAGGACAGGAGTGAGTCAATTGCGTCCTGTTGTTTGGCGCTCGCCAAATCGGGCCTTTTTAGTGATTCGAGCAGGCTGTCATGACGTTTGCGAAGTTCCAGTGCCGCGGCATCACCGGTGCCGGCAGGCGCCAGCGATGGGTCGAGCGAGTCGATCCAGTCGTGGACAAGTTGCAAACCGGCCCGGTCAACCACCTGTGAGCCAAAATGCGGCATCCGTCCACGGCCAAGTTTGGCCATGCGATAAAGCAGGACTGAGCGGTAGGGGGCCGCTGGCGCCATCACCCGTGCGGCAAGCATGCCAAATGTCCCCTGGGTCGGTCGTGCGCCGAGGAGATTGGACTGCTTGAGAGAGAACTCGTAGCGAATGTCCATTGCCGCAGTTCCACCACCGCCACGACGATGGCATGTCCCGCAGTTGACATGCAGATAAGCCCGGGCTCTTTTTTCAAGCGGCAGTGTTGTGTCCGCGGGATCGGGCATTGGTGTGGGCAGAGCCTTGGGTGCGGCGGCCAGAATACCGATGTGAGCCAGGGTGCGGAACTGGTTGTCTGTGACTTTCCCGTAATCGTGGTCCCGGTTGAGTTGCGCCGGCGTGAAGCCGTAGAGCGAGCCGCCGCGGGTTGTGTGGCAGAGGATGCATTCGGTTCGACTTGCATGGTGCCAGCTTTGCACCCGCTTTCCGCCTGGGGCCGAGGCGTCGGTGACTGTAAAGAGGGAGTCACTGGCAACGTCTTCAGCAAGGACTGCGTCGGTTGCGTCGGAATTCCAGATGTAGTTGTACGCCTGCCAGGATTGACCATTGAAATGCAACAATTGTGTTTCTACAGGACGTCGAGATCGTGGATCACCTGTGACCAGGTCGAGCGAGATGGTCTTGGCGAGGACACCGTCCACGGGGAATGCCAGGCCACCGGCGACGTTTCCGATCTGGATGTTGGAGGTTTTGTGGAAGCCGAGTTGGGTGGTGCCCGGGAGGGCGAAAAAACGGTCAGCGACGGCGTGGTCTGCCCAGGGAGATGCACCGATGGAATAGCGGATGACCCCGGGGGCCAATTTTTGCGGGCTGGTTGAGGTGAAAAGGCCCGTTTGACTCAGTCGACGAGGAAATTTGCGATTGACTGCTTTTGCGTTTCCGGGGACCAACCTGTGGATGCCCCCACTGACATAGTCGACGATGTAGACTTCTCCCGCGTTGTCGGTGCCAAAGCAGACGATCTGGAGGGTCGTGTCGACCAGTTCCCGGGATTCGGTCAGTCGGCGACCGTCGTGGCGTGCCGACCAGATCTTTCCGGTCACGTAGTCTCCGTAAATGTAGGCGCCACGGAGTTCTTTCAGTCGGGAGGCCGTGTAAACTTCGCCTCCGGTGATCGACCTGGATTCGGTGTGCGAATGGGCCACTGTGGGGGGCGAAATGGAAGTGGGACCCCGGTCCCATTCTGGATGCACCGATTGTGATGCCTCCACAATGCTCCACCCATAATTGGCGCCCTTCTGGACGCGGTAGATCATCTCCCACATTTCCCAGCCGACATCGCCGCACCAGAGGGCTCCGGTGTTCCGGTCGAATGTGATCTTCCATGGGTTGCGAAAGCCGTAGGCCCAGACTTCCGGACGTGCTCCTGGAGTCGTGATGAAGGGGTTGTCGCGGGGGATCGTGTAGTGCGTGTCGCCGGAACGCGCGTCGACATTGATCCGCATAATTGTCGCTGGAAGGGTTCCGAGGTTTTGACCATTTCGGCGACTGTCGGGCGGGAAGGCTCCGGCGCCATCGCCGGCGCTGATATAGAGATAACCGTCCGGACCAAATTCGAGGCAGCCTCCGTTGTGTCCACCGGCGAGCCATTTGATGATCGGCTGCTCGCTTGCTGGATCGATTGTCGGCGGTGTGGTTTTGCTGACAGTGAACCGGGAGACAACCGTACCGTCCGGTTCGCCGGCTTTCCTGACGTATGTGATGTAACACTGGCGGTTGGTCTGGAAATCCGGATGGAAGGCCAGCCCGTACACCTGTGTGAGGCCCGTGATTGCCGGCGAAAGATCAGCAGCAAGGTCCGCGGAGGAGTGCGGTTGGCCGGGCGTGAAAGTGAAGATCTTTCCGGACAACTCAACGACGAACAAACGGTCGGTTCCAGGGGCACCGGTGAGAATGACGGGATTCTTGAAACTCAGTTTCGGGAAAACACGTTGGACTGAGTAGGGCGGCGGCGGGTCGGGTGACCCGGTGATGGTGGAAGTGGTCCATGGGATCCGGCGGTCGAGTCCAAATGGCCGGGGTGGGTCTCCCGCATCGAGTGACCTCGACGCCAGGAGGACAAGCAGCAGAACCGTGTTACGGAATTGCAATTGGGGCATGTGGCTGTTCGACAGGTCGACTTGAGGTGAGATCGTGGGAGTGCATGTTACCGCCGTGGCTCGCGAGATTCATCTCTTGCCACTTCTCCCGCACACGGTCACAATCGCGGCGATTGCAATGGGGGTGTGCCTGGTTTCATGGGAGGATGAACTGTGCCTCAAGTGATTCGAACTCGATTTGTTTTCACCTTGTGTGCATTTGCCTGTTTCATGGCAACGGTTTCGGCTGATGAACAGTCAACTGACAAGGCAGCCGCCAAGCCCTCGTCAGCCAAGAAAGACGTGGCTCATCTTGAGGAAATCAATTCCTGGGTGGCGAAGTTGACCAGTCGCGATTTTGCGGTTCGAAAATCCGCATCCCAGAAGTTGGTGGCTGCCGGAGTGGCTGCGATAGGTCCGGTGGCGTCCGCCGCTGAGGGTGGCGATCTGGAAAGAACGATTCGGTGTGTTTCAATCCTCAAGCAGCTTCAAGCCTCGAGGCACCCGGAGACAAAAAAGGCTGCCGAAAGTGCCCTGGAGCGTCTTGCAAAAAGCGGCAACAAAACCGTGGCACGGCGTGCTGAAGCCGCACTGCCCAAAGCGGATCCGGTTCCCTCCCCTCAGACGTCAATCCGGCTGGGGATCGGTGGGGGGAACGCCACTCGCATCTCGGTGCGCGTGACTAACGGTCAACGGAACATTGAGGTGACCGAGAAGGGGCGGCCGGAGGGGAACCGGCAGGTTGTGATCCAGGACGGAAAGGGAAATGGAATTCGGGTGGCGATTACACGGCAAGTGAAGGGGAAGTCCGAAACCCGTGAGGTGAAAGCGAAGTCTGTCGATGAACTGAAAAAGACAGACGCAGAGGCCTACAAATTGTACAAACTGTACGCGGAGAATAACGGGGCGCAGATCCAGATCCGCCAATTTGGTGGTGGAGCTGCAGGCAAGCTGAGAGGATTCAATCCGTTCGGTGCGGGGCGGCCGGTGGTTCCATTGCCGCGGTTTTCACCGTGGCATCGGCAAGTCGTGGCGGCTCGTGCGGAAGTCGCCGCCGCCGTTGCGAAGTTGAAGGAGTTGGCCAAGCAGCCCCAGCCCAAGCCAGAGGCCTTGCAGGAAGTCGTCAGGCAATTGGCCAGGGCGGAGAAGGCACTGGCTTCCCTTCTGGCGACAGGTGGGAAAGTGGAACGCCGGCCACGGAGGGGAAAAGAGCCGGNGAAAGTCCCTTCGAAACCTGAGCCGAAAACAAAGCCGAAGCTGATAAAGACTTGATCGCCACCGGTGAATTCCGAGAACCAGTTGCAGGCCGGCCAAAGGTGAAGNTGGCGTGTGGGTGCCGCGTTGGTCAGGCAAGGATGTCCTTGACCAGTTCACCATGAACGTCGGTCAANCGGTGACGNCGCCCCTGGTACTTGAACGTCAGNCNCTGGTGGTCAATGCCCAGNCAGTGCAACAACGTGGCGTTTAAGTCGTGAACATGAACGGGGTTTTCTGCAATGTTGTAGGAATAGTCATCGGTGGTTCCGTATGACAAACCTGGTTTGATCCCGGCGCCAGCCGCCCAGATAGAGAAGCACCGCGGGTGGTGGTCCCGGCCGTAGTCGGTTTTTGTGAGTTGTCCCTGGCAGTAGACGGTGCGTCCAAACTCACCTCCCCANACNACAAGGGTGTCCTTGAGGAGNCCTCGCTGAGCGAGATCNCGTACCAACGCGGCGCTNGCGCGATCGGTTGCCNCACACTGCTCGGCGATTTTCGCNGGAAGTGTGGCGTGTTGGTCCCACCCGCGATGAAACAACTGGACAAAGCGGACGCCCCGTTCACAGAGGCGGCGGGCGAGTAGACAATTGGAGGCGAATGTTCCCGGCTTGCGTGAATCGTCTCCATACATTTTGAAAATGTGGTCCGGCTCTGAAGAGATGTCGGTGAGTTCCGGGACAGANGTTTGCATCCGGAAGGCGAGTTCGTATTGNGCCATNCGGGTGTTGATCTCNGGGTCACCCTGNCGCTTGAGTTTGAGTTGGTTGATNCGGGNCAGGTCGTCAAGGAACCGTCGACGGATCGGNTTGTCGACTCCGTTTGGGTTGGAAAGGAACAACACCGGGTCGCCGACGGACCGAAACTTGACTCCCTGGAATTTGCTGGGAAGAAATCCACTGCCCCANAGGCGGTCNTAGAGGGGTTGCCCGCCGGACCCGGAGACCATGGCGACAAATGCCGGGAGGTCCTTGTTCAAGCTTCCAAGGCCATACGATAGCCAGGAACCAAAACTGGGACGCCCGGCCAGTTGGGCACCGGTCTGGATGAACGTGATTGCTGGGTCGTGGTTGATGGCTTCGGTGTGGACGGTTTTCAATACCGTGATTCGGTCGGCGATTCCGGCTGTTTCGGGAAGCAGTTCACTAAGCCAGTGCCCGCTTTTTCCATGCTGTTGGAACGAAAAGCTCGAGGGGGCGACGGGGAATCGTTCCTGNTTGGAAGTCATCCCGGTGAGCCNTTGGCCCTTGCGGATAGAATCTGGAAGATCCTTGTTGTGTTGTTTTGCGAGTTGTGGTTTGTAGTCGAAGAGGTCCAGTTGCGACGGCGCACCGGACTGNAACAGGTAGATGACTCGNTTGGCCTTGCCGGCAAAATGCGGNAGCGTGTCGGGCCCGGGGGNCTGGGNGGCCGTGGCGGTCCNTNAAAANCCGTCCNGCTNCAGGAGGGTGGCCAGGGAGGCGAGNCCGGCAGCNGAGCGGGTCAGGAANCCTCGCCNNGCAATGGCAAGATGGTCGTGGAGAGGGNGTGGGATGTTCATCGTTTTACTCGCGGCTGATGGCTTCGTCGAGGTTCAGCAGCAGGCTGGACAANGTGGTCCATGTGGCCACTTCGCNGTCATCCAGTCCCGGGCGACGGGGCGTGTCACCGGTGGCGGCCAGTTTGGCCGCCGCTTGTGGGGCTCGCGTGAACGCCGAACGCTGGTGTTTGAGGTTGGCCAGNAGGATGGTCGATTCGGCAACAGTGGGTGGTCGNGAAATCGTCAAGAGGAAGGCTCGTTTCAGGCGNGGNGCNTCNCCGGCTTGTGGCGAACTCAACACGCGTTCAGCCAGGACGCGGGCGGCTTCGGTGAAGGTGACGTCGTTCATCAACGTCAGTGCCTGNAAGGGGGTGTTGGTTCGCGAGGGGCGAACCATGCAGGCCTCACGGGTGCTGGCGTCAAAGGCGAGCATCGTGGGATTGGTGACTGTGCGTTTNGAGTACGTGTAAAGGCTTCGACGGTGAAGGTCGNNGCCGGTGGATTGGTCNTAATTNGTCGTGGAAGCAATTTCCTTCCAAAGGCCTTCAGGTTGGTANGGGCGAACCGACGGGCCNCCNATTCGTTCGTNGAGCAATCCCGATGCGAACAGGGCCTGGTCACGGATGACTTCGGCCGAAAGCCNGTAGCGTGGGGACCGTGCCAAAAGACGGTTCTTCGGGTCACGTTCCAATTGGGCGGGGGTNACTCGCGAAGACTGGCGGTAGGTGCTGCTGGTGACGATCAGGCGGATGATCCCCTTCACGTCCCAGTCGTTGTGGTGAAACTCGGATGCCAGCCAGTCGAGTAGTCGAGGGTGCGACGGCAATTCGCCCTGCGAGCCAAAGTCCTCGGTTGTCCGGACGAGACCGATTCCAAAGAGGCCTTGCCACAGCCGGTTGGTGATCACCCTTGCGGTGAGGGGGTTTTTCTTGTTGACCAGCCAACGGGCGAGGCCAAGTCGGTTCGGTGGGCTGTTGGCGGCCAGTTTTGGAAGGGAGGTCGGAGTGCCCGGTNGCACAGCCGCTCCCGGCCGGTCNTATTGGCCCCGGACCAGGACGTGAGTTTGTCTGGGTTCTGGCAGGTCCTGCATGATCATGACTGTCGGAATCGAGTCGTTGAACGTACGGGCCTCGCGGTTCAGGGCGACCAGCCGTTTGACAGTTTTTCGGTGAGCAGGGCTGGCGTGCCGGGCGATGAAGTAGTCGCGGAGTTTGGCGGCTTGCGCGGGAGTCCGCTTGTTGGTGGCGATTGAGAGGATCGACGGAATNGTGTTCGCAACTGCCAAAATGGATGCTTCAGTNGCCGTCAGGTCACGTGAATAGATGCGGACGTCGTCGAGAAGTCCGGTGAAACGGCCTTCCGGTCCTCCTCCTCCTCCGATGCGGATCGGTTCTGCGGCTGCGAAGGACTGGTTGATGAAGTCCTGGTCGACGACCAGTGGTGTGGGCATGCCGTCGAGATACAGCCGAATTCCGGATGCCTGCCGGCTGCCATCATAGGTGACGACGATGTGGTGCCAGCGGTTGGCCTCGATCGGTTTGGCCGAACGAACACGGATGGAGTCGTCCAACCAGCGGGCGATCAAGTTGATGCGAATGTGCCCGGAAGCCAGGTCAACGTAGTACCCTCTTCCTCGATCCTGGTCGACCATCTTGGACAGCAGGGTGCCGTGGTCGACTCGAGTGGCATTGAACCACGTGGAGAGCGACAGTGTGTCGCGATAACCGAAGGGGGCGACAACTTTGTCTGTCGCCAGGTGTACTCCGTTTTCAAGGCGTACGGCTTTTCCAACCTGGCCGTTTGCGTAGTCCGCCTCGGCGGGAAGAGGCGTTGCTGGTTGCTTGGCGTTGACAGTGTTGGTGAGGGTTCCGTCGAGTGGGAAGTGGGCGACCAAGCCGTCGGTGATGGACCAGTCGGTGCCCTCGGGGAGCGACTTGCCCTGTGTGCTTTCCCATTTTCGCTGTGCCATCCCCAGAACTGGTTTGAGTTTCAGGGCGGTGCGGGTGGCTTCGGAAATCGTGGTGGCGAGTTGCTGCTGTCGCTGGAGTTGTGTGGGGGTGGGGGCCTTGATGTAGGGGGGCGAATTCCCTTCCTTGATGGCACGGCCGTTTTCGGGAACGTTGTTGAAATAGGCGAAAACCCGGTAGAACTCCTGTTGTGGAATCGGGTCATACTTGTGTTCGTGGCAGCGGGCGCATTTCATCGTGAGGCCAAGCCAGACGGTGGCAGTGGTGTCGACCCGGTCGACGACATATTCCACCTGGAACTCCTCGGGGATCACGCCTCCCTCGCTGTTGCCCCTGTGGTTGCGGTTGAAGCCAGTGGCGATCAGTTGACTCAGGGTGGGGTTGGGCAGCAGGTCGCCCGCCAATTGTTCGACGGTGAATTCGTCAAAGGGTTTGTTGTGATTGAAGGCGTCAAGCACCCAGTCTCGCCATCGCCACATCGAACGAGGTCCGTCGTTCTGGTACCCACTGGTGTCGGCGTACCGTGCGGCGTCGAGCCAGTTCACAGCGAGGTGTTCACCGGTGCGGGGAGAGGCCAGCAGGCGGTCGACCTCGCGTTGATAGGCGTCTGGCCGAGTGTCTGCCAGGAAAGCGAGTATGCGGCGTGGAGTGGGCGGCAATCCGGTGAGGTCCAGGTGGAGTCGCCGCAACAGTGTGGTGCGGTCGGTCTCAGGTGAAGGGGACAGGTTTTCACGGTCCAGGCGAGCCAGGATGAAGTGATCGATCGCGTTGCGAGTCCATTCGGGACGGCTGACTTTTGGCAGGCGGGGCCGTGTCGGGGGAATAAATGACCAGTGAGGCTGCCAGGTGGCTCCCTGGGCAATCCACTTCTGGATCAGTTGGGCCTGGCGGGGTGAGAGTGACAATCCGGAGTCCGCCGGTGGCATCCGTTGTTCGGCTTCGTCGGATGTGATTCTTCGGTAGAGTTCGCTGCTTGCGGGCTTACCGGGGCTCACAATGTGGTGGTCGGTTTTCTTGGCAAAGAGTCCGTCGCGAGTGTCAAAGCGGAGGTCCGCTTCTCGCTTGGTCTTGTCGGGGCCGTGGCAGTGGTAGCAGAGATTCGAAAGGATCGGCCGGATGTCGCGGTTGAAGCTAATCGTGGCGGGCAGCGGGGAGTCAGCTGCCTGTGTCGTCACAGAAATTGTCGACGACATGAGAATGGGCAGTAACAAGTGCAAACGAAGGCAGAGGTGTCTCATCGAGATAGTTCCTCAGCTCCCTGGGGCTGGGCCGAGCATGTCTGGATCTGGAACCGAAGTGACACGATAGCAGATCGGCGGTTGACCGTGCGACAGCGTGTGGGAATGGAGCCACGGCATGCCAGTCACAAAAAAACGGGTTGTGTACGATTGTTTACTGATGTATACATGTGTTTACTGACGATATTGTGGCATTCCAACATCAAAACGTGGGCCGTTCCATGAATGAGAGAGACGCGAAGCAACCACTCCGCGAGGTGACCGGGGGAGGAGAACGAAACCAGGTTGATTCTCCATTGAAACCGCTCTCGGAACGTCAGCAACAGATTCTGATGTTCATCCGGACCGAGTTGCAGATCCGCGGATATGCTCCATCGGTTCGTGACATTGTTCGTCATGTGGGTGATCGATCACCCACAAGTGTCCATCGGCATCTGAAGACGTTGGAGAGACACGGGTTGATTGTGCGAGACGCAAAAAAGAGTCGGTCGATTCGACTGTCAGGCGATGAGCCAGGGCAATCCGACTGGGGGCGTCAGGGA
Organism: Planctomycetaceae bacterium; assembly: GCA_002724415.1. GTDB lineage: Bacteria > Planctomycetota > Planctomycetia > Planctomycetales > Planctomycetaceae > UBA8437. Next base: position 21,324 of record PBOU01000130.1, read on the forward strand.
AACCGGGCCGGCTTGCCGTTGGCTGGAGTGATCGCCGCGGGAAGTCCGATCGAGGCCGTCGAGCAGGATGAAAGAATCGATTTCGACGCGTTGTTCAATCGGGACGGCCATTTTGTGTTGCGGGTGAAGGGCGATTCGATGATCGAAGACCACATCGACGATGGGGACCTGGTTGTCGTGCGGCAGGCGGACAGTTGTCGAGAGGGAGACACGGTCGTGGCGTTGCTTGAGGGGCAGACGGCCACGTTGAAGCGGTTCTACCGTGAGGCCGACCAGATTCGATTGCAGCCGGCCAATGCGAAACTGAAGCCGATTTATGCCCGGGATGTGAAAATCCTGGGGGTGGTGGTGGGAGTGGTCCGTCAGGTTCCGTGACTCCAGGGTGGTTTCGTCACGTTCTTGCGTTTTATTGCCCAGGCCGCAGTTGGTTGGAATACGTGTCACGCGTCACAACTCTCGGCATTCTTGCCGATCGCCTCCGGAACATGGAACGAACACGGCGGCTACCGGATGGCCAGGAACGCCTGGTCGGGACCGGTCACGCGGCGATTGACAGCGTGTTGCCAGGTGGGGGGCTGTGTCGTGGAACACTGGTGGACTGGATCAACAATGATGGGCCAGGCAGTGGGGCGGGGACATTGGCGTTGCTGGCCGCGGGAGGGGTGATGAGGGACGAGCGGGGGGCGGGGACATTGGCCGTGGTGGATCGTGGGGGTGGGTTTTATGCCGTGGCGGCCGCCAGCCTGGGGGTGCCACTGGAACAGGTTCTGGTGGTGCGTCCGATGTCAGAGGTGGAATGGATGTGGGCGGTCGAGCAGGTGTTGCGCAGCCCGGCGGTGGATGTTGTGTTGACTTGGGCGGGGACGGTTGACGAGAGGGTGTCTCGTCGATGGCAGTTGGCAGTGGAACATGGTGGGGGCGTTGGAATGTTGGTCCGGACAGGCGACGTGACACGAGATGCGTCGTGGTCTGCGGTGAGAGTGCTGGTGAGAGGATGCGTTGTTGATGACGTGCCGGAGAAGGATGCCAAGTGCAAGGGGCGGCGATGGGGCATTCGCGTGCTGCGAGGAGGCGTAGGGAGAGGGCCTGGAAGGGCCGGGGATGACGAGCGAGAGGTGTTGCTGGAGTTGAACGATGAGACGGGTGGCCTGTGTTTACTTCCCGGGATGGAACGTTCAGCACCGGTTGATGTCCCGACAGAAAAGTGACCGACGGCCACTGGTTGTCACGACGAATGTGGGAGGCCGTGGCGAGCGAGTGCTGGCCTGCTGTGACGAGGCTCATTCCGGTGGCGTGAATCCCGGTGTGTCGCTGGCCGAGGCGAGGGCGGTGCTTTCGAGGTCGGGATGTCAACAAGAAGGACTGGAAGTTGTCGTGGCGGATGAGGATGCGGACCGTCGCCTGCTAGCCGATGAGGCCAGGTGGGCCTGGCGATTCACGCCACAGGTTTCGGTGCCCCTGGTGGCAGCACGAGGGCGGTCACGTGGTCGCGATCCTCGTGAGTGTCCGACGTCACTGCTACTCAACGTCACCGGATGTGGGCATTTGTTTGGTGGCGAGAGAAGGCTGGCCCAGGCAATGAAGGAGGGGTGGTTGGAGAGAGGAGGGCACGTGCGAATTGCGGTGGCCGGTTCGCCGGGGACGGCCTGGGCCATCGCACATGCGGCACAGTGGGTTGGCCTGCCCTGGGACCCCCTGGTTGTTCCGCCGGGGAGTGACAGCGCGTGGATGCCTCGGTTGCCGGTCCGGGCCTTGGCACTGGAGCCGGGAGTGCTGCGGACACTTGGCGAATTGAATGTGCTGAAGGTCGAGCAGTTGTTGGCATTGCCCGTGGCGGAGGTGAAGCGGCGATTTGGGGCCGAGACCGTGTGGCGGGTGGACAGGGCGATGGGGCAGTGGGAAGAGATACTGGAGTACCTGCCGATGCCCAGCCCTGTGGTGGCTTCTCGTGAAATGGAGTGCCCGGTCAATTGTGGAGAATGGTTGGAGGAAATCTTGCGTGAACTGGTGCAGGAGGTGGTTGGTGAATTGGGGCGCCGCGGGGAACTGTTGCGGCAGGTGGAGTGTCGGATTCGCTCTGAAACACCCGGTGGCGAGTCGGAGTGGACGGAGTGGGTGGTTGGTTTGGTTGAGCCAAGCTGTGAACTGGGCCACTTGTGGAACCTGGTGCGTTTGCAGGTCGAGCGTCGCCAATGGCCGGACCGGGTACTTGGTCTGGAAGTGGTGGGGAAGGGGCTCGTGTCGCCCGTGTGTTCTCAGCAGAGGTTGTTTGATGCAGGGGAGGAAGACAGTGGCGGAGCGGAGCGATTGCAACGCGGGTTGGGCCGACTGGTTGAAACACTCACGAGCCGGTTGGGCAAGGAGGGAGTGTCTCGGGCGAGACTGTGTGAGGGGGGGGTTCCGGAAAAATCAGCGGTGTTGGAGCCGATGGATGAGGGCTTTTCTCAAGAGGCTGTGGTGGAGGGGCCGTCGGGAATAGGGCCGGCCAGGCGACCGTTGCGATTGTTCGAAAGAGCGATCGCGGTGATGACGGTTGTTGCCGGTGGCACCCCTGTTCGATTTTTCTGGAAGGGGCGAGGATGTCGCGTGATTCGTTGTTGGGGGCCAGAGCGGATTGAAACCGACTGGTGGACCGACCGGGCAGTGACACGGGACTATTACCGGGTCGAGACTGATACGGGCGAGTGGTATTGGTTGTTTCGTCAGCGGCAGGATGACGAGTGGTTTGTTCACGGGGTTTTCGGGTAGGGCCTCGTTTGATGACTGGTGGTCAACGTTCCAGTGATGTCGTGGTCCCTGCCGGGGCTGTGGGGAGAGTCCAGGAAGGGTACGCGGAGTTGTGTTGCCGCACGAATTACTCGTTCCTGGAAGGAGCCTCTCATCCCGATGAACTGGTCCGTCGGGCGGCGGGGTTGGGGCACCGGGCCCTGGCCGTGACCGACGTGAACAGCCTGGCTGGTGTCGTTCGGGCTCACGTGGCTGCCTGTGAGCTTGGCGAGGATCAGGAATGGTCACTTGTCTGCGGGGCTCGCCTGCGTTTGCAGGATGCTCCTCCGGTGGTGGTGTGGGTGCCGGATCGTGAAGGGTATGCGGCATTGTGTCGCCTGTTGACGTTGGGCCGTCGCCGGGCCCCCAAGGGGGAGTGTCACCTGTGGTGGCGGGATGTGGCTGAACTGGGCGGGTCACTGTTGGGAGGAGTGTTGCTGCATCGGATGCTTCCATCGGGGCCAATGACCCGGGGTTCCCAGGATGAAGTGATGGCATTCCTGGGGCAATTTGCGGAAACATTTGGCGATCGGGGCTATGCACTGGGTGGGCTGTTTCGAGGCGCCGATGATGTGGGGGCATGGCGTTGCATGACCGGTTGGGCCGAGAGTGCCGGCTTGCCAGTCATAGCCACCTCCGATGTGCTCTACCACGATCCGGCCCGGCAGCGACTGGCCGATGTGCTGGGGGCAATTCGCAGGAATTGCCCTGTCGACAGGTTGGGGATGGGGCGGCAGACAAACGCCGAACGGTGCCTGAAGGGATTTGCGGACATGGTTGAACTGGTGGGCGGTGATCGTTCCGCCGTGGTTCGGAGCCTGGAGGTTGTTGAGCGTTGCGAGTTTTCGCTAGGAGAGTTGAAATACGAATACCCGGAGGAGTTGTGTCCTGAGGGGGTGGCTGCGGGGACCTACTTGGGGCAGTTGGTTCGAGATGGGGCGGGGAGGCGATATCCAGGCGGCGTTCCGGTTGCCGTGAGGCAGTTGCTGGACCATGAACTCGGGTTGATCGCCGACCTGGGGTACGAGCCTTATTTTTTGACCGTATGGGACCTGGTCCGGTTTGCGAGGAGCCGTGGAATCCTGTGCCAGGGACGCGGG
>PBOU01000131.1 GCA_002724415.1 Planctomycetaceae bacterium
AAAAATAGGGGCAACCAGCCGAAGAAAATTCCGCTGAAGAATCCCAGGGCGGCAAACCCGGCCAGGAACTGCCATTGCTCGGGCGTGTGGAACATGTAGACGAATTCGGCACAGAGCAAGCACAGGATGCTGGTCAGGAAGTAGGTCCTCTTGCGACCCACGACACTCGCGATCACCCCACCCAGGAAGCTGCCGATGATCCCCGTCAGCGATCTCGCCATCCCGATATCGGCCTTGAGACTGGTCTTGCCGATTTCCTCGCCGACCTTGTCGGCCCAGGCCTGTGACCAGCTCGAGGCTCCCCAGCCACCCAGCAATGGCACCGTGGCCAGCAGGATTCCCACCAGGGTGACCCCGATCAGCCCTGGCTTGAACACGTCCCAGGTTGAAACGACGGTACCGTCCTCGGCCAGGTCCTCTCCGGAGAGCAATTTCTTCCGATCCGCGATCCAGGTCGGTGACTCCGGTACACAGGCAATCACGATTCCGGCCAACACGATCGGAGAGCCGCCCATCAAGAATACCCACCGCCACTGGTCGTAGCTCACGCCCACCTGGCGACCAACCCAGAAGGTCAGGAAGATGCCCACGTTCGCGGCCGTGCCGATCACGCCGGCCAGCATCGGTCGAGACACGCCCTTCCACGCCTCCGACATCAACGCCACGCCATTGGGCCACATCCCACCCACGCCCATGCAGGTGATAAACCGGGCCAACCACAACTGCTCGGGAGACTGTGCGAAGTAGCTGATGAGCGACATGCCCGAATAACAGGTGATCGCTGCCGCCATGCCCCGGGATCGCCCGTACCGGTCCCCGATACGTCCAAACACCAGGCCGCCCAGTGCGGCCCCAAACAGGAACGCGCAGACGTAAAACCCGAACCAGCGACCGGCACGCCCACCCAGTCGATCATCGACGACGTACCGCTGGAGCTCCTCGGGCGACACCTCTCCGTTCTTGTCGCCTGCTGTTCCAAGAATCTTTACGACATCCGGATTCTTGGTCAGGCCAACGGCCTTCAGTTCGGCCTTCGTGATTTCAGTCTTGCCATCATCGCCATCGGATCCGGACTTCTTGAAGTGAGCCGTCTGGATCACACCATCCTTGTCGGTGTCGAGCGACTTGCTGAGTTTATCGACTGCCTCCTTGTCCTTGGCCGTCAGTTCACCCTCACCCGAGATCACCAGCAATTCGAGTGCTGCGGTTCGCATGGCCAGGCCATTGATCGCCATGTGCGTCCCACCAAAAAACCAGCCCAAAAAGGCGGTCACAATGATGAGATACTTGCCCAGCTGGGTGAGCGAAGAGACCTGGTCATCCTTCACATCGGGAACATCGGACACGGCGGGCCTCGTTGTTGGCCATTTGAATTGTCAGCACATCCACGGCATCACGCGTGAATTTCCGGTCGTGGATTCTACCCGAGCCATCGATGGGATTCGATTCATCAGCCAATCAATTGCCGCCACGGTGGTCTCGACGGGTCCACGTGGTCAGAATCAGTGTTTCCAACGCATCGAGATTCATACCAATGCCACACGACACCGAGCTCCGCAACCGACTCAAGACCGTTCACACCTACGCGGCCACTCCGTTCACCGATGATCTGCACAATCTCGACCTGCCCGGTTTCGAACGGAACCTCGAGTTCCTGGTCGAACACGGCATGAAGGTGATCGCCGTGGGAGGTGGAACCGGGGAAATCGAAGCCCTGACTCTGGATGATCTCGAGACACTCGTCGGCACGGCCCTGCGGACCGTTGACGGCCGTGCGCTGGTCATCGCCTGCCTGCCGGCGAACCTGGGAGAGGCGATCGAACTGCTGGGCCGGTACGAGCGGCTGGGCGTGGAGATTTGCCTCGGGATGCCACCATTGATCCGTTCCAAGATTCCCACCGACCTCTCCGGCACCTGGAATTACTTCGACCAGCTCGGACGCGCAACCGGGCTTCCATTGATGCCATACAACACGCAGGGCTGGCCGGCCGAGTTCGTGGTGGAGCTGGCCGAGATCGAGGCGATCATCGGGGTCAAGGACCCCTGTTTTGTCCCACACGAGTTCTTCCGAGCCATCCAGATGCTGGGTGACCGGTTCGTCTGGATTGGCAACAAGAAACATGATCCCGGCGTGGCCCAACTCCGTTACCAGATGGGCATGGAGGGTTTCACTTCCGGGCAGGGCAATTTCTGGCCCGAACCCGAGTTGGCCATTCACGAGGCCGGAGTCGAGGGTGACTGGGCAACGATCATCGAGATACAAAAACGCGTGGCCGTTCTCGAACAGCTTCGCCTGGCCCACGACGACGCAGCGATGGTCAAGGCGGGCATGGACCTGGTGGGCCTGGCCGGTGGCCGCGTCAGGCCGCCCCGCGTCGACGCGCCCGCGGAAGCCCGCGAGGCATTCCGGGACGCACTGGCAAAAGCCGACTGCCCCCTGATCTAACCACCGACAGCAAGAAACCCATTGTCCATGTCGACTCATCCAGACAGCCAGGGCCTGGACACCAGCCGACCGACCCGGGTCCGGTGGTTGATCTTCGGCCTGGCGGCACTGGCCAGCTACATCAACTACGTCCATCGTTATTCGTGGGGCGTGATCCGGCCGTTTTTGCTTCGGGATGGAGTGGTCGACGAGGAGCAGGCCGGATGGCTCGACGGCCTGATCGGACTGACCTATGGATTCGGCCAGTTTCCCGGGGGACTGGCCGGCGACCTACTGGGACCACACCTGGTCATCCCCATCAGTGCGGTCCTGTGGTCGATTGTCACCGCAGCACCGGCCGTCGTTTCCGCTTTCAACGGCCTGGCCACCATTCGCCTGGCCATGGGATTGGTGCAGGCGCCCTGCTATCCCTGCCTGGGAAAAATCACCCAGAGCTGGATTCCACGAGCGATCCGCACCACGCAACAGGGGTTCATTTCCTCGTTCGCCGGGCGAGCCGGTGGGGCCTGCTCGTCGCTGATCATCGGAACCCTGTTGATGGGTGTCCTGGGAACCAACTGGCAAATGGCGCTGGCGATCACGGCGGTGGCCGGGCTGGTTTTCGCTGTCGTCTTCGCACTGCTGTTCCGCAACTCACCCCGTGAACACCCCTGGGCCAACGAAGCCGAAGCCGCATTGATCGAGCAGGGCGAGGTGGTGGTCACGGCCGATCAACGCCTGAAATGGGATTGGTCGCCGCGAAACATCTGCAACCTGGGCGCCTTCTTCGGCGCATCCTTTTCCAGCACGTTCGCTGACAACCTGTTCGTCTTCTGGATGCCCACCTACCTGGTCCAGGCCAAGAACTTCACCGCCGCCGATATGGGCGTATTCGCCAGCCTGCCGCTGTTCGGAGGTGCCCTGGGTGGACTTTGTGGAGGCATTCTCAACGACTGGCTGATTCGGATCATCGACAACCGTCGCCGGGCGCGTCGCCTGATCGCCGGGGGGTGCAAGGTGGTCGCCGCGGGACTGATCTGCGGTAGCCTCTATTTCGAGGACGGTCGTGTCGTGATGGGGGTGCTGTTCTTCTGCAAGTTCTTCAGCGACATGAGCCAACCCACCTGGTGGGGCACGGTGACCGACATCGGCGGACCCGCAGCCGGTCGTGTCTTCGGCATGGTCAATACGGTTGGAGCCGCCGGCCTGTTCATCGCCGGGCCGACCATGGCCTGGGTCAAGATCCATTACGACTTCGACGGACTGTTCTACTTCGTCGCTGGTGTCTACCTGGTCACCACCGCCTGCTGGATGATGGTTGATTGCACCAGGCGACTGGTCATCGTTGACGATCGATAAAACCCAGAATCACGTCGACCGCCTCGGCCCAGTTCTCCTCGGCTGACCGGCCCGATTTTTTTCGTGGCACCAGGTCATGATCACCGTCGGGCATCCAGTGAACCCGAATCGCCTCCGAGAGCAGGTAACCAGCCACCTCGTCGGGTGTCCCGAACCGGTCACGATCGCCCTGGACGATCAGCGTCGGCGTGGACAGCCCGGCCAGGTGCTCGGTTCGGAGCTTTTCGGGCTTGGCGGGTGGGTGAAAGGGATACCCCAGGCAGACCAGTCCGGCCACACCGCATTCGTCGGCAACCAGGCTGGCCATCCGGCCACCCATCGACTTGCCACCAATCACCAGGCCATCGGGTCCCAGCGCATCGATCACCGCACGCCACGTTTCCAGCAGTACCGGCTGCCGATCGGGCGGACGTCTCGTTCCGTCCTCGCGTCGCCGCACCATGTACGGAAATTCGAAACGCACCACCTGGTGCCCCGCCCGCGCCACGCCTTCGGCAATGGCCACCAGCGACGGGCTGTCCCAACCACGACCGGCCCCGTGAGCCAGGACGATGGTCCTCTCGGCGTCAGGCGGGCCGTCGCAGAGTAGTTCCGGAACCATCGTCACATTTCGACCACGTGGCCCAGGCTCTACTCGCCGGCGGCTGCGGCCGCAGCCGACTTGCCAATGCAGTACAGGTGCTCGGTCGTACGGACCAGGATCTGCCCTTTCGAGAAGATCGGGGTGGCCACGGTGAATTCACCCAACTCGTTGGCCGCAACCACCTTGAACTGTTTGCCCGAGTCGATGACAAAGGTCTTGCCATCCTCTCGCGTGATATAGATGTGTCCTCCGGCCAGGATCGGTGAACTCGAGAACCCCTGCCGGTTCTTCTCGGCCTGGCCGCTCCAGATCGCCTTGCCCGTCTTCACGTCCAGACAGGTCACCTTGCCACGATCGCTGCAGACAAATGCCCGGTTGCCCTGGACGATTGGAGTCGGCACATCCGCAGCGGCTCCACCCTTGTTGATCCACGCCACGTGCGACTCGGTCACGTCGCCACTGCCCCCCAGCCGGATGGCCGTCAGCGTGTTGCCTCGCGAATAGGGTGCCAGCAACAGGTTTCCAGCAATCACCGGCGAGGAAATACTGCGGAAGTACTTTTGGCCACTCGGGTTCAACCCGCCAACTCGCCACAGTTCTTTCCCCGTGGCAACGTCATGTGCGGTCACGTGGTCGGCACCCAGAACCAGCAACCTCTCGGAGTTTCCTCGCTTCATCACGATCGGCGTCGTGTAACTCTGGGCCGCCTCCAGCGGAGCCTCGAGGTTGCGATCCCGTTTCCAGGCCACCTTCCCATCGGACTTTCCGAAAGCCGCCACGTACGAGCCACCGGTCTGCATGACCGCGACCAGGACCTTGTCGGCCGAGAGAACAGGCGACGTGCCCAGGTCCCACCACAACGTGTCCTTGCCCCACACCTTCTGCAGGTTGGTCTGCCAGACCAGCTTGCCGGCCAACGTCAGGCAGGCCAGGTCACCACTCTTGAAGTAAACGTAAATGTGTTTCCCGTCTGTCACCGGCGAGGGATTGCTGCCGCTCGCCTTGCGGTGCTTGCCCTTGATGCCCGTGGTGCCCACGGTCGTCTTCCAGATCTCCTTGCCCGATCGATCCAGGGCGACGGTCGTGTTCCGGGTGACCTCCTGGCAGGTCAGGATGATCTGGTCGGCCCAGACGATCGGTGTCGACGTGCCTTTTCCAGGCAACTTCAGCTTCCACGCCACGTTCTTCGTGGCACTCCACGTCACCGGATAGGTCCCCTGGGGCGCCACGCCGTTGAGCGTCGGGCCACGCCAGCTGGGCCAGTTGTCCGCCGAGGCGATTGAAGTGACCAGGAACAGCAGTCCAAAAACGATCGCACGGATTCGCATCGAATACTCCATCAGCTGGGTCGTGAACTGAACCGGGCACCGGCTGCCGACCCACACAGGATAACACACCCTCCCGGCATCAGGCATCGACGCCGAGTGTTTTCAACCGTCGAGCCGTTTCTGCAACGCGACGATCTCGCGAGCCAACCGTTCACGCAATTCCAGGAACCAGGCGTCGTTTTGCGACCAGTTGGTGTTTTCCGGAAAAAAACGTCGGATATCCGACAGCGCACGCCGGGCACCGCGAGTGTCCACGGATTTTTTGAGCCCCGCCTTCACAAGGTCCTCAAGAATCCGGGCGTACTCGAAGTCATCGACTGATTCACGGAATGTCGAAAGCCGCAGGGATGGGGTGATCGAAAAATCGGGCTTCCCGTTGTCGGCTCCATCGGAACCACGCGGTGGATAAAAGAACGCCAGTGATCCATTGGCATGACGCGTGTACGGATCCTTCCAGGGATTCGATGAGCCTCCGTACAGGTGGTCCCATCCAAATGATTCCCACATCAACACGCCACTGCCACCCCGTTGAAACACGTCGAGTGCCAACACGCGGTTGTTGATGCCGGGCGTGTCGATGGCAATNCGGCTGGTGGTCACGATGTAACACCACAGCTTGCGACGATCCCGGGGAATCTTGTAGTCGTCGAAGTAATAGGGCATCCAACGGTCATAATTCTCATCGATCTCGGGGCAGTACGTGTCGATCAATTGCGGGAAAGGAAATTCCTTGAGTCTCTCGTTGCCGGGCGAACCCGGGTCCAACAGGCCCAGCCCCTGCATGCAGGCCACAACACGAATTCGTGCCGTCAGCGGATCCGACTTCAAAAGTTTCAGGAAGTGAGCCAACCGTGTCGGGTTCTCCGTCTCGTCGATCAAAACGTGCACCCGATCCAGCCATCCGTGCTTGTCAAGTTCCTGGGCTGTCCTTCGGAAGAACTGCATCATCACGTTGTCGAACTGTTTTCGAGTGACCGCGGTCACGTTCTTTCTCGACTTCGGGTTGTCGTACGCCACCAGCGTCATTTTTCGCCAGGTCTGCCAGCCCATCGTGGTGTGCNGTGACGAAACAGCCGGCCCAGCCAGCGGAGCACCGGGCAGGTGATTGAACTGGTTGCAGGCGGTCGGGTTGGTGTGCAGCAGGCAGAGGCTGTTGACCTTGCGGCGATTGATGAAGTGATCCAATTCGGCGTTGAAACGGGTGAAATCCCAGTCCTTGAGNNTGATGAAATTGCCCGGCTGGTCGACGTTGAAACCGGCCGGCGGCGGTGTCCAGTTCATCCCGATCTCGGTCAGCAATGCCGTGTTCTTTGGATAGAACTTCGAGGCCGCCATCCGGTCGTAATAGCCACGGGTCAGCTTCAGGATGTCGGCCTTGGACGAAATGCCGTGGTAGTCAATCACTCGCCGCGGTGCCTTCTTGAGATGATTCAGGTGCTTGACCATGTACTGGCCACCCATGTCCGAACCAAACGACGCGAACTCCGGCAACTCGAACCCAAACACCTCCAGCTCGACCGGCACGTCCAGGCCCTCGTCGCCCATCGCCACTTTCAAGGTGCCGGTGTAGGTGCCCGCCGGAGTGCCGGCAGGTACATGCAGAGTGATCCACACCGCGCGATTGCCGTCGAGCGGATCCAGGGGCACGGAACGATCCAGGGGCAGCAACGGATCGCCGATATCGCCGGTGAACCGGGCCGGCGTGATGTAACTGCTCTTGCGAATCGGCACGTAGTCAACCAGGTTCACCTCGGCGTTCCGCATCGAGATCGTTCGACCCGACCCGGTCAATGGCGAGAGCACCACCGAGTCGAGAGTCGTGGCTCGGCGAGGGGTCAACACCAACTGGAACGACTGCGACTCATTGGCGGCCGCCTTGATCCGGATTCCTCGTCGAACCTGCCTGGGAGACCGGAGCTTGCGGGTGATCTTCACCGTGGATTCGGCGAACCACGCACGGACCGACGCCGAATCGCCCACGCGGTACCGCGTGTCACCGGTGTACTCGGCCGCAGCTCCCACCGACCGCAACGTCGCCACCTGGCGAGGGACTTCATCGCGACGGCGAACGGGAACCTGCAGGTGGTGACTGCCCATCGGCTGGTAATACAGGTGGAATCGACGGACACCGGGCTTGGTGATGTTGGCCATCAGGCGGATTTTGGCCGAGCGGACACTGATGTCGTGAATCGTCCCGATAAACCGGCCTCGGACCAGCAACTCCATCTCCTTGCCATCGGGCACAAACAACACGTCGTGCGTCCGTTTCGATTGGGGCAGCAGCGGAGCAATGTAACTGATGCGATAGACGTGNCGCCTGAGTGGCGTTCCCGGAGGGAAAATCGGNTCGTAGGCCAGCGCCGGACACTTGCCACCGCCGGAACTGGTGAACCGCATCAGGTGGTAATCGCCCGGCGTAACAGAAATCGTGTTCTTGTCGCCCTTTCCGGCCAGCGCCTCGGCAGCCAGTTCCGGCCCACCCCTGACCAGGGTGAAGCCACCATCCACCGTGACATCGATCGCCTTGCCCGACTCATCGACCTCGACCAGCTTCACGTGGTTGAAGGCCAGGTACTGCGGATCGAACCGAAACAGCCCAACACGGTTGATCTCCCGGGTGATTCTCTCGGCATCGACCGGCAACACATGCCAACCAGTTTCCGCGGCCTCCACCTCCACCGGAANACGAAACTGGTAGAAGCTGTCNGCCCAGTCGTCGTCGGCCNCANCNGNCCGCGACAACAGGACCAGGATCACTGGCAGGATCGAGGAGACACAACGCAAGACCGAATCAACCATGAAGACACTTCCTTCTGGAACACAGAACTCATGATAACGAGTCGGTGTTCGAGATGATTCCGGCGAATTGGTATTGAAGATCCATTCCGTCACACTTGCCCACAACCGGTCCAACCGAAAGACTGAATCGATCTCCAAACCGGATTTCACTCTCATGCCACGTCTTACCGGCGCCCAGTTCCTGGCCGACACACTGCACCTCCACGAGGTGACCCACGTCTTCTTCGTCCCGGCGATCCTCAATCAAACGCTCGCCGAGATGGAACTCCGCGAAACGGGTATCGATCGCGTGATGACCCACGGGGAAAAATCGGCCGTGTACATGGCCGACGGTTTCGCCCGTGTCTCGGGACGTCCCGGCATCACGTTCGCCCAGTGTGTCGGTGCCGCCAACCTGGCCGCCGCACTCCGCGACCCGTACCTGGCCTGCTCACCGGTGGTGGCACTGACCGGCGGGCCCTATCACGACACCCGGCACCGACACACCTACCAGGAAATTGACGACTTCAGCCTGTTTCCGGCAGTGACCAAGTCGAGCACTCGTGTCGAGACGATCGATCGACTTCCCGACGCCATCAGTCGCGCGTTCCGTGATGCGACCAGCGGCACCCCCGGACCCACCCACATCGAACTGCTCGGCCACATGGGCGAGATTGAACTCGAGGAACTCGACGTCGAATTGCGGCAGGAACCCGCGATCACATCCGTGCCTGCCACCCGCACCGCCGCAGCCAACCGCGACGTCCAGCAAGCAGTCCAGGTTCTCCAGGAGTCTCACAGACCCGTGATCGTGGCCGGCGGTGGCGTCAAGAGTTCCGGAGCCGGGCCGGTGCTGTTGCAACTGGCCGAGACCCTGGGAATTCCCATCGCCACGTCCCTGAATGCCAAGGATACGATCCCGGCCAATCACCCCCTGAATATCGGTGTCCCCGGCCATTATTGCCGCAAGAGTGCCAACCAGGCTCTGCTGGACGCGGATCTCGTGTTCTTCGTTGGCAGTCGCACCGGTAGCCAGGTGACCGCTCGCTGGAAAATTCCTCCAACAAGTACCGCGGCCATTCAACTGGACATTGCCGCGGAAGAACTCGGGCGTCACTATTCCAACCGGGCCAGCCTGTGTGGAGATGCGGCGACCGTCCTGGGCCAGATGCTCGAGATTGTGGACGCCACCACCGCCGATCGACGAGCCGCGTGGCGCGACAACGTTGCGTCTTACGGCACTGCCTGGCGGGCGGAATTCGCGTCATTGCTCGAGTCCGATGCCGTACCGCTACGACCCGAGCGGATCTGCAACGACCTGACACGCCTGTTGCCTCCCGACGCCATCCTGGTATCCGAAACCGGNCACAGTGGAATGTGGACCGGTGGAATGATCGACCTGAATCATTCGACCCAGTCGTTCATCAGGGCAGCCGGGTCATTGGGATGGGGCCTTCCGGCGACACTGGGGGCCAAGCTGGCCGCCCCGGATCGACCGGTCGTGCTGTTCTCCGGTGACGGGGGNTTCTGGTACCACCTTTCGGAACTGGAAACCGCCGCCCGCTGGAACATCACCTGTGCGCTGATCATCAACAACAACCGGTCATTGAACCAGGAGATCGACCTGGTCAACGACGCCTATGCCGGTGANCCGGGACCCCGCCACGGGGACCTCTGGCAGTTCAGCGATGCAAGTTTTNCCGAGATCGCTCCCACGATGGGAGCTCGTGGAATCAAGGTCACCCGCCCCGGAGAACTCGACTCGGCACTTGACGAGGCCCTCTCGGGCGAGGGTCCCTGCGTGATCGAGGTCATGACCGAGCAAACCGCGCTGGCACCGCTGGCGTGGCTGGGAGAGGAAGAATGAACACGACCGACAACCAACCACACGCCGACGCACTGACTCGAGACCTCCCCGTGGCCGTGATCGGCCTGGGCACGATGGGACATGGAATCGCGCAGGCGTTTGCGGTCGGAGGCTACACCGTTCGGGCAATCGACGAACGACCCGACTCCGCCGACTCCGCACTCACACGGATCACCAGCAACCTGGAACAGCTCACCGCCGTCGGCCTGCTCAACGCGGAACAGATCCCCGACGTGCTCGGACGGATCACCATCTGTGACACGCTGGAAGAGACCGTCACCGGAACCGGCCTTGTGACCGAGGCCGCCTGGGAAAATCTCGACGTCAAACAGGAATTGTTACGCCAAATCGAACCGCTGGTAGACGAGCACACCATCCTGGCGAGCAACAGCTCCAGTTTTCCGATTTCCGAAACCGCCCGTGACCTGGCGCATCCCCAACGGGCTGTCGTCACGCACTGGTTCAATCCGCCGCACGTGATTCCGGTGGTTGAGGTGGTCGGTGGCGAGCGAACCAGCGACCAGACGGTCAACACCGCGCTGGCAACCCTCGAGTCAATCGGTAAGACCGCTGTCCGCATCGACAAGGAATTGACCGGATTCCTGGTGAACCGGGTGCAGGTGGCAATGTTCCGCGAGGTGTTTGACCTGTTGGATCGTGGCGTGGCAACCGCGTCGGAGATTGACCGGGCGATTCGTGGCAGCATGGGCCTCCGGCTGGCCGCCCTCGGGCCACTGGCCATCATGGATTTCGCAGGGTGGGACATCTCCTCGGCCACCTTCACCAACCTCGTTCCCGACATGCGGGGCGACACCGAGATTCCCGAGAGCATCCGACAGATGGTCGAAGACGGCAACCTGGGTGCCAAGACGGGCCAGGGCATCTACTCCTATCCTCCGGGGACAGTTGATGACACCATCGCACANCGAGATGCCAACTACCTCGCGCTGGTGAAACTGCTGCACTCCGAGGAGAACCCGGCGTGATGACACCTGACGACTTTCGACAACACGGCCGCGAGGTGATCGACTGGATCGCCGACTACATGGAACAGGTCGAACAGTACCCGGTGCTATCACGTGTCGCGCCCGGGGACATCCGCACCCAACTGCCCGACTCGGCCCCCCTGCAGGGTGAATCGTTTGACCAGATCCTGGACGACGTCAACCAGGTCATCCTTCCCGGNATCACCCACTGGCAGTCACCCAACTTCTTCGGCTATTACCCGGCCAACACCTCGCCCCCGTCCATTCTCGGCGAATTGCTCGCCGCCGGACTCGGCGTGCAGGGAATGCTCTGGACCACCAGTCCAGCCTGTACCGAACTGGAACAGCACGTTTTGGACTGGTTGATCGAGATGCTCGATCTTCCCGAACAGTTCCTCTCCACTGGCAACGGTGGCGGTGTCATCCAGGACACCGCATCCAGCGCCACGCTGTGCGCCTTGCTGGCTGCCTGTTATCGCGGACACCCAGGTGACACACCTCGTGACACAAGGCGATTGGGACTCGACTCGTGGCAGGTCGCCTACACCTCCGACCAGGCACACTCATCGGTGGAAAAATCGATGATGATTGCTGGCATGGGCACCGATCGCCTCCGCGTGATCGAGAGCGACCAAAACTGGTCAATGCGGCCCGACCTGCTGGCCCAGCAAATGGCAGCCGATGCGACACACGGGCTGAAACCGACTTTCGTTTGCGCCACGGTTGGCACGACATCCTCGGGCGCGATCGATCCGCTGCCGGAGATCGGTGCCATCTGCCGGGACCACGGGGCGTGGTTGCATGTCGATGCCGCAATGGCCGGCACCGCCGCCATCTGCCCGGAGTTTCGACAAATGCACGCCGGCCTGGAACTGGCCGACAGCTACGCCTTCAATCCTCACAAGTGGATGTTCGTCAATTTTGACTGCGACTGCTTCTACGTCGCCGACCGACAACCACTGTTGCAGGCATTGAGCGTTCTGCCCGACTACCTGAGAAACCGGGCGTCCCAGTCGGGCGAGGTGGTGGACTTTCGCGACTGGCATATCCCGCTGGGTCGCCGTTTCCGTGCCCTGAAGCTCTGGTTCGTGATCCGCAGTTTCGGTGTCGAGGGCCTGCAAAAGAAAATCCGGGCTCACGTCGAATGGGCCACCCGGTTCGCTGAATGGATCGAGGCCGACCAGGATTTTGAACTGGCCGCCCCGAGGTCATTGAACCTGGTCTGTTTCCGGCACGTGGACGGTGACGAGGTGAACCAGAAACTCCTCGATGCCGTCAACGACTCCGGCGATCTCTTCCTGACCCACACGACTCTCGATGGCCAGTTGACGCTGCGATTCTCGATCGCCCAGACGTCGACACGCCTCGAGCATGTCGAACGTGCCTGGGCAGCCATCCAGGGAACGGCCGCCGAATTGCTCTGAACGGCTCCCGGATGCGGCCCCCTACGCGACACCGCAGTACTTCATCGCGGCCAGCAGGTAGACACGGGCCGAGTCGACCACCCGGGTGATCGAGACGTTTTCGATGTCGGCGTGGGCTGTTTCGTTGCTCGGCCCGTAATAGATGGTCGGCACGCCGCTGCCGTGCACGTACAGGTTGGCGTCTCCAACGATCCGTCGACCGATGACACGAGGGTCCTCATCAAAGAGTTGTTGGTGTGCGCCACCAACGGCCTCTACCAACGGATCATCCAACGGGGTGTCGAACGGCTCGCGTTCGTGTTCCATCGTCACCTCTGCGGTCATCCCCCCGGCCTGGGCAATCGGAGCGACCAGTTGCCGGAGTTCCTCCAGTACCCCGTCGGCACTCTTGCCNGGCGACCACCGCCTCGTCCCGGTGAAACGGCACGAGACAGGTGTCCGGTTGAAATAGTCGCCGGCATTCACGATCCCCAGGTCGATCCGCTCGGCACCGGCCAACGGGTGGACCTCGTTGACATCCAGTTCGTCCTGTCGTGCGGCGACCGCTGCGATCAGGTCACCGGTGAACCGGATCGGGTTGTCTCGAAAGTCGACGTACTGCGTGTGTCGACCACCGTTGGATGGGGTCAACGTGATGTTGAAGACCATCGACCCCATGCTCATCACCCACAGTTCATCGTCACCCTCGACGATCACGATCCGGTCAGCGGCGATCCGGCCATCATTGATGTCGTCGATCAGTGCCTTGGGACCGTCCTTCTCGGCCTCGGGCTCCTCGTGACCCACCACCGCCGTCAGCCACAGGTCCCCCGCCAGGGTGGTTCCTGATTCGATCAGTGCCCGCGCGGCGCCCAGCACCGCCGCCATTCCACCCTTCATGTCGGTGGTGCCACGACCGTAGAGCAGATCCCCGTCCCGGTAACACTTTTGGTTGGTCTGGTTGGGAATCGTGTCGAGGTGTCCGTTGAGCATCAACGTCGGTCCATCGCCGTTGCCGCGAACGCGGGCGTAGAGGTTGGGACGTCCCGGTGTCACTTCACGGACGTCGACCTCCANGCCCAGGTCCACCAACTGCCGTTCATAAAACGCGCAGATCTCGGTCTCTTCCAGCGTCACGCTGGGAATCTTCACCATCTCCTCGGTCAGATCGGCGATCCAGTCGCCATCGATTTTTTCGAGTGCCGCAGGCAATTCAGTCATCGTCGGTCTCAAGAAACTCGTTGGGTTGTTGAAAGATTCCAATGCCCAGTAATCCATCCGGGGTGTGGGCCTCGTGCACGCTTCCGGGATGCCGCCAGACAAAATTGCCGGCGGTACAGACTCCCTCCTCGTCGACCAGGCTGCCCTCGATGATGAAACTCTGCTCGACACCCAGGTGGCGGTGCCGGGGCAACCTGGCACCCGGTTCGGCCCGGAACAACGCCGTNAATCCCTCGCCCTGGGATTCCTGGTACAGGATCTTGATCTCGATTCCCGGAAACGGCGTCGGTTGCCATTCCATCGCATCGACGTCGACGTAGACCGAACCCTTCTCTGGCGTCATGGACTTCTCGTTGTAGAAAACACGCCCGGCGACGTCATCGACCGGCAGGAATTTCAGACACTTCGATTCCCGAGAGCATCGGTTGTTCGCCCGTCTTGGGCACCAGTTCGATCGCCAGTTGATCCTTGACCGAAACATTGCGGACCTCAAGCACCGCCGTGCCATCCTTGCCGGTCTTGGCCGCATCGACATCTTTCAACACGACCTGGCCCTGGACATGCACGTCAAAGACCCGACGTCCTGGCTGGGGTGTCTTGGCCGTTCCGGAGGAGAAGTAAAGTCGCAGCGAGTACCGAGCGGGACGGTCACCGGTTCCTCGCAAAGGCACGGTGCACCGCTTGATCCCCTGGGCTGATGACGAGTAGACCCAGGATGCGGGACGAGCATTTGTCTCGCTGGAATCACCGTCGTCGCTGACAAACTTTCCACCCTTCACAAAGGTCTCACCGAGATCCAGGTTCAACTCCAGGCCGGTCGTCTTGGGAGACTTTGGACGTGGATAACTGAGCCAGAGCTTTCCGGTGGCATCGCGACGATCCCCGGGGGCTCCCAGGTTCAATGCCAGCTTCTTGACCGGCGTCGCCGTGCCAATGCCACTGTAAATGCCCCACGGCCGCCTCGGGGGACGGGGTTCCATCACGATGGTCGAGGCAATCGAGAACAGGCACACGCATCCGGCACTCGCCTCGGGAATCATCACCAGCCCGTTGGCGGGAATCGCGTTGATCCAGCAACCCAGGCGGTGTCCGGCAAAATGCCGCGTGCCACTGTCGGACTGCAGGTCGTAAAACGCGGTGAAACCGGAACGGAAGAACAGCATGTTCGGCGTGGCGGTGTTCATCCCGCAGTGGTGCCCCGGCCTCATGAAGCTCCACGGAACCTCCTGTCCGGTCAACGGATGAATCCGCGTGATCTGCTTGCCGGTCTTCAGTTCGTACGACCACGGCTCGGCAATAATCCGGCTGCCAACAATGATCGGACGGTGCCGGTAATTGGCGTCCTTGGACCACAGCTTGTAACCGTTGACCGACGAGAGCGCCACCAGGCGGCGTTTCTTGAATTCCCCGGAAATGAACTGCCTCCAGTAGTGACCGTTGGCATTGGCACCACCCAGCAGCAACACGCCATCCTTGTACACCATCGTCAATCGGCCGCCGCCGATGCCGATGTCACTGGTGTCGGTGACGTCGACCGGCTGTCGCCAGAGTTCCTTGCCGGTCTTGGCATCGAGAGCCATGGCGGTGCGAGCGTCGATCCGTTTTTGCCGATCCTCGGCCCGCTGGCGTTCCTCGCCCTTGAGTTTCTGCAACTCGGTCTTGTCCTGGTTCAACAACGCCANCCTCTGCTCGGCAGTGATCGTGCTGTCGATGAAATGCACCCGGCCCGGACCCAGGGCGATGGTCCGGAAGTCGATGCTCTTNCCCTGGTAACTCCACAGGTGTTTGCCCGTCTTCAGGTCGATGGCAAAGATCGCATCGGTGGCGTCGGTGGTCTGCTTGCCGCGACGAGCCCGGGCGGCATCCAACCGCTTGCGGCGGGTTCCGGTACCTATCAGCATCCCGTCCAGCAGCGCCACATAACCCCACTCGTGTTCTTTCACGCTCTTGTTGGACGGAAGCAGGTGAGTCGCCTGCAGCTTGCCCGTGGCAGCATCCAGCTGCAGGCACCGGGAATCGAGCATCATGAACACGCTGTCGTCGTTGGCAACCAGGTTGCCGGGCGCATGGTTCTGGAAGACACCCGTNCGGATCGCCTTGCTGTTCTTGAATTCCCAGAGAAACTGCCCGTTGTAGGCGTCGTAGGCCAACAGGCTGTCGGTGCCCTGGATGAACATCCGCCCGTTGGTGGACACCGGGCCCACGGCGCCGTCGTGACGGTTCACCATCTTGCCCGGACCGGGATCACCAAACCACAACACGCCCAGTCCACCCCGGATCAGCTGGTCGTCAGAGCAAGCCGTGTTGCCGGCGTCACCGTACTGGTGCGACCAGCTGCCGGCCCCGGGCAGTTTGCCTCGTTCGACAACCGTGAATGACTTGTCCGTCGTCGTCACCGACTGCTTGGACAACCCCAGGCTGGTCCGCCAGGCGTCATCAAAAGCATGAGTTCCACCCAGGCAGATCGCCCCACCACACGGCTTGAGATGGGCAGCCACCACCTCGCCGGCAACAGGAACACGACCGGTCAACAGGTGGGTGTCACTGACAACGAGATTGGCAAAATAGTTCGAGTACGGGATCTCGCCAGCAGCAGCCTCGTGAATCGTGATCCGGTGACCATAAAGACCGGTCCGAACCAGGGCCTTCCGCGCTGCTGCNACCTTGGCTGGATCGGATTCCACGCCGTAGATCTTCAACCCGCTGTTGCGGGCCAGGGCCANGGCCAGTCGCCCTTGCTCCGCACCCACGACCAGGCAAAAACCACTTTCNATNCCGGTCCGCGACAGAATCGACTTGGCCGACGCCTCGTAAACATCGGTCCACTTGTCCCGTGGGTACGGATCGGCAACCGGCTTGCTTGCGACATTTTCCTTGCCCTTGGGCCCGGCGGAGAAACAATGAATCCGACCCGTGTCGGTGCTGACCATCAGCCGACCGTCGGAAATGGCCANTCCGCGGGCCGCTCCCTGCACCGCCAGTCGCCCGATCGATTTCCCCGTTTTCGCGTCAAAAATCTCAACCGTGTCCTCGCCACCGACAACCACCTGCGTGGCAGTGACAATGACTGCAGCATTCGAAGCACACTTGACCTTCCACTCGACCCCGACCTCCTCCTGCGAATTGAGCTTCGCCCGCACGGCCTCGGCCTTGACCAGGTAGGCCTCCTTCTCGATCTTGCCCGAGCGGTATTCGCTGTACGCCGCACGGAGGTCGTTGCGGAGCTTGGCGCGATTGCTGTTGACCGTCGAGTAGACCTTCTGGTTGATCCGCGCCAACGTCTCCCCGGTGGTCACATAAGTGGATCCATTCGAACCGGCAACCTGGCTTCCCAGCGTGAAGGTCCGCAACGCCCCGTCCAGGATCACGGCATTGGCACCCGCCACCTGGCCGGACGAGAGGGTGAGCGTTTCACCGGCCGAGCCGCCTCGCCAACCGGCGATGACCTGGATCTTNCCGGTCTTGCGATTCACCGCCGAGGGGCGGGATCGGCCCGAGGGAAAATACAGTGCTGCCTTGGTCGCCAACAGGTATCCCTGTGGGGACAGGTCGGCCCGGCCCGCATTGGCGTGGCTGACCTGGTCATTCCGCCAGATCGGCTTCCCGGTCTTCGCGTCGACTGCCGACAGGTAAACGTTTTCGTGAGGGAAGATACCCGCTCCAAAGTAGGCAACCCCGTCTTCCACCAGGATCCCGGTACGGACCGGCCATCGCGAGATCATTTCGCCCCGNGCCACGATCCGTTCATCGGCCGGGCCCAGTCGCAACCGCCACAGCACACGGCCGGTCGCTGCATCCAGGCACCACGCGTANCCATCCTCGCTGCCGATATAGACCCGTCCCTCTGCAACCGTTGGAGCCAGCCGGATTGGGGCATCGGTGAACGCCGTCCAAACCGTCCGTCCGGTCACGGCGTCGACACAGTGAACCCGATGATCCACCGAGCTGCCAAAGTAAACACGCCCCTTCACGACCGCCACGTGCAGGGCGTCATCGAATCGGACCCGGTCATGCAGGTCCTTGCCTTCCACCGAACGTCCCTCGGCACCCGACCACGCCGTCCGCAACGGCACGGGTGTGCGATAAGTCCACTGGCTCGTCAACGGCCAGGCCAGGGTCTCGCCGGTCGCCCCGGCCCGGGTGGCGTCATGGCGATAGGTCGGCCAATCCTCGGCCGACACCGGAGATGTCGCCGAAAGAACCAGGTATCCAAACGAGCACAACAGGGTCATGAAACGATTCATCGGGCTGCCCTTGGTTAGGTGAGCGAGAACAATCCATTGTCCGACTGTGGTGCAGAGGTGCAAGGGGACAGGACGGGCGCACGAAAAAAGGGGCCGAACCNANAGTGGGCAGGTTCGGCCCCTTTGAACTGTGTCGCTGCAATCAACTACTTCCGCGAAGCCGTCTGTCTCTCGGCCAATCGCTTGAAGTACTCGTCGATCGCCTTCCGGTAGTGAGCCGGGTANTTGCGATCAAGAATATTGCGGGCACGCGCCTCGGCCTTGGGAGGCAGAGCACCCCAGCCGGTGCGGTTGCCGGTGTTGCGGTTGGCGACATTGCCTGGCCCCTGGCCTCCGCGAATCGAGCTGTCCTGGGCAGGGTTGTTGGACTGATTACGACCACCCGGGCCGTTGCCACAGCCAGGTCACGTACCGCCTTGCTGCTCGAGTTTTTCGATGATCGCATCCAGCGAGGCGACGATCTCGTCTTCCTGCTTCTGCACACGCTGGCCACCTCGCCCGAGATCCAGCCGTCTCTCGACGTCCTTCATCTTCCGCGAGATCTCCGANAGTGA
The DNA here is from genome assembly GCA_002724415.1 of Planctomycetaceae bacterium. Lineage (GTDB taxonomy): Bacteria > Planctomycetota > Planctomycetia > Planctomycetales > Planctomycetaceae > UBA8437. Next base: position 18,749 of record PBOU01000131.1, read on the forward strand.
ATCCTTTTTCAGGGACTGCAGATCGTGCTGCATCAACTCGGCGGTGGTCTTGTAACGCAGGGGCACCGCGGTGGTGTTCTCCAGCAACGTGCGAATCGTCGCCAGGCCCTCAGTCTTTTTCAGCAACTGGTGCTCACAAACCGCCTTGAAATACAACAACCCGGCAGGATCAACAACCGTCTTGGTCTCCAGGGCAGCCAACAATTCCAGTGCCTCGTCATACATCTGCTTCTGGGCCAGGAACCGGCCGAAATACAGCTGCATGTTCGCCGTGTAGAAGGCGTCCTTCCCTTCCAGGATCTTGCCATCCGGAACAGGAGTGCCCACCTCGAGCTTGCACGAGGAAACAAAGGTTTTTGTCTTGTCATCGACACTCGAAAAGGTGCCGACAACGAGGTCGAGCATGCGACTACCGGCAACCGGTTGCTTGTCGAAAGCCCATGCTTTGCCAATCCGTTCGAGAACCGCCTTGTCGGTCACGCCCTGTGCAGCAACCCAATGCTGAATCTTCGAACGCGTCTGGGTTGCTGTTGGAGCAGCGACGACATTGTTGGCTGCCTGACTCGTGTCAGACGCGCCGGTCAATGCGACCGCAAACAGCAATGCAGCAGCAGTAATGCAACGCATTTTGACGAAACCTCTGAAATGGTTCCCAAAACGGAATCGGCGCCAAAAACGCCACCGTTCCCCACAGAATACGGCCCAAAATGACCTCTGGTCAAGTGCGGCCCTCGGGGCTTTGTTTTTCCGGGATTTTCGACCGGAAAACCACCTGCACCACACGCCTACTACTCGATTCGACAATCCGGCAACTTCCGCTTGAGTCGCTCGAGGCCTTCCGGAGTGATCTTGGTCCCGTCGACCTTCAATTCCCGCAATTTCTCGAAGCGAATGATCAACGGAATACTGCGATCACTGACCGGCAAACGGCTCCTGAGGTGCAAAACTTCCAGCGCTGACAACCCCCTGAGATTCGACAAACCCTCGTCACTGACACGGGTTTCATCCAGGCAGAGGTTCTCGAGACTCGCCAGGCCCTTGAGGTGCGGAAGCCCCTTGTCGGTCACGTCGGTGCCGTACAGGAACAGGCGGCGAATGTTGGGGAGCTTGGAGAGATGGACCAATCCGGCATCGGTGATCTTGGTTTCCGAAAGGTTGATCGACCGCACATCCTTGAGTACCGACAGGTGGATGGCGGACTTGTCGTCGAATTCGGTCCCCTTCAGATCGACATCGATAATGCGATCACGGAAATCGAGTTTCACTTCGGCTCCAACCGCCTCCAGCGCGACCATGGCCCCGGCCTGTTCAACGGGGATCATCGGCTCTTCCTCGTCGAACCCCTCGTCCTTGCCCTTCTTGGGAACTGTCTTCTTGGGCGTCGCTTTCGGAACCACGACAGGCGGGACAGGCGGGACAATCGGCTCGCCACCGGCCGTCCCCCCACCGGGTGTGACGGGATCAAATTGAGGAGCGGGATCCAGGCTGGCCGAATTGTCGACATCGGCCACCGTCTGGTTTGTCTCATCAGCACAACCGGTCACAACAACCAGCAGGCCAGNGAACAGGACGAGCACCGCGGCACGTGTCGCATCGAATCGCATACCGAACCCTTCAACAGCAGGTACTATCCCCAGGTGGCCCCATCATACGACAATCCCCACCGCCCGCCATCCCCTCCTCACGCTCCGCACTTCACGACTCCGCACACCGTATTGCCGTGCCGTTTCCCGCTCGGTCACCTCGGCACAGTCCTGGAACCGGCTGTCACGGTTCAACAGGTGCAGGGCCTGGTACCAGGCTTCGCCGAGCGTTTCCCAGGCGAACCCCCCCAGTTCCAGTGACGCGCGATAGAAGGCGTGATTGGGGATCCCCGAGTTGATGTGCACGCCACCGTTGTCGGCATCCCCCCGGTACCGGTCGTCCCAGTGCGATGGCTGGGGGTCGTCGCCCAGGAACGGATCGTCCCGGTAGGCGGTGCCCGGTGCCGACAGGTCGCGCAACGCGCGGCGGGTCGGCGCGCCGACCAACAATTCGCTGCCAATTGTCCAGTCNGCCGAGGACACCTCCTGNTTCCGTTTCCACTGCCGGACCAGCACACCCAGGACATCACCGAAGTGCTCGTTCAGCGCACCCGACTCGCCGAAATACCTCAGGTCGCTGGAAAACGCGATGACCCCGTGAGCCAATTCGTGAGCCACCACCTCGATCGACCTGGTGAATCGCCGAAACAATATGCCATCNCCGTCACCAAACCCCATCCGGGATCCNTCCCAGAACGCATTGCTGTAGTTGCGACCGACGTGAACGCAGCAGGTGAGAGTCATTCCCCGATCGTCGAGCGAATTGCGGTTGTGGACCTTCTTGAAGTAGTCCCACACGCTGCCGGTGTACCGGTAGGCTTCCCGCACCGCCATGTCACCGGTGTCCGCGTCGCCCTCGGCCCGCACCAGGCGACCCGGCAAGTCGAACGAGCCACCGGCGTCATACACCATCCGGTGCTTGCGGTCGCGTGGAGTGGCCCTGGCAGGCCAATCGGAATCCAGGCGGCTCGACTCGCGAAACGCCCGCGTCCGGATCGATTGCAGCATCGATTCGCGGGCCGGCCCGGCCACGGCCGGATCACTCGATTCGGCCAGTCGTTCGAGCATGTGAGGAGGGATGATGCACTGCAGGGGATCGTGCAAACAGCGACGCTCGGTGACCACCATCGGTGGGGTTCTCCCGGCCCGCGGCTGTCAAAGCGGCCACGAGAATTCGTGACCAGGTCAACAGGCGGGATGGGGAGGAACGTGTCACGCGAATTCGAACCCGAATCTGGATCGTCACACAGATCCGGGCCGGTGCGAGGTCATTTCCCCGCGAATTTCACCGTCACCACCCGGTCGATCGGTGTCTTGACGGTTTGCTTGCGGTTGCCCGGCCAGAGAATCTCCAGCGTCACCTCGCCGGTGTGATCACCCAGTCCGAAATGCATCGCGGCATCCGCCTGGTTGCCCTGTCCGGTGCCCGAGGTCACCTGCCGGGTCACCACCCGTTTTCCGTCCTTGCCAACGCGGATCCGCACCGAGGCACCAATGGCCGTCGAGTTGACCGGCCCACTACCAATCAATCGCACCTTGAGCCAGTGGCCCGCCGTACCGGGATTCTGGTACAGCCCGCCACCCACGATCAAATCCAGCGCCCCATCGTTGTTCCAGTCGGCCCACGCGGCCTGGTAGGTCTGCGGCCGGTCCATTCCGGCCGCACCGGGCACCTCGGCAAACTTGAACCCGCCCTTGTTGCGATACAGCACGCTCTTGTCGCCGGGGTACACCGTGGTGAAGAACAAGTCGAGCAACCCGTCGTTGTCGAAGTCGCCCAGGGTCGGCGAGGCGTACGATTCCTGCCACCGCAACCCGGCGGTGCTCGAGAGATCCTGGAAGTGGTACTTCTTGGCCTTGCCCAGGTTGCGGAGGAACTTGGGCCGATCCTGGTAGGCCGGTGGGTGAGAGAAGTTGCCGACAAAAATGTCGATGCGACCGTCACTGTCGAGATCACCGAAGCAACTTCCAATCGTGTGGCCCCACGCACCCAGTCCCCCATCGCCGGCCGTCCCGAACGGGGTCGAAACATTCGACAGGTTCCCCTTGCCGTCGTTCTGCCACAGGAAGTTGGGAACCAGGCGGTAATTGCTGACATAGATGTCCAGGTCGCCGTCTTCATCAAAGTCGGCGGTCGTCAGTCCACGGGCCGGGTTGGGCGCACCCTTGGTCCGCCAGACCTCCTTGAATGTCCCATCGCCGTTGTTTCGATAGCGAACGTCAATCTGGTAAGCCGGGGCCTCGTAACCACCGACATACAGGTCCAACAACCCGTCACCACTGAAGTCGCCCCAGACAGCACACATCGGCGCGGCCATCGGCAGCTTCGGAACAGCCCCCTCGAGGTGCTTGAACTTGCCGCCGCCGGTGTTCTTGAACAGNCGTCCACCGCCACCGGGCGTGTAAAAGTCGATCTTTCCGTCGCCATCGAAATCGCCCCAGGTCCCCCCGCCACTCACCCCCGGAGACTCCACCTTCTTGAAACTTTTTCCCTGCTGGTTGTGCCACAGGCTGCCGCCGTCGAACAGGTCCGTCCAGCCATCAGCGTCGAAGTCGATCCAGTGAACCACGCCACCACCCAGGCCCTTCAGGCCAACCGACTCGGTGATGTTTTTCCACGGCTTGACCTCCTGGGAACGGGCTTGTCCACACAGGGCCAACACCGCGACCAGGCCGACAACCAGCACTCTCGAAAAACCGTTCATCCCGAACCCCCTCCTGTTGTGATGTCCGGATCAGTTCTCCTGCGGAACCAATCCCAGCTCGTCGGCAATCCCCTGCATCGCCTCGATACAGAAATTGATGTGGTCGTTCAGCTCGACCCCGAAATCCTCGGCCCCACTGGTGATGTCATCGCGATTGACCGCAGCGGCAAACGAGACCTGTTTCAGCTTCTTGCGAACGCTCTTGGACTTCAATCCCTCCAGCCGTGTCGGACGGACCAGGGCACACGCGGTGAGAAACCCGCAGAGTTCATCGCAGGCGTACAGGGCCTTGTCCATCACGGACACNCGNGGACANTCGTCCAGGTAATCCGCNTGCGANTTGATCGCGTAAATCACCTCCTCGGAATACCCCCGCTCGGCCAAGATCTTCGAACCCTGCAGCGGGTGATCGGGCGGATCGGGCCATCGCTCGTAGTCGAAATCGTGCAACAGCCCCACGCGGCCCCACGTCTCCTCGTCCTCGCCCAGCTTCCGCGCGTANGCACGCATCGCCGATTCGACGGCCAGCATGTGCTTCCGCAGGCTGTCGCTCTGGGTGTACTCGCACAACAGTGCCCAGTCGTCGTCCCGGTTCATTCGGTTCCCAATTCTCTTGACCGTCGAGTCGCCGCTTCCACGGCATTGATAAACGTCCCCCGCAGGCCCGCCCGCTCGAGTTCGGCCAGGCCGGCAATCGTGGTGCCACCGGGGCTGGCCACGGCGTCCTTGAGAGCGCCGGGATGTTCCCCGGTGACCAGCACCATTTCGGCAGCTCCCTTGACCGTCTGGGCGGCCAGCTGCAGGGCAACGTCGCGGGGCAGCCCGCACAACACGCCACCATCGGACAGCGCCTCGATCACCTCGTACACGTACGCCGGTCCGCTGCCCGACAAGCCGGTGACGGCATCGATGAGCGGTTCCTTGACCGGCACGGCGACACCAACGGTCGCNAGCAACTTCGCAACCAGTTCCGCATCGTCACCGGTGGCTGCCTCCCCGACGGCAAATGCCGAGGCCGAGATGCCCACCAGGCAGGGCGTGTTGGGCATCACCCGGATCAACCGGGTGGTTTCGCCCAGCCCGTCGGCCAGGGTCTGCAGCGTGATGCCCGCGGCGATCGAAACGACCAGGTGATCATCGGTGATCGCGGGAGCCAGGCCGGCCAGGACCTCCGACATCTGCTGGGGTTTGACGGCCAGCACGATCACGTCGGACCGCGCAGCCACCTCGGCGTTGCTGTCCACGACCGAGCCACCGGTCGCCCCGGCAAATGCCTCGGACGCCGCCGGCACCACGTCGCTGCCAACAATCGCACCGGCTGAACAGAACCCCGACGAGACCAATCCCCCGGCCAACGCGGTGGCCATTCGGCCGGTTCCCACGAATCCCACTCGCAACGCTTCGCTCATCTGCTGCCTCTCCCACGGGAGTTGAACCACCCATTCTGGAGAAGGACGCACGTGAACTCAATCACGCAACGNCCCCTGCTTCTTTGCAACACCATCTGGGCAGAAGTACAATCACCGGTCTCGCGCCGACATGATGAGGTTCCCCCTGATGAGTTCTCACGACACCGCCGCCACCACGTCCACAACGACGGCCCTGCGTCACACTCGCGTGTTTCTCAACTCGCGCCGCGAGGCAATCGTGATCTTCGGAGCCTGGTTCGTCGCGATGTGCTGGAGCGTCCCCTACTGCTACATCAACGGGTACGGCCACCAGGTCGACCCCGAGACACTCAGCACGACCATGGGAATTCCCAGCTGGCTGTTTGGTGGCATCCTGTTGCCGTGGATTGCCGCCGACGTGTTCACGACCTGGATCTGTTTCTTCTTCATGAAGGACGACGAACTGGGGACCGCCGGTGACGAGGAGACCCACACGGATCCGCCGGCGGAAGTGGCCGCTGCGGAAGGAGGTGCCGCATGAACGGACTGCACCTGTCACTGCTGGCCCAGGCCGATTCGGGCAACTCGGTTCTCTGGACTTTCCTGATCTACATGGTCGGCGTGTTCGTGATCGCGGGTCTCTCGAACCGACTGCTCCAGAACCGGAATTTTCTCAGCGAGTACTTCCTGGGCAGCCGCGGGCTGGGTGTCTGGGCATTCGCCCTGACACTGGCCGCCACCAGTTCCTCGGGGGGCAGCTTCATGGGTTTCCCCAGCAAGATCTACACGCACGGCTGGAGCCTGGGACTGTGGATTGGCAGCTACATGGTGGTGCCGATCTGCGTGATGGGACTGCTGGGCAAGCGGATCAACGAGGTGGCCCGAACCGCCCAGGCCATCACCATTCCCGATGTGCTCCGCGATCGCTTCCGCAGCGTCGCCTTCGGCCTGATCTCCGTCTCGTTGATCGTCTTCTTNATGACCTTCAACCTGATCGCACAGTTCAAGGGTGGCAGCACCATCCTGAAAACCCTGCTGGGACCAATCGACGCCTTCACCTCCTCGGCCGCCAGCCTGCCCGACTGGATCAGTGCGCTGTGCTCCCAGGGCAACGAGTACCTGGTCTGCCTGGTCGTCTTCGGCGTGGCGGTGATCGTCTACACCACCTACGGGGGGTTTCACGCGGTGGTCTGGACCGACGTGATGCAGGGCGTGGTGATGGTCATCGGCGTGGTGATCATGCTGCCACTGGCCATCAACCAGGCCGGAAGTGTTGCCGCCACCGACAAGGGGGCCGGACTCGAACAGGTCACCCGGGCCATGGCGAAGATGGTTCCACCTCGAAAGGGAACCGCCACGATCACCGCGGCCAAGGCCGGCGACGATGTCACGATCCCCTCGGGGTCCTGGATCTTCCAGGGCACCGGTGACGACCAGCGATTGTTCAAGATCAAAAACCGCTACGACATCACCGCCACCGAATCCCGCATCGAGGACGCCGAGATCTGGGAGATCGTCACCCCGACGGACATCCAGCAGGTCCGAAAACGACTGGAGTCCGGCAGCGAACGCAGCGACGTCACCGGGAAGGTCTCGCTCGAGCTCGGGGAACTCAAGGACTACGCCTACGGGGCCAAGCCCGAACAGGCCGGGTCCTACGTCACCGGTCCGGGNCCCCACCGGGAATCGGTCGACGGGTTCCTGCCGCTGTCACTGGCCATCTCGTTCTTCTTCATGTGGGCCATCTCGGGCACCGGGCAGCCCAGCAACATGGTTCGCCTGATGGCCTTCAAGGACACCGTCNCCCTGCGGCGATCCATCTTCACCGTGGCGATGTACTACTCGGCCATCTACTTCCCGCTGGTGATCATCTTCTGCTGTGCCCGGGTGCTGATGCCGGGCATGGAATCCGAGCCCGACCGGATCATGCCGCAAATGGCCGTCGAGTTGACGCAGAACATCGGCATGGGCTGGCTGGCCGGGTTGCTGATCGCCGCGCCGTTTGCCGCGGTGATGTCGACGGTCGACAGCTTCCTGCTGATGATTTCCTCGGCACTGGTCCGGGACATCTACCAGCGGAATATCAACCCCGAGGCCGAGGAGAAAAAGATCAAGACACTCAGCTACGTGATCACCATGGTCGCGGGACTGGGTGCACTGCTGGGGGCAATGAACCCGCCGGAATTCCTGCAGGACATCATCGTTTACACCGGCAGCGGCCTGGCCGCCTGCTTCCTGGCGGCGGTCGTCTACTCGCTGTACTGGCCCCGGTCCAACGCCCAGGGCTGTATCGCGGCCATGCTCTCGGGCTTCGCCGCCCACCTGTCGATGTACCTGATCGGTTTCCTCAACGGCAACGGGTTCACGCCCTACAAGCTGTTCAACATGGACCCGATCATCGTCGGCCTGGCCACCTCGTTCGTCGTGGGCTTTGCCGTCACGTTGCTGACACCACCACCACCACGNGACCTGGTCGAGAAATACTTCCACGAGCCAAGTTGATCCACCATGAAATTCATCGACGCGCACTCCCACATCTGGACCCCCGACACCAAGGCCTACCCNCTGGGCCCGGGTTACCGCCGGTTCAACATGAAGCCGCCCAGCTTCACCGTGGCCGAGCTGCAGGAGAACATGAAGGGCGTGGGGGTCAACCGGGTCGTGCTGATCCAGATGTCCTTCTACGGGTTCGACAACAGCTACATGCTCGACTCGATCCGCCAGCACCCCAAGGCGTTCAGCGGCGTGGCGGTGATCGACCAGGACCAGCCGCGGGTGGACCTGGAAATGCGAAAGATGAAAGGGCAGGGGGTGCGGGGCTTCCGCATCTANCCGAAGAACCAGAAGGTCGAACAGTGGCTCGACAACCCGGCCATGCACGCCATGTGGAAGACGGCAGCCGACGAGGACCTGGCGATGTGCTGCCTGATCGATCCCGACGCCCTGCCAGCCATCGACCGCATGTGCCGCCGGTATCCCAAGACCACCGTCGTGATCGACCACTTCTCGCGGATCGGCGAGTCGGGTGAAATCAAGCCGGCCGACGTCAAGGCGTTGACCGACCTGGCCCGTCACAAGAATGTCTACGTCAAGATCTCGGCCTACTACGCCCTGGGAAAGAAAAAGCCGCCCTACCACGACCTGGGCCCGATGATCAAGCAGATGCTCGATGCCTACGGTCGCAAGCGACTGATGTGGGCTTCCGACGCGCCCTTCCAGGTCGTCGATGGACACACCTACAAGGCCTCGATCGACCTGATCAAGTCCGGCCTGGATTTCCTCGACGATGACGACCGCGACTGGTTGTTGAGAAAGACTGCCGAGCGCGTGTTTTTCTAGGATCCCGTGAACCGGACTCGTTCATGACAACCCTCCCCACCATCAACGACGCCTCGGGCATCGTCTCGCCGGCCATGGTCGTCTTCCGCGACCAGCTGCTGTCCAACATCGACTCGATGATCTCGATCGCCGGCGATCCCNNCCGGCTGCGCCCCCACTGCAAGACNCACAAGACCCGCGAGGTGGTGGCGCTGCAGATCGAACGCGGAATCACCAAGCACAAGTGTGCCACGTTCGCCGAGGCCGAGATGCTGGTCCAGGCGGGGGCCGCCGACATTTGCCTGGCCTACAACCTGGTGGGCCCCAACATCGACCGCGCCGTCACCTTCTGCAGCACCTACCCCGACGTCACCTTCTCGGCCACCGCCGATCACGCCGACCCGATCCGAGACCTGTCCGCGGCGATGACGACTGCCGGGGCGACCATCGGGCTGCTGCTGGACATCGACACCGGCCAACATCGCACCGGGATCGGTGTCGGGGACGAGGCGAATGCCCTGTACCAGCTGATCTGCGAGTCCGACGGCCTCATCCCCGGCGGATTCCANGTCTACGACGGTCACCAGCACCAGCAGGACCGCGAGGAACGGCGGGTGGCCGTCGATGCCGAGTTTGCCCGCGTGGTCGAATTCCGCGACGCTCTGGTTGCAGCCGGGATGTCCGTCCCCCGCATGATCACCGGCGGCACGGCGTCGTTCCCGATCTATGCCGAGAAGGACGACCCGACCATCGAACTCAGCCCCGGCACCTGCGTCTACAACGACCGGGGCTACGGCAGCCGTTTCCCCGACATGGCCTTCCCGCCAGCCGCGGGCGTGTTGACCCGGGTGGTCAGCCGACCCACGGCCGACCGCGTCACGCTCGACCTGGGCTACAAGGCCATCGCCAGCGATCCACCGATGGGCACGCGGGTGCACTTCCCCGAACTGCCCGACGCCGAGCAGGTGCTACAGAACGAGGAGCACCTGGTGCTGCAGACCGAACGCGCCGGCGAGTACTCCCCCGGNGATGTCCTGGTCGGAATCCCCTGGCACGTCTGTCCCACCTCGGCACTCCACCGCCAGGTGTTCGTTATCGACGGCGGCGAACTGGTCGACCGCTGGGACGTGGCCAGCCGCGACCGGTGGATCACGATCTGAGATGAATTCCACCAACGCGTCACGACTCTCGACCGGCCTCCCGGCNCTNGATGACCTGCTGGGAGGCGGATTGTTGCCCGGATCGCTGACCGTCGTCGCCGGAGCCACCGGCATCGGCAAGACCCAACTGGGCCTCGCGTTCGCCAACGCGGGTCTTGCCCAGGAAGGTCAACGCGGGGTCCTGTTCGACATGGCCAGCCGCGGCGATTCGCAGAACCACGCCGATTACGCCCGCCGGCTGTTCGACTGGGCGCTGACGGAGAAACCGGCCGAGGTCGAGGCGTTGTCCGAACACGTCTGGGACATCAACCAGGCNCGATTCGACTACACGCACATTTTTCGCCAGAGCGGGCGACGGGTCACCAAGAGCGACCTGGAACTGGACGACTGGAAGGAATGGAAGATCGAGCTGTCCCGGAAACTGCAACGGGCCATCGCGTTCTTCTACGGCAACTTCGCCCACGGTGTCCGCCGCTGCCTGGTCGACGGGGTGGAACCGGTCGACCGGGCCAGCGACAGCTGGCAGCTGGACCTGTTCGAATACATCTATCACCAGATTCTTCGCAAGGACCACGACTGGGTGGCTCGCGACCTGTTTCGCGAACGATTCCGGGTCAACGCCGAGAAGGTCGAGCAACACGGCTGGGACCAGGCCGACGTCGGNTGCTTGCTGTTGTACACCTCGCACGAGGTGATGCTCGACGACCTGCTGGAACGGCCAATCGAGAGCGGCGACCTGTTGAGCAACGCCAACACGATCATCCTGATGGGCAAGACACGGCACGAGGATTCGATGGGCCGCGCCCTGCACATCGCCAAGCACCGGGGCAGTGCCTGTGACAATCGCATCGTTCAGTTCACTGTCAACGACACGGGATTACAGATCTCACCAACGTCACCCTGACCATTTCGACCCAAGGGTCTTCCTGCGACGTTGCTCCTGAAAACCCACCATTTTTAGGGCGCTAATACGAGCCAACTCATGTTGATCACTCATTGGTTGCGACATCTTCAAAGACGCTCCTGCAAACGACTCCACACACGATCGGTACCTCCAGTCGCGTGCCGTATCGAACACCTGGAAAATCGAACCCTGCTGACAGCTATCCATCCGTTGGATCTCGCGACGCTCGATGGCAACAACGGGTTCCAACTCGATGGGATCGCTGTGAGTGATTACTCCGGCCGCTCGGTGAGCACCGCCGGAGACGTCAACGGCGACGGCTACGACGACATGATCGTCGGGGCGGATTCTGCCGACCCCGGTGGTGACAGTAAAGCCGGCGAGACCTACGTGGTCTTTGGCAGTGGGAGTGGGTTTGCCGCCAGCCTGGATCTCGCGACGCTCGATGGCAACAACGGGTTNCGACTCGANGGCATCGATGNGNNNGATTACTCCGGCNNCTCGGTGAGCACCGCCGGAGACGTCAATGGCGACGGTTACGACGACATGATCGTCGGGGCGTATTATGCCGACCCCGGTGGTGACAGTGGCGCCGGCGAGACCTACGTGGTCTTTGGCAGTGGGAGCGGGTTTGCCGCCAGCCTGGATCTCGCGACGCTCGATGGCAACAACGGGTTCCGACTCGACGGCATCGATGCGAATGATTACTCCGGCTCCTCGGTGAGCACCGCCGGAGACGTCAACGGCGACGGCTACGAGGATATGCTCGTCGGGGCAGATACTGCCGCCCCCGGTGGTGACAG
>PBOU01000132.1 GCA_002724415.1 Planctomycetaceae bacterium
TCGAGGCCGGTGTGACCCGCCTGCCCTCGGTCAAGACATCCAAGAGCAACAGCATCTTCTGGAAAAGCATCTCCCCGGTCGACAAGTCTGTGAAGCTCGCCGTGATCGACACCACGCAGGTCGACGAGCACACGGTGCGAGAGACCCTGGAGTATCCCGAGGGCACCGAGTTGCATGGCGAGGGCAACCTGAAGCTGAACCTGATGTTCTACCAGCCGCTGGGCATCGACCTGGCCGCGCAGTCCAAGTCGTCCCTGAATGCCCTGGGACTGGTCCCCAAGATCGTGATGCCGTTCCTGGTCATGATCGTGGCCAGCCTCCTGACCAGAAAAAATTCCGAGGAAGCCCTCGACCGCTACTACGCCAAGATGAAGACCCCGGTGGATCCCGACCCCGAAGCCGATGCCAGGAAACTGGAGGCCGCCTACGCCGATCCGTCGACGTGCGAGAGAGTCAAGCTGCTGCCGGGCAGTTCACTGGAATTTCAGAAGCCGACCACCGAGGACGTCGTGGGCTTCATCATCTCGGTGATCGTCTGCTTTGCGATCATCGGCATCGCCTTCCTGATGGCCGGGATCGGCGGGTAGGCAGGCACAGGATCCCGGGAGAACCACATGTCACACAACGTCACCAACATCGAGACCTTCTGGGTCGAGTTGCCACTCCGCGAGGTGCCCGCCCGGCACATGGTCCGCGAGATCCCTCACTGGAACCTCTTCGAAATCGTCAAGGTCACCCTCGACTCGGGCGTGGTCGGATTCGGCGAGACGATGGTCTACTACACCTGGGGCGACGAGACCACCAGCGAGGCCTCCAAGGCCCGGGTCCTCGGCAAACATCCCGCCGAGAACATGTGGGACGACCAGTTGGGTGCCGGGCTGCAGATCGCTCTGTTTGATGCCGCCGCCAAGGCCGCCGACTGCCCGCTGTGGCAATTGCTGGGACAACAGGTCCGGGACCGTTGCCACATCAGCTGGTGGGACATCGACCTCTCGGCGGAGGATTGGATCAGCGAGGCCAAGCTGGCTGCCGAGAATGGCTACACGGCATTCAAGACCAAGGGACGGCCGTGGTGGGATCTGATCAAGAACACCCGGGACCTGTGTGCCAGCCTGCCGGAACACTTTGAAGTCGACATGGACTTCAACGGCTTCGGAATTGACACCGCCCATTGCACGCGACTGCTCAAGGAACTCGAGGCGTTCCACAACGTGGTGATGTTCGAGAGTCCCATTCCGCACCACGACGTGGCCGGTTACACCTTCCTCCGCCAACACACCCACGTCCCCATCTCGATGCACACCCAGAATCATCCCGAGGAACCGTCGCTGGAGACGGCGATCCGCGAGGAAATGGTCGATGGATTCGTGGTCACCGGCGGAGCGACCAAGATCCAGCAGGACGCGATGGTCTGTCGAGAATTCAACAAGTCGTTCTTCCTCCAGGTGGTCGGCACGAAGATCGCCGGCACGTTCGGACTGCACCTGGGGGCCGTGCTGGAACACGCCCGCTGGCCATCGGTCAACTGTTTCCAGTTATTCGAACGCGACTGCGTGGCCACTCCCCTGGAAGTCTCCAACGGACTTTGCACCGTGCCCGAGGGACCGGGACTGGGAATCGAACTCGACGAGGAGGCCATCGAGTTGTTCCGGTGTGATCCCAAGGAGAAACCCTATCCACACCCGGACCTGGTCATCGCCCTGAGATGGCCGTCGGGAACGACAACCTACTACGCCCATTGCCAACAGTTCTGGGAAGACTGGCACCGCGGACGATTGCCGTTCTTCCCCAGAGGGATCAACCTCGAACACATTGCCAACGACGGGTCAGCCGACTGGGCCGATCTCAGGACGCGCGTGCTCCAGGGCGCGGTGCACTGCAGCCAGGCCCCGTTCTGAGACCGGCAACCCAACGGGTGGCTAGTTGTCGTACTTGACCTCGATCCAACCGTCGCCCCTCAGGCGGATGTCGACCTTGTACTCGCCGAAGTTGTAGCGAATCCTGCGACTGCTCAGCACGTGCTGCCCCACCCGCAGGCACTCGATCCCACACTGCGGGGCACAGATCTTGATGCTGACCGTTCTTGGCCTGTGTGGCCGTGCACAACCACGGGGGTAGGCGCAGCCGGCCGGGTAGGCACAGCCACGGGGGTAGGCGCAGCCGACCGGGTACGCACAGCCACGAGGAACGGCACAACCGTGAATCGGCGATGGCGTCAACATGTCGATCCAGCTGGACATGCCACGCGGATCGGGGACCTGGATCACCAGCGGGATGGCGTTCTCGGGAATTTCGTCGGTGTCCTTGTACTTCACACACCGGTACAACCGCACGGTCGCGGCGGTCGAACCGGCTCGCGGCATCCAGCCCGGAGAGGATGGGGCCGCGGGGGCGGACTTCAGTTCCGGCATCGGAGACGGCTTGGAAATCGGTTTGGGATCCGGCTGCGGTGCGGGGACGGGAATCGCCTTGGGCGGCGCCGGCTGGTCCTTGGCCGGGACCTGGGATTCGACGGTGAGCGTGGTCGGCGGCGCCGGGGGCGGTGCAAAGACGGGCCCCCTGACGATTCGTGGCGCCCGGAAAACCGGGCGACCCGCCTCAGCGAGGCGGCCCATGCACAGGGCAACCACAGCGATCACGCACAGCCCTCCGATCACGGGACGACGCAGCAACTGGTAGTTCCTGGGATCAGTCATCTTTCTCTCTCCTCTGCCCGGTCGCCCGGGTCACTGGGTTGGTCGTCGCGTCGAGCCCCGCGGTCTGACTGGCCTGTTTGATTGGAATTGGCATTGAACCGGTTGCCATTTTACATCGGGTTGGGGAAACGGAGGTAGAGGTGTCTGGGGAGGAAACCGGGGCAGGGCCGGGTGTGGGTGGGGGTTGTAACGATTCTGCGGCCTCCTGNCCCCTCAGCCCCTGTTGCCTCGCCCGGCATTGCCCCGCATAATCGGAACCAGGGGTGCCGGTCCTGCCGGTCATCAATTCCCTGCTCGTTTTCACAGACAAGACACCACGATGCCACACCCCGCCACCCCTCGCCTGATCCTCANCCTGGCCCTGGCCGCCAGTTGGTCTCTTGCCGGCTGTGGTGGCGGTGAGCCGGTCGTCGACGGAAGTGGAAAGACAACTGCCGNGCAACCCGCCGCGAATGGCAGAGCCGCGCCGCGGCCCCCGGCCGGAGCCCAACAGGTTGCCCGGGTGATCGGGGGCAAACGATGGATCGGCGATGTGCCGCGAGACGTTTTCTTCGAGGACCCGCTTTCGGTGGCGGCGGATCGACGCCCCGTCGGGACCAAGGCCGTGGCCGGTGGACCAATGACCGAACCGGGAGCCGGCACGGACACCGCCAGCAAGGCAGCCGCCAAGTCGGAGGCACCTGCTGACGCGACCGCGGCCGCCGATTGGAAATCGGTGATCGGGATNGAGCCGTTGAAATCGGAAGTGAAGTCGATCCGCAACAGCCTCAACGCCCATCTCCAGAATGTCGGCAAGTTCAATTCCGGCCTGGCAGCCATCCCCTCCGATGGCGCCACCCTGGCGGTGCTGGCCAGTGTCGCCGCGGAACATTCCGAGGACGTCAGNTGGAAGAAGAACGCCCGGTTCGTGCGGGATCTCGCCGGACAGATGCTCACCGAAAAACTCGCGAGAGGTCGCAAGTCTTTCGATCAGGTCAAGNCGCCATTCGAGACAATCATCGAGATCCTCGACGGGGGCAGCCCGGCCGAGTTGCCCGAATCGAAGGACCAGGCGGCCTTCTCTGACGTCGCCGATTTCGGCCACCTGATGCAACGGATCGACCGCGGNTTCAAGTGGATCCAGGGAAATGCCCGGGACGAAGAATCGTACAAGGAAAACGCCGCCAAGGTCCGGCACGAGGCAGCAGTGCTGGGGGTGCTGGCGAGGGTGATCAAGGAAGAAGGCTACGGGTATGCCGACGACGAGGACTTCGTCAAACACGCCGACGACATGCTCGGCGCATGCCTGATCGTTGAAAAAGCCGTCGCCTCCGAAACGTTCGCNGATTACGACAAGGCGATCAGCAANATCGACCAACTCTGTACACAATGCCACATGGGGCGGAGATAGACCATGCGTGGAACACTTACTGTCCGAGTGACCGTCACATCACTGGCAACCGTGCTGCTGGCCGCCCTGGCACTCACCGCGACTGCGGACGTGATCACCCTGAAATCGGGACAGAAAATCGAGGCTCCGGTACTCAAGGAAACCGACAAAGCGCTGTTCCTGGATGTCGGGGTCGACGTGCTGAGAGTTCCGCTGGAGAGAATTGCCTCCCGAGCCAAGAACGCNGCTGCCGCCGCAACCAAGGCCCGGGTGAACAGGAAACGCATCTACGCCACCGGAAAGATGCCGGCCAAGCCNATCAAGGAACTGGCCCGTGACTTCGGCGCTGCTGTCGTGCTGGTGCAGACGCCCAGCGGCCTGGGGTCGGGTTTCATCGTCAATAACAAGGGCCTGTGTGTGACCAACTACCACGTGGTCGAAAANGAGACCCGGATCGCGGTGGTGATCTTTGACCGCGACAAGGACGGCAAGTTCACCCGAACACGAATCGACAAGGTCAAGATTCTCGCATTGAATCCCTTTTTCGACCTCGCCCTGCTGGAAATCCCCAGGCGGAAAGACCAGGTCTTCAAGACCGTGGTGATCACCGGGGCACACGATCACCGCGAGGGGGATGAGGTGTTTGCGATCGGGAATCCACTGGGCCTGGAACGCAGCGTTTCACGAGGGATTGTCAGCACCCGGAACAGGAACTTCAGCGGGCTGGCCTACATCCAGATGACCGCACAGATCAATCCGGGNAACAGTGGCGGCCCACTGTTCAACAGCCGTGGGGAGGTGATCGGAGTCACAAACATGGGGATTCCTTCCGGCGAGGGCCTGGGATTTGCCATCCCATCGGTGTATGTCAAGCATTTCCTGGACAACAACGACGCCTGGGCCTTCGACAAGGACAATCCCAACACCGGCTACAGGTATCAGGACGCCCCCCGCAGAAAGAACCCCGATCCGCCACCCACCGGTGCCACGGACAAGTAACCAACAATCGACACCGATTTCAGAAATCCTGGTCGCGAAACGCTTGCCGTTTCGGGCCGCAATCACCGAAACTGTTGGAACTGGCAAGATTACTCGCTCCTCATCGAATGACTGCCAGTTCGACGAACACGTCCTTTTTCTCCTTTCGCTGAAGAGATTCCCCATGATCCGTTCACTTCCCCGACAGGCATTCGCCGGCCTTCTCGTTCTATCCATGCTGGCCACAGCGTCTCGGGCTCAGGACACGCGCGTCTCGGCTCCAAAAAGACTGCCGCCACAGGTCGTGNTTTATNTGTCGGTGCCCGATGCCANCGAGTTGGGAAAGCGGTTCGAAGCCTCGCCGTTCGGCCAGATGGTCAAGGACCCGGCGATGGCCGACTTCATCGCCGACGTCAAATCGACCCTGGCCGCGACCTCGAAGGAGGCCGAGGCGATGGGCGGAATCAACCTNCAGGAACTGATGGCCATCCCCAACGGGAATGTCACCATGGCCGTCATGGCNGGAGGTCCCAAGGGAATCGGCTACGTGCTGATGATCGATTTTGGGAAGAGCCGTTCGACAATCGACAAGTTGACAGCCAAGGCGGCTGAGGGACTCGCCAACGAAGGAGCAAAAAAAACCCAGCTGGACGTCGGGGATTTCTCGATCACCAACTTCGAACTTCCCGTGNCCNAACCGCCTGACGGTGGTGCACCCTCCGCCCAGACCAACTTCGCCAAAACGTTTTCCAAGATCGGCTGGTTCGTCAAGGACACCACCCTGGTCCTGGGCAACGGGACCGACACACTCAAGTCAGTCATCGCTCGCTGGGACGGCAAGCACTCCTCAACATTTGGCGACAACCCGGTCTATCGCTACATCGCCGAAAAGGGTGCCGGTGACGGCCCGTCTCCGGTCCTCGAGTGGTACTTCGATCCAATCTCGACAGCCACCGGGCTCATCAACGGCATTGACCCCAACAATTTCCAGGCCCAGTTGGNGCTTGGTTTTCTGCCAACGCTCGGCCTCGACAAGATCAAGGCCGTCGGCGGCACCGTGAACATGGGCACACCGAAGTACGAGGAAATCAGTCGGTGGGTGGTCTACGTCGATGCCCCGCGCACNGGCGCCCTGGATTTGCTCAAGTTCCCCGCCACAGCCCAGTCTCCACCCAAGTGGGTGCCGGCCAACGCCGCCTCCTACTCGTCATTCAACTGGGACCTCCAGGCCGCCTGGCGTGGCATCGCGACCCTGGTCGATTCGTTCAACCCCCAGGGCCCCGGAACGTTCGACAAGCTGATGACTCAACTGGCCAATGACCCAATGGGCCCGATGTTTCACCCAAAAAAAGACNTGGTCGANCACCTCACCGGACGGATCCAACTGGTGACCGATGCAACCGAACCCGAACAGGCCGGCGATCTACCCGGCCAGAGAATGCTGTTCGCATTGGGTGTAAAAAACGTCGACGGACTCAAGGCCACCATCACCAAGTTGGCCAACACCCCAGGTGCTCCAATCACCACCCGCGATTTTCGAGGAGAAACGATCTACGTGTTGCCATCGCCGACCCAGCTGGGTGGCGTCGGAAGCACCGACATCGGNATCTCGGTCGTCAAGGGCAACCTGATGATTGGCGTCCCCGAAACCTTGCTCGAACAGGCCATCCGCGGTGATGTCGAACCGCTCTCTGGAAGTGTCGACTACAAGCGAATGGCCACCTTCTTCCCGGCCCANGCCTCCTCGATCGGCTACTCGAAAGGGAACGCACAAATCGGTTCAGTCTACCAGTTGATCCGGTCAGGCAACTTTCCGCCCACCCCTCCCGGTGCCGGGTTCCCCGGAGCCGACGCCCAGGGTCCGGTGTCCATCGACTTCAAAAAACTGCCCCCCTTCAACGTCATCGAGAAATACCTGCTCTCCTCGGGCAGCTACATCGTCCCCGACAAAAATGGAGCGGTGATGGTCACCTTCTCACCAAAGAAGACTTCCAAGTAGTCAACCGGACACTCCGTCATCACGGATGAATCACTGTTCACTCACCGGGCCGTGGAACTTTGCCGCGAGCCCGGTGTTTTATTCTCGACATCGTGCATGCGTTCATTTCGGGAGCCAACCATGCTGTTCCGACCACTGCACACTGACCGCCGACTGCTTCTTGTGCTGGTCACAGTGATGACCACACCNCTGTTCCTGACAGCCCAGGACCAGAAACCCGCAGCCGGGACCNCCGCCCGAACAGCCCAGNCAAAATCACGGGAACAGGCCAAACCAGCGGCGANCCCGGCCACCCTGTTCGATCAACTCGACAAGAACAACGATGGCGTCCTGGTGGCCGAGGAAATCTCCGAGGCCCAGGCCAGGGCCTTCAATCGACTGATCCGGATCGGTGACCGCAACAAGGACGGTCGACTGACCCGACAAGAATTCCTCTCATCATTGCAGCCGGAGCAGCCCGAGCAGCCCGTCACCCCCAGCCGTTCGAGAACACGACAGGGGCGATCAGCCAGCAGAACATCACCCGCGCCCAGCCAGTCTTTCGTACGACTCGACAAGAACAAGGATGGCAAGCTGTCCGTCGGTGAGTTTCCCCAGGGCGTCCGCGAGCGGATCGCGGCGTACCTCAAGCAAATCGGCAAGGACAGTCTCGACCGAGACGACTACGCCAAGATGTACCAGTCCCGACCAGTCCGCAGCCAACCGAAATCGTCCAGGAGNCGGTCCCAGCCGCCCCGGAACGANCAACCGGTCAATGACCAGGCTCGCCGAGCCCAGTTTTTCGATCGCCTCGATCGTGACAAGNACGGGATGCTGACCGAAAANGAATTCCCCGAAAACTCCCGCGGACTGTTCACCTTCCTCGCCCGCCGGTTGAAAAAACAACCGGGCGAATCNATCAGTAGAAAGGAATATCTTGAATCGCTGTCTTCACAGCGACCGGAGCAGTCCGAACAGAGNCCTCGCCCCGAAGTTTCACGCGAGGCCAGGACTGCCCCCGGTATCTTCCGGGCTCTTGATCTCAATGGCGACAGCCGTATCAGCCGTGAAGAACTCACCAGGGCCGTCTCGAAATTCGAGCAACTGGACACCAACCGNGACGGCCAGCTTGACCTCAGGGAATTCTTCGGCAGCCGGTCAGGCAGCCGGTCAGGCAGCCGGTCAGGCAGCCGGTCAGGCANCCGGTCAGGCAACCGGTCAGGCAACCAGCCCGGGACGGCAACGAGACCGGAACAGCGACAGGACACACCCCCCAGCACACGACCACAACGCCCCGCCCGACCACCTCTGCCGGCCCAGAAGAAATCCGCTCCTCAGCAGCCTGGTGGACGTCTCTTTCAACGACTCGATCGCAACGGAAATGGACAGCTCGAGTCATCCGAGGTGCCCGCGCTCTTGCGAGAGCGTCTCACGCAATTCGACACCAACAAGGACACCAAGATTTCTCCCGAGGAATTCCAGCGAGGCTTGCAAGCGGGCAACCAGCGATTGCGAGAACGTCCCCCCGAGTCCCCCCGCCTGCGGCCCGGAGCGGCGAGCAAAAAACGAGTCGGGAACGAGAATTGAACGGATTTTTGACGGTCGGTTGAAAGCGGAGTCGCTCAGGATGGGGAGGTCGTGGCGAGATCGGTTGGCGTTTTTTCGCCAGGCCCGTGAGCACTATCACACAACCGGTGCCATCGCACCTTCAAGCCGATTCCTGGCCCGGGCACAAGCCGGTCCACTAGCACGGCTCAAGCAACAACTCGACCGGCCGGTCCGTGTGCTGGAAGTGGGACCGGGAACCGGGGCGGTGACCCGTCGCATCGTGAGATTGCTCGACCCCGGTGACACGTTCGACCTGGTGGAAATCAACCAGGCGTTCGCCGACCTGCTGGTCCGTCAGTTCACAGACAACCCTGCCTTTGCGAGGTTGTCCGATTCGGCCAATGTCCACGCGGTGCCCCTGCAGGAATTCGTTTCCGAGTCACCGTACGACGTGATCATTTCCGGACTGCCGATGAACAATTTTTCATCGGAACTCGTTGAAGAACTCTTTGACGCGTATTTCCGCCTGCTCGCTCCCGAGGGGACCCTGTCATACTTCGAGTACATGTACATGCGACCGATGCGAAAAATGGTGTCCGGACGCGAGGACCGTGGCCGAGTCAACCGGATCGCCAGCATCATGGCGAAACACCGCCGACAACGTCGCCTGCGGACCAGTTGGGTTTTCGTGAATCTCCCTCCCGCCTGGGTCCAGCATCTCTCCGGAACGGTGACAGGCTAGTCCTCTCCGGCGATTCGTTCACCACAACTTGTCGCCTTGTCGGCCGGGTGTTCTAATCTCGGGCCATGAACGGTTGGCACGACAACGGCTGGACCGGCGGCCAATACAGTGTGTGGCGAGTGCTGCTGGGACTGTGGGCATTGGCCCTGGCTGCCCGGCCCTTGGCTGGTGCCGCTGAAGACATCAGCCTGCTGGCGCTCACCGTCACGGCGATGGTCCTTTCGCTCCCGGTGATTGCTGGTTGGTTCGACGGCCCCGCCGCGGCACTCCTCGCGACGGTGACCGTGGGGCTGATCGTCCAGGACGCCAGCCTGCCGGACAGCCTGTGGCCCCTGGCCGCGGTGATGCTCTTGCACGCCGTGGCTCCGATGGCCCCGTTTGGATCGATCATGGCAGGGGGCCGCATCGACCCCGACGGTGGCTGGAGGCTACCGGGATGGCTGCACCTGGGAACCTGGCTGGTCCTTCTGACTGCAATCGTGCTGGTCGTATTTGCTCCACACCCCGACAACCCCACCTGGATCAACCTGGCCAATCGTGGTGGCGTCGTGGCCGCCACGGTGCTGGCATGCCTCTCCCGGACGCGTCGGATGGCCTGGTGTCTTCTCACCGCAATCGGTCTCGGGATGCTGTTCTCCGGCACGTCGGGCTGGTCCCTGGTGGGACTCGTGCCGGCGTGGCTGCTTGCCAGCGACCCGGGCTGGATTCTTCCCGGTCGTCATCGAGGCGAACCGGGTGACGCAACTGTCGCGACCTGGCTGTTTTACGACGGCAACTGTGGCCTCTGCCACCGCTGTGTCCGCCTGGCCCTGGCCGAGGACCGTCACGCCAACCCGATTCGGTTCGCCCCGCTCGGGGGCACTGCATTCCGGGAGACGATCGATGCNGCCNGCAGGGACCAANTGCCCGACAGCATCATCGTGGTNACGCCCGACGGGCAGATTCTGAGCCGGTCCAGTGCGGCTATCGAGATTGGACGGCTGCTGGGTGGCTGGTGGCGACTGGCCGTGACATTGGCACGGCCGATCCCCCGGCCACTGACCGACCTGGGATACCGGTTTCTGGCCTCGATCCGGTACCGGCTGTTCGGCCGTCGGTCTGAGTCNTGTCCGTTGTTGCCGCCGGCATTGCGAGAGCGATTCGACCTGAGGCACGACGAGTGAAATTGGCTGGGGGCTCTGCTAGACTGGCCNTTCGCGCACCGATTGGCCACCAGACATCTCCACACGGATCTCCAAACATGGCAGCACCTTCAATCGTCCCCGGCGAAACCCGCATCGGCTGGATTGGCACCGGCGTGATGGGCGCCAGCATGGTCGGACACCTGATCGACGCTGGATTCCAGGCCACCGTCTACTCACGAACCAAGGACAAGGCCCAGGGGGTGCTCGACAAGGGAGCCCAGTGGGCCGATTCCCCCCGGGCCGTCGCCGAGGCCTCTGACGTGGTCTTCGCCATCGTTGGTTTTCCGGCCGATGTCCGTGAGGTCATGCTCGGTGAAGACGGTGCACTGGCCGGGTCAAAAGACGGGAATGTGCTGGTCGACATGACCACCAGCGAACCGTCGCTGGCAGTCGAAATCTACGAAGCCGCCCGCGAACAGGGCGTTCACAGCGTCGACGCCCCGGTATCCGGTGGTGATGTCGGTGCCACCAACGGCACACTCTCGATCATGATCGGTGGAGATGACGACGTGGTGGCCGCGCTGCAACCCTGTTGGGACGCGATGGGTGGCACGATCGTGCACCAGGGAGGAGCCGGAGCCGGCCAGCACACCAAGATGGTCAACCAGATTCTGATCGCCACCAACATGATCGGCGTCTGCGAAGCCCTGTTGTACGGACAGAAAGCGGGCCTGGATCTTCCGACCGTTCTGCAATCGGTTGGAAGCGGTGCCGCCGGCAGTTGGTCACTGTCGAACCTTGGTCCCCGCATCATGGACAACAACTTCGACCCCGGTTTCTTCGTCGAGCACTTCATCAAGGACATGAGCATCGCGTTGTCAGAAGGCAAGTCCCTGGGACTCTCGCTCCCGGGACTGGCACTCTCGCACCAGTTGTACCTGGGCCTGCAGGCCCAGGGCCATGGCCGCGACGGCACACACGCTCTGGAACTGTCCCTGGCCGCGGCCAGTGGCGTCGACTGGAAGAACCGCTAGAAACCCGACGAGAGAGTGTCGGAAAGCGACCGATCGTCGACCACGTCCAACCGCCAACACTCTCCACAGATGTGGAAAAGGGAGACAATGGGAAGCAAGGGCGACCAATTTGCCGGCTTGACCGTGGCACTGGTGACTCCATTCGCCGACGGAAAAATCGATGAACCGGCCTTGAGGGCACTTGTCGATTTTCACGCCGAGAGTGGAACCGACTGCGTCAGCCCCGTGGGAACCACCGGCGAGAGTCCCACGCTGTCACATGACGAGCACGAGCAGATTATCCGGGTCGTCTGTGAGCAGGCCGCCGGCCGGGTCCGCGTCATGGCTGGCACCGGATCCAACAGCACGTCGGAGGCCATTCGCCTGACCCGGTTTGCGCAATCCGTCGGAGCCGACGCGGCGCTGATGGTCGCCCCCTACTACAACAAGCCCACNCAGGAGGGCTTTTACCAGCATTACAAGGCTGTCGCCGAGGCAGTCGACCTGCCAATCGTGCTCTACAATATCCCCGGACGAACCGCCAAGAACATGGAAGCCGAGACGATCGCCCGGATCGGCGAACTCGAAACCGTCGTCGCCGTCAAGGAGTCCACCGGGTCCATGGACCAGGCCTCACAGGTCCTGGCCATCTCGGACCTGACCGTGCTCTCTGGTGACGACAGCCTGACCCTGCCCTTACTGTCAATTGGAGGCAGCGGTGTCGTCTCGGTGGTGGGCAACATCATTCCCGATGATGTCAAGGCGATGCTCGTGGCCTTCCAGAACGGGGACATNGCCGAGGCGACTGCATGGCACGCCCGCCTGTTCCCACTNTGCCGGGACCTGCTCGGACTGGCAACCAATCCGATTCCGATCAAGGCGGCCATGAACCTGCTCGGGAGAGATTCTGGCGAAGTCCGCCTTCCGATGACTCCACTGGGCGACAGTGAACTCACCGACCTCAAGTCGACTCTAATTGGCTACGGCCTGTTGTCGACCGACGTCTGACTTGGCAAAATCGACCACTCAGCGGATCATGCGCCCCCCGGAGACTGACGGTGATCTTCAAGTTCGGCAAGAAGGGCAAGAACAAGGGCGGTGGATCCGACGAGGATCTTGAGGTCGAACTGATTCGCTTCAAGGGGGCGACCAACAGTGTTCCCTTCGATGTGGAAGCCAACCAGAAACTCGTCCGCGTCGCCTTCGAGCCCGTCAAGGAACTCTTCACCGACGCGGTGACGAGACGAGCCGAGACCGTTCGAATCGATCCCAAGGGCGATCGGGCCACCATCGGCTTCCTGATCGACGGGATCCCGGTACCCGCCGGACGAATCCCACGGCAGCGCGCNCATGCCATGACCCAGATGACCAAGGTGCTCGCCGGCATCAAGNCCAGTGAGCGAAGCCAGCCACAGGNCGGTGGAGTGAAGGCGTCGCTGGGNAGCGACGAATTCGAACTGCANGTCCACACGCAACCACTCTCCGGTGGCGTCGAGCGGTTGACTGTCCACATCCAGAACCTCGATGAACAACTCGATCGCCCCGAAGACATCGGGATGACCGCCGAGTTGAAGGCGCAGATCCGGGAANTGACCGGACAGGGTCAGAAACTCTTCATCGCCTGTGGCCCGTCGCGCACGGGTGTCACGACAACGCTCTACGCCGCGATCCGTGGCCTGGATGCCTATCTCCGTGATATCCAGACCATCGGTGACACCCAGGGACGAGAATTGATCAACATCACGGCTTTCGAAACCAATCCCGAAGACGANCTGCAGGAATCGCTGCGACGGTGTGTCCGCATCGAACCCGACGTGATCCTCGTGGACCCGATNCAGGATGCCGAAACCGCCGAGNTGATTNCCGGCTTCCTGGACAAGTGCACGATCATGACCGAATTGACAGCCAAGGACGCCGCAGCAGGCCTCTTGCAATGGTCCGAATGGCTCGGCGACCCGGCTCGGGCAGCCGCGTCAACTTGTGCAGCCATCAGCCAAAAGCTGATCCGCCGACTCTGCGAAGACTGCAAGGAAGCCTACAAGCCCAACCCAGCCCTGCTGANAAAGATCGGACTGGACCCCGAAGACATCCCCGTGTTGTACCGCAAGGCTCGAATCACCAAGGAGATGGCCGAGCAGGGCGAAGAACTGGAGCCATGCCTCACCTGCAACGACTCCGGATACAACGGCCGCACGGCGATCTTTGAACTGATCGAGGTGAACGAGGCCATTCAGCAACTGATTGCCTCCGGTGGCGATGTCGCCGCCGTCCGCGCCCTGGCACGGCAGAGTGAAATGCTCACGCTGCAGAAGGACGCCATGCGACTTGTCGCCGATGGCACAACGTCGCTCGAGGAACTCCAGCGGGTGTTCAAGAACGCCTGACCCGGATGATTGTTGGCCGGCCTGTTAAAATTTGCCGGTTTTGCCGAAGATTCTGGTTGTAGTGGCCGATCTCTCTTAACGGCCACTCCTCATTTGTTGATCGAGTCGGACGGCTCCAACAACAGCCAGAATCGAGACACCGTATGAAGACTTCCAGCAAACGTCTCGCTAGTGGGTTTGTCCTGCTGGCCGCCATCGGATTTAGTGGATTGACCGGTTGTCAAACCACCGTGGGCGGACAAACCTTGCCCTCGGGCTACTATCTCGAGGACGACGTCCAGTATCACCCGGCCGGCCCCGAATTCCTGCTCTACAACACCGATCGTGCCTACCAGCAGAGGCAAGAACAACAAGACACCGGTGACGCACAACCGTAACCCCACGACTCGCCCCTGATTCCACAGACACATTCTCCTTCCCCCCACCTTTGGTCACGCTCCGGCTTCAGGCGATGACCCGGGCGACCTTCGTCAAACGGCCTTCCGGCCGGCCAGCGAAGTTCGTCGGGGGGGACGGGCCCTTCGCAGACGACAGGTGATGGCACATCGGCGTCCCGAACAGCCGATTTGAGCCCGCCTGCCGGTCTGCGAGGGGGTCTCACTTTCTTCAGACANNGCCCCGCTTGCAGCCACCCGCTTCGAGTGACCACAATCACTCCGCGGTCGCGACTCCTTGACGTCGCACCGGAGATATGGACTCACACTGCGAGGTGGTCTCGATGTACCTGTTGCGTCTCACCCNGGCGGCCCTCTTCATCGCCCTGCTCCAGGTTNCAGCGTCATACGCCGGCGTCAAGCAACTGCTGCAAATCAAGATACTTGGGCCCGGCACACCACTGCAGGAAGTGATTTCGTTCACGGGGAGCCGGGTGCCTCCGATGCCGGTCATCGAATCGAAGGCCGACTGGGAAGCCCGGGCCAGCCTGATCCGACAACGAATGCTCGACGAGGTCGTGTTCCGCGGCGAAGCGTCCCGNTGGCGGAAGAGCAAGTCGAGCGTGCAGTGGATGGAAACGATCCCCGGCGGTCCGGGATACCGGATCCGCAAGGTCCGCTTCGAGGCCCTGCCCGGGCTCTGGATCCCGGCGTTGCTCTACGAACCCGAAGGACTCACCAAGACATCCGGTCGCATCCCGGTGGTACTNAACGTNAACGGTCACGACCGTCCCAATGGCAAGGCGGCCGATTACAAGCAGATTCGCTGCATCAACCAGGCCCGTCGCGGCATGCTCGCACTCAATGTCGAATGGCTCGGCATGGGACAGTTGCACAAGCCCGAATATGGCCACTACCTGATGAACCAACTCGACCTCTGCGGCACCAGTGGNCTGGCCCCGTTCTACCTATCGATGTCCCGCGGGATCGACCTGTTGCTGGCGCACCCCAATGCTGATCCCCGGCGAGTCGCCGTCGCCGGCCTCTCTGGTGGTGGCTGGCAAACGATCACCATCAGCGCACTCGACACCCGGGTCACTCTCTCGGATCCCGTCGCCGGTTACTCCAGTTTCCTGACCCGCAACCACAATTTCTCGGATCTCGGTGATTCCGAACAAACCCCCTGCGATATGGCCACGGTGGCCGATTACTCGCACCTGACGGCGATGATGGCCCCACGGGCCACGTTGTTGACTTTCAACGCCACCGACAACTGCTGTTTTGCTGCCGGACACGCTCTGCCACCACTACTCGCCGCCGCCCGGCCCATCTTCAAACTCTACGGGAAACGCAAGAACCTCTGGGCCCACGTCAACTTCTCACCGGGAAACCACAATTTCGGTCGAGACAATCGCGAGGCACTCTATCGCATGTTCGGGGCCCATTTCTTCGCCGATCGGACCGACTACGATGCCAGGGAAATCGATGTCACCGACGAGTTGAAGACCAAGGAACAGTTGTTCGTCACGATTCCTGACGACAACGCCACCTTCGTCTCACTGGCACGAGACATCTCAACCAGGCTGCCCCGCGGCCCCCGGGTCCCCTCGGCCGATGACGGACCCGAAGCACGAAAACAATGGCAAGTCGACGCCCGGCAACGACTGGCCCAGGTGATTCGATCACAGCCCATGACACTGGGGGCCTCGCTGGTTGATGAAAAGGTTGACGGTGACGGAGCAGGCCAGACCCGGGCCCTGCTCTGGAAACTGAAACTGGGGGGGGAATGGACCGTTCCCGNCGTGGAACTGGTCCGGGGCAAGCCGAAGACGACAGCGATCCTGCTCGCCGACAAGGGACGCACCTCGGCGGCCAGCGTGGCCGAAGAACTCCTTGCACAGGGACACCGGGTCATCGCCATCGACCCGTTTTATCTCGGTGAATCGTCCATTGGACGGCACGACTTCCTGTTTGCCCTGACTGTCGCGACGGTTGGCGAACGGGCACTGGGCCTGCAGTCCCGACAACTTCAGGCCGTCGCCCGGTGGATCCACAGGCAGCACGAACACCCGACGCGACTGATCGCAGTGGGCCCCCGCACGTCACTCGCCGCGCTGGTCGCCGGAGGACTGGAACCTGGTGCGATCGCCGACGTGCAATTGCACGNCTGCTACAAGAGTCTCAAGCAGGTGATCGACTCAAAACTGGGAGTCAACCGGGCCCCGGAACTGTTTTGCTTTGGGCTGCTCGAACAGTTCGACATCCCGCACCTCGAGGCACTGATCGCACCCCGAGTGGTGACCCGTCGCTAGCCACTAGGCGATCAACGGCCAGATCGGCTCACCGATCACAACGTGGTGCGGTCGGCCGGTGGCATCATTGATCGTCGTCTCCGGCGNCACTCCCAGCAGGTGGTACAGCGTCGCCACGAAGTCCTTGGGGTCGTGCGGATTCGCGGCGGGNTAGGCNGCCGAATCATCCGAGGCCCCGTGAATGGTCCCCGCGTTGGCACCCGCACCGGCCATCGCCAGCGAATAGACCCACGGCCAGTGATCGCGACCGGCGCTCTTGTTGATCTTGGGTGTCCGCCCGAATTCGGCGTTGACCACCACCAGCGTCTCCTCGAGCATGCCGCGCTGATCAAGATCCTCGATCAGTGCGGTCAGGGACTGGTCAAGCGTCGGAGCCAACGCGTCCTTCATCTTGGAGAAATTTCGGCTGTGGGTGTCCCAACTGCCACGGGGAGTATGGCAATAACTGATATTGACCAGCGGAACACCCGCCTCGGCCAACCGCCGGGCCAACAGGCACCTCTGCCCAAACTCCGTCTTGCCATAACGGTCCCGCAGGGACTGCTTCTCGCTGGAGAGTGCAAACGCATTGCGGGTCCGAGGCGAAGCCAGCAGGTTGAAGGCCCGCTGGTAGAAACTGTCGAGATTCTGGGCCCGGGCGATCTCATCAATCAAACCGCGTTGCTGATCGAACTGAGACAGCAGGTCGCGACGCCCGGTCAGCCGCAACGAGGTCAGGTCGTCGTTGGGTCGGATCGCCTCGATCCGAACATCGGGCGCCGTCAGGGATTGATCGACAACAAAGCTGGTGTGACGTGCTCCAAGCAACCCCGGCAACTGGCCGTGCAACACGGTCCCGTTACCGCGGCGCATGAGAGGCCCGATGCGCACCCAGGTCGGCAAATCCCCCCGCACCGGTTGGACGGCGTCCAGCACAGCTCCCACGGGAGGAAAGTCGGTGCCGGAAGGAGGGAAATCGCCACGAGACCGAAACTCGCGAGGGTGCACGTGCCCGGTCTGGGCGGGCAGGCAAGCCTGCACGTGGTTTGGATTCTCATGACTCATCGAACGGACGATGGCCAACCGTTCGGCCATCTGCGCCGTCCGCGGCAACACCTCGCTGAACCGGACACCCGGCAGGCTGGTCGCGATAGCCCCGAATTCACCTCGAACCGCTGAAGGTCCTTCCGGTTTCGGATCGAAGGTTTCCTGCTGGGGATGCCCCCCATGCAAGAACATCATGATCACCGTCTTGGCCCGCCCAAAACTGCGACGCGTGCCATCGGCGGCGGCCACATCCCGGCCACGAAACAACTCCGGCAAGGTCAATCCGGCGCCGCCCAATCCACCAATCCGCAATGCCTCACGACGCGTGATCCGTTGCCACGCACGGAATCCGTCGCATCCGGACGATGCTATTGATTGGGGCTGCGTCATGAAGNTGGTCCTCTTCTCCACAGGGATTCTACCCACTGATGGGATCGGCAACAAATGGACTTCACTTCAGGGCAGACCCCCGGGGCCAGGACACGTCGTTGGCGTTGAAAAGGCCAGCCGGGCATGCCCTACTTGATCCGTTCGCCTTCCGAGCAGGATCCACTTCCATGCCGCTACCTCGCTGTCGAATTGTCCCNCTTCCNGCCGAGCAGGTCTCCGTCGAAATCGACAACACCGAACGTGTTCGCTGGCATTTCGGAGCCAATGCCCCACGACCATTCTTCTACCCATTCAATGGGCCCTCCGGACACTCCCTGACACGGATGGGGCACCCGGGTGCTCCCGATCACGACCACCATCGATCCATCTGGTTTGCTCATGCCAAGGTCCTGGGCATCGATTTCTGGTCGAACAACACCGAGGCACGGATCGGGCAACAACAGTGGCTGGCCTACCGTGACGGTGACGAGGAGGCNGTGCTGGCCATGCAACTGGGATGGTATGACGGGCATGAACCCCACCCACTGATCCAGCAAGAACTGGTGGCGGCGGTCCGACCCGGTCCGGATGGCGAGTCGTTCCTGGAATTGCAGTCGACATTCACCCCCACGGCCGAAACGCTTGAACTGGGCCAAACGAATTTCGGTTTTCTTGCTGTCCGAGTCGCCGCCAACATCTCCGAGCACTTCGGTGGCGGCACCCTGACCGACAGCGAAGGCCGCATTCACGAAAAAGCGATCTTCGGCAACGCCAGTCGCTGGGTCGACTACAGCGGCCCGGTGCCGGGTGACAAAACCGAGGGGATCACCTATTTCGATCATCCCGGGAATGCCAGCTATCCGTCTCGTTGGCACGTCCGCGAGGACGGATGGATGGGGGCCGGCATCTGCCGTACACAATCCCGGGTCTTAAAACGCGGCGCACCCCTTGCTCTCAGGTACCTGCTCCACGCCCACGGTGGTCAATACGACCACGACCGTGCGACGTCAGTCGCCGGGGCGTTCGCCAAACGGCCACGGCTTGTCGTCAGCAAATCGACCGTCAAGCACCAGCACCACGTCGTCGCCCGCGAGGCGTCCTGACGCGACGGGGCAAGGAGCGGGGACGCGTTTTCAGACCAACACGTCGTGNAGCACACGTCCGTGGACATCGGTCAGGCGGAAATCTCGGCCCGAATAGCGATAGGTCAACCGGGTGTGATCCAGCCCCAGCACGTGCAGGATCGTCGCGTGCAGGTCATGAATACTGACCGGTCGGTCGACCGCGTGATAACCGAACTCGTCGGTCGCCCCGTACCCGAACCCCGACTTCACGCCGCCACCGGCCAGCCAGAAAGTGAACCCCTGGGCGTGGTGACCGCGGCCATTGCCACCCTGTCGCTCGGGTGTGCGTCCGAACTCGGTGCTCCAGACGACCAGCGTCTCCTCGAGCAGCCCCCGCTGTTTCAAGTCGGCAATCAGGCCAGCAATCGGCCTGTCACAACTGCGGGCGTTGGTTTCATGCGCCCCCTTGAGATTGGAGTGCTGATCCCACCGACCGCCACGGCCGCCGGTGTGAGCCACGTGAACNAACCGGACACCACGTTCGACCAGCCGCCGGGCCAGCAACAACTCGCGTCCGTAGTTTTCGGTGGTCTTGTTGTCGATGCCGTACAACTTGTGAGTCGCCTGTGATTCCTTCTCCAGGTCCATCACCTCGGGCACCGCCTGTTGCATGCGGAACGCCAATTCGAAGGAAGCGATCCGGGCCTCCAGCGTGCTGTCGGCACCAGCCTGTTGCTGTTCCCGGTTGGAGGCCGAAATGAAATCAATCAGACGCCGCTGTTCGGTTGCCGAACTGGCCGCGCGGATATTCCGAATCCGCGACTGCTTCACCGGCAAGCGGTTGGTGCCGATCATCGTGCCCTGGTTGGAAGCCGGCAGGAATGCCGACCCAAAGTTCCGCTGGCCACCATAAGTCAGAGGCGGACAGATGGTGACAAATCCCGGCAGGTCATCGGCCATCGAACCCAGGCCGTAATTGACCCACGACCCGATGCTCGGTCGCATCAATGACTGCGATCCGGTGTGCAGTTCCAGGGTCGCGGGAGTGTGTGCATTGTTGTTGCTGTACATCGAGTACAGGAAACACAGATCGTCCATCCGCGTGTTGGTCTCNCGAAACAGTTCACTGCCCCACAGGCCACTCTCCCCGTGTTGGCGGAACTTCCAGGCCGGCTGCATGATTTTCTGCAGGCTCTGGTTGAACTTGTTCCGACCGGTGTTGACGGAGTCCGGCAACGGTTCCCCATCACGGCGAATCAGCGACGGCTTGTGGTCCCACGAATCGATGTGGGAACACCCACCGTGCATGTAGAGAAAGATGACCCGCTTGGCTCGTGCCGGAAAATGGGTCTGCAAGGGACCCACGGAGGTCCCGGCCGCCAACGATTCGGACGTGGTCAATGCCGAAAGCGCCAATCCACCAAACCCACAACCGGCACGAGACAACCACTCGCGGCGACTCAGCCCAGACAATTCACGATGGGTGATGGATCCAAGAGCTTTCATAGNGTTCTAGTCTACAAAAAGGAATTCGTTGAGGCTAAACAAAGCTCCGGCCAGAGATGTCCAGGCCCGCCGGGAATTGCCTCCCGCCGTTTTCCGGGCCCCGGCCAAAAACTCGACGGCCCGTGATCTTTCAACCGAAGTCGGTGGCCGCGACAGCACCAGCCACCATGCCCGCTCGATCTGAAGGCCCTCGTCCCCGGAATGAGCCAGCACCCGGTCAGCCAATCCCCGGGCTCGCTGCTGTACGAATTCGTTGTTCAGCAGGAACAGCGCCTGGTGAGGCACGGTGGTGTTGGTACGTCGCGAATTGATCGAGTTGGGATCTCCCACGTCAAACAACTCCATCATCTCCTGCAATGTCGTCCTCACGACAGGCATGTAGAGGCTGCGTCGCCGCGTCTTGAAATTGGCGATTTCGCTGTTGGAGTCGTCGACGCTGAATAGTTTTGGTTTCCATTTCTGAAAGGTCCCAAACATCTGGGAATCCAGTCCACCAGCAACCGCCAGCATTGCGTCACGAAATGGTTCCGCCTCGAGACGACGACGGCTCATCCGCCACAACAAACGGTTGTCGGCGTCCACGACCATGGCCGANTCGCGTGATGTGCTCGCCTGGCGGTAGACAGACGAGAGCATGATTCGTCGATGCAGTCGCTTCAGTGACCAGCCGTCACGGAGAAACGTCGCCGCCAGGTGGTCCAGCAACCGTGGGTGTGAGGGTTCCTCGCCCAATTGACCAAAGTTGTCCGGAGTCCTCACCAGCCCCTCGCCAAAGTGCCACCCCCAGACGCGGTTGACCAGCACCCGGGCCGTCAGTGGATGCTCGGGACGCGTGAGCCAGCGTGCCAGTTCAAGCCGTCCGCTGGTCCCCGCGGCAATCTTTGCATCGGACCGATCCGGATCCAGCAAAACAACCGGGAAGCCCCGGGGGACAACGTCACCGAGTCGACGGTTGTCCCCGGCCACGTGGATCCGCAGGTCGGCGGGTTTCTTGTCGTCGAAGGCAACCATGGCCGAGGCCAACCTGGGAAAGACGGTGGCCGCCAATTTCCTGGATTGCGTCTGCAGGTCGGACAGTTGTTCCCGTTCGCCGGGAGGATAAAACGCCCGGGCATCGGGTCCNGGAACAAGCGGACCGTCCTTGGCCGCCAATCGCTTGACCAACTCGGGGCTGTCCAGATCGACCCGGGACCTGACCTGGTCGACACTCTCAGGAAACTCGAGAGTCAATCGATGCAGCGGTAACGTTTTTTGTCCAGCCGAGGCCAGGATCTCTCGGGACAGCCGCTGTGCAAAACTGGGGACCAGACGATTCCGCTTCAGCAACTCTTCCACCGACGGAGCCCCGTCCTGGCGAGGTCGTTTTCGCTCGACGGCCGCAACATCACGTGGTCCCTCGGCACGTCCCCCCTCTTGAAACAGNCGAGTGATCTCGGCCGCATCAAGAACCCGGTCCCAGATGGCCACGTCATCCAGATCACCGGCAAAACTGCGATACGTGGCTCCCAGTTGCAACGACACCGGCGCACCATAATCCGAAGCCGAACTGACCGTCCCAATCGCCTTGCGACCAACCACCTTGCCGTCGATGTACATGACCCCATCGGCATCGCGGTCGGACGTCACGACCAGGTGGTGCCACTTGCCATCGGTCAACAGCGGGAGNTGATCGGTGGACGGCGTGATGTCCACCGCTCCCTTTTTGTCGTCGTAGTGCCTGAGATACACACCCTTGTAAGGGCCCGGACGCAGGGCAATGAACCAGATGTCCTTCGTCTTGAATGTCGCCGATACGATCGAATCGGCCGAGCNGGGACNGTACCCNTTCGGGGCACGNATCCAGATCGNGACACTGAAGTCCCCGTCCTTTCCGAAGGACAACGGCTTCAGTTGCGAGCGATCAATCTCCACAACCTGCCCGGTCGCAAATCGCAATGCCCGACCAATTCGCCCGTCATCGATCCGACGGGGCACCGGATCCCCCATCTTGGCCGAGAGATTGACCAGGCGACCGCCGGGGCCGGGNGTGGCCGAAACGTTTGTTCCCGATGGCTCGTCAAAAGCCCAATGGGCCACCGCCGGTCGATCTCCCCGCGTGTGATAGATTGCCGCGGCCGCCAACAGGTATTCAGGCAACCGTTTTCGCGCGTCGTCGATCAACCGCTTGTTGGCAGCCGTGGTGATCTTGGAAATCGCCGCCGCCACCGCCTTGGTCTGCTCCGCATGTCGCTTGCGTGCCCGGCTGACCGACGGGGCCTCCAGCGTTTGCTCGGGCC
Organism: Planctomycetaceae bacterium; assembly: GCA_002724415.1. Lineage (GTDB taxonomy): Bacteria > Planctomycetota > Planctomycetia > Planctomycetales > Planctomycetaceae > UBA8437. The sequence continues at coordinate 22,760 of PBOU01000132.1, forward strand.
AGTACGAGGGATTCTTGTTCATATCTCGCACCGACACCGTGCTGCGAAAAATTCCCGCCAGGGCGTAGTAGTCGGATGTCAGCACCGGATCAAACTTGTGGTCGTGACACCGGGCACAGGCCAATGTCAGTCCCATCAAGGAGCGGCCCAGGACGTCGATCTGGTCATCGACAACGTCCATGGCCATCAGTTCCTTGTCCTGTTCGCCCAGGCCCTTGGGCGCCAGGGTCAGCATGCCCGTGGCCAGCAAACGATCGACCTCACGCTGGTCCTCTTTCGAGGGTTTCAGCAGGTCACCGGCGAGTTGCTCGACCAGGAACCTGTCGTAGGGCGTGTCTCGATTGAAAGCGCGAACCACGTAATCGCGATAACGCCANGCGTTGGGGTAGACGTAGTCGAATCCACCACCGTTGGTGTCGGCGTAGCGGACGATGTCCAACCAGTGCCGGGCCCATCGCTCTCCATAACGCGGCGAAGCCAGCAGGCGGTCCACAACCCGGGCGAATGCACCGGGAGCGTGATCTGCCTCGAAGGCCCGTACNGCCTCGGGAGTGGGAGGCAAACCCCACAGGTCAAAAGTGGCACGGCGGATCCAGGTCCGGCGATCAGCATCCGGTGAGGGAGCCAGTTTCTCCTGTGTCAGCCGCGCCAGGACGTACCGATCGATTGGTGTCCGGGACCATCGATCACCCGGCACGCTGGGCACCTGCCCCGGGGCCAACGATCGGAACGACCACCAGTCACGGTCATCGCTGGTGATCGTGTTCCCGTTTTCACGGGTCCCCTTGTCTCCCGCACTGGGAACAACCGCACCATTTTTGATCCAGGTCACCAACTCGAGGATCTGTGCACCATCCAGCGGTGCGTCCGGCGGCATGCGTCCCTTTCCCTGGCGACGAATGGCCTGCATCAACAGGCTGCCGGTCGGATTCCCCGGCACGACAACCGGTCCCGACCGACCTCCATTCATCAACCCGGTAACCCGGGACAGGTCCAGCCCGGCCTTGGCCTTCGGACCCGAGTGGCACTTGCTACAGCGACTCACCAGCAGCGGACGAATTTTCGCCTCGAACCGCTGCAATTCCGCCGCCCGATCAGCCGCTTCGGCCGGCAAGTTGACCATGACCAGCAACACAACAGCTGCCAGTTGGACGAACAACCGTCGCCAGAAACAAATCCGCTGCATTTCCACGCTGCTCCGAAGACACGCTTCGTCGGACAGACCTTCACTTCGATTTTGACATCAACTGTTGGCTAAACCAATCCTCAAGAATCTGCTTTGCCNGGATCCGGCTGTCCCGGGGACGGTCCACCAGGTGCAAGTCCTGTGCACGGACCAGTCGACGAACCAGTGCACCGCGGGCGGTGTCGTTGCTGTCAGGTTCGGACACCGACGGATGAATCACCACGCAGTCCCACTGCTGGTGCGAGTAACTGAGCGAATAGTTCATGATCCACGAGTAGGACGAGATGAACTCCTCGCCCGACTTGGCGACAGCCGACCGCGGCACGGCCACCAGCACGAGATCGGGTTTCATGGGCCGGACCCGTTTCGAGGCATCCCGCTCGATCGCCTTCAAGGACTGCCCCTGGATCGGCCAACGCGTCACCTTGACCCTGGCACCCGGTTGCAATTTCTGCAGCACGCCGACGATCGACACATCGTAGGGCGGCATCGCCAGCACCCGAATCGGCTGTCCCGCCTTCAACAGTGACAACGTGCGGGGGATCCCCGGCTGGATGGGATGGACATCCGCCAGGTCGACAGCCCGACCGGTGATTGACCGGGCGAGGTGCCGGGCGATCCGGCGGTGGCCATCCATGTTCGGATGGATCTGGTCACTCATCAACAGCCGCCAGTCATCCCGATCGCGATGCCGCATCGCGTCAAATCCGCGATAGCAATCGCACACCGGCACTTTCAACTCGCGGCTCACCGACCGGACAACATCACAGTATTCGACCAGCCGACCGGTCGGACGTCGCGGGGTATCGATCACGTTGTTGGGAGTCGCCAGGACAACCTCGGCGCCGATCGTCCGACACTTCTCGACTATCGTCACCAGGTTCTTCCGATAATCGGCCAGCGACACACCGGTCATGTCATTGAGCCCGAACATCACGGTGACGATGTCCGGCTTGTGAGCCAGTACGTCCTTGTCGATCCTCGCCAGCCCGTTGGCAGTCGTGTGACCACTGATGCCAGCATTGATGGCCTGGATCCGCACACCGGGCACAGCCGCCTGGAGAGCCAACCCGAGCATGGCCGTGTAGGCCCGTCGGCTGCCGGTGTGGTAATAGACACCCGTCACGCTGTCACCAAAACAGACAACACGAACCGGCTGCCGGCTTCGTTCCATCCGTTTTCGAATCCGGGCAGCGTGGCCAATTGGTGCCGCGAGAACTGGCAGGATCGCCTTGGCCAGGACCCGATGACCGACGGGATTGGGATGACACCCATCTGTGGTCCAGTCCCGCAACGTCACCCCGTCCTGTCTCGCTTCGCTCCAATTGGCAAAGTGATCGACCAGCGGCACCCGCCAACTGGCGGCCACTTCGCGACACGCCTCAACGTACTTCTCGAGCCGCACGTTGGGATGTTCACCAGCTCCGTTGGGCTTTGCGTCGTCAGCCCATCGTGGCTCGGTCATCAACACCGGCGTGATGCCCCGGCTGAGCAATTCGGTGATCAACCGCACCAGGTTGGCGCGGTACTGTTTTCGAGACAGCCGGCTTGCGGTTTCGCCACGATCCACAAAGCTGTCGTTGGTGCCATACATGATGGTCACGAAATCCGGCTTGAGCGCCAGGACAGTCGACAACCGCTTCAACGCCTGGTCGGTCCGCTCGCCACCAATCCCGACATTCGTCACGCGGACCAGTTTCCGGGACTCGTTCAAGCCCGCGTCCAAAAACGCAGCAAAGGTCTGCTTGTCGGTCACCCCCGACCGGACCCCCTTGGTGATCGAATCACCCAGGGTGACGATGTGAACCGGTCGTGCCGGTGCGGCCTTGTCTTCATTGGCGGCGGCCGTACCGAGAATGNCGGTCAGCACCAGTGCTGCCGAAACGGTCGCGGTGAATGCCCGGACCGGGCAGAAGGGACCACGCGGTGTCCAACGGCATGCCGTCATGAGTGTCTAGGTCCCTGGTTCGAGAATCTCGATCGTCGTGTCGCTCAACAGGGCGGTCACCGGCGTCCCGCGGCCCGCCGTGAAGTGTTCGAGGTTCTTTTGGGCGACCACTTCAGCGGCCTCGGCCACCTGCACCACGTTTCGCTGGCTGGCCGCCGTCGGGTAAGTCTCGTCGAGCGATTCGAGTGATTCGCCCAGAACGCGACGGCGGATGATCGCCAGCAGCCCCGCGGCGATCGAGGCTTTGCCNTACCCGAAGATCTCGAGTTCGCCACCCTGGTGCTGGAAACGGCCGCCAAATGACGGATTCCGGGTCCGGGATCCATCCCCGATGATCGCCTCGCGAAAACCCCGGTCCTGTTGGTCGACCATCCCGCGGCCATAGATCCCGTACAACTCGATCTCCTGGTTGACCGCACCCTCGAACTCGGCCGGGTTGATCCAGTTGTTGCTGTAATCGCCACGCATCCCGTTGTCATAGGTCACCGCCACGTCGATGCTGTCCCAGGTCCGGATGGCGTGTTGACGTTTGAAACTCGACGGCTCGACCCCCAGCCGCCTGGCCACCTCGACATGGTGCTCGTCCCAATGCTCCAGCAGGGTCTTCTGCCCCGTGGCGAAGACGCTGCGTGGCTTGACCCCCAGGTAGTGGTGCACGACGTCCAGCCAGTGACAACCCACGTAGGTGAACGGGTTGCTCTGCTCCGCCCATGCAAAGATCTCGGTGCTGACCTCCAACGGTTCCTCGAGCACCGTTCTCACCCGGTTGATCGGGCCGTACTTCNCCTCGGAGTTCATCATCATGTCGCGGACAAACGGGTCATACCGCTTGTGCATGTCAACGGCGACGATGCGGTCGTGTTGCCGGGCCGCGGCAATGATCCGGTCCGCTTCCTCACACGTCAGGCACAACGGTTTTTCGGTGATGACATCACAGCCCGCTTCCAGGGCCGCCATGATCGGATCGGTGTGCAGGTGATCGGGCGTGGCGACGAACAGCACGTCGGGCTGATGGCGTTGGATGATGTCGTTCCAGACCGTCTCACCGTAACACGCCTCGATCTGACGATCGGAAAACTCGCCGGCGAACCAGTCGACAATCCGGCCGGCCGTCCCGCTTGANTCGCTNCGNGTNCCNACNGCCACANAGNTCGATCNNNACGTCAGCCACGTCGGCGGCCAGGTGGCTCATGCCAATCGACGTCAGCGTGCCGGCGATCCCACCCCGCATCAGGTCCTTGAAGCTCTGGCCAATGATGTCGTCAAAGAACATGCCGCCACCGATCACGGCGACGCTGATGGAGCGAGAGGTGTCGGTCATGGTGTGCGTTGGCCGGCCAGCTTACCGCCGGCATCCGTGTCTGAGTTCCAGGGGAATTGAAAACGGGGACCGGCACACGGCCGATGGCCAGTGCCAGCCCCCGATGGATTGCGACATGGTCTAGAGCAGCCCGGCGATCGGCTGCCCGAAATAGATGTTGTGCGGGCGGTCGACCTCGTCCTGCCAGACCGCATCCCGCGGAATCCCCAGGCCACTGTAGATCGTCGCCGCCATGTTCTCGGGCTTCTGCGGATCCGACGCCGGGTAGCCACCGATCTTGTCGGATGACCCGACGACGTTNCCGCCTCGAATGCCACCACCGGCAAAGAACAGTGTCTGGACCGCGCCCCAGTGATCCCGGCCAGCTTCCTTGTAGTGTTCCGGCAGGGTCGAGAGCTTCGGCGTGCGGCCAAATTCTCCACCCATCACGATCATGGTCGAATCGAGCAGGCCACTGTCGTCCAGGTCGTCCAGCAACGCCGAGAGGGCCCGGTCGGTTGGTGGCAGCAACTTCTCTCGCAACCGCCAGAAAGCCTCGCCGTGGGTGTCCCACCCCTCGTTGTTTCCCAGGTTGACCTGGACCATCGGCACTCCCGCCTGGGCCAACCGGAAGGCCATCAACAGGCTCCAACCAAAGCTGTTGCGGCCATAACGTTCCTGCAACTTCGCATCGGTGGTNGTGACATCGATCGCTCGACGCACCTCCTGGCTGGCCAAAAGCGAAATCGCACTCTGGCGGTGCAGGTCATAGGACTGGCCCGCGGCCGATTCTTCGAGAGCCTCGCGCTGGCGGTCAATGGTNGTCAACAGGTCCAGTCGATTGCCAAAACGGCCACCGCTGACTTCACCGGGCAGTTTCAGGCTCGGAGCCTGGAAGACCTTGGGCGGAGTCGAAGTCGCCTTCTTCATCGGCAACTGGTGAAAGGTGTACTCGGGATAGGCTCCNCGCCAGAACGGATCTCCNTAATGGGTCGCCTCGATGATGAAGGGATCACGGTGAGATCCCATCTGTCCACCGAAAGCACCCGGGATGGTTCCCCCGGACCAGTGCACCAGTTTCTCGGGTAGCATCACGGCCGGCGGCAGGTTGTTCGGCAAACCGGCCGAGTACCGGGGCACAGCATCACCGACGGTCGAAGCGATCGAGGGCCAGTCGTTGGGACGAGGCTTGCGATCGCCCTTGAATGCGGCCGACTTGATCGAACGACCGGTCAGCATGAAATAGTGACCCAGGGTGTGACCGTTGGTCGGGTGCGTCAGCGAACGGACCAGGGCCCAGTGGCGACTTCGCTGGGCAAGCATCGGCAGATGCTCGCAAATCTGGATTCCCGGAGTGGCCGTGTCGATCGGATTGAACTCGCCCCGAATCGTATCGGGTGCCTCGGGCTTGAGATCAAAACTGTCCTGCTGGGACAGGCCACCGGACAGGAAAATGTAAATGCACGTCTTGGCAGTCGCCGGAGTCGCCTGGGATTCCGGTCCCGCTGCTCGCAGGGCGTTCAGATGATTCGTACCCATCCCCAGCAGCCCGATCGCACCGGCCTGCACGGCCGTACGACGAGTGACACCTGGATGTTGCCAGCGTCCGGAACTCATGATGGATCCTCGAATATCAGTCGAAAATGCTCGGATCGATCGCGACGTCACANTCAGATCGACTCATGATTATATGTCGACCGGTCACCGATGTCTTCATCAACCCGCCTGCTTGGCCTGTCGACGAAAACTCGTCAACACCCGCTCGGTGTAGCCATTGGGTTCCTCGCGCCCCTCGAAAACCAGTGCCAGTGCCGCCTGGAATGCCAGTCCATCGAATCCGGGAGCCATNGGNACNTAGGCNGAGTCCGCGGCATTCTGCTCGTCGACAATCGCCGCCATCCGCTCGAACGTCGACCGCACCTGGTCAGAAGTGACCAGTCCATGGTGCAGCCAGTTGGCAATGTGCTGGCTGGAAATCCTCAGCGTGGCACGATCTTCCATCAGGCCGACGTTGTTGATGTCGGGAACCTTAGAGCATCCCACGCCCTGGTCGATCCAGCGGACGACATAACCCANTATGCCCTGGACGTTGTTGTCGAGTTCCCGGACGATCGCATCGGCGTCGGGACGACGATCACCCAGTACGCAGGGAGTCAGCACGTCGGAAAGTGCAGCTGACTGTCGATCGGCCAGTTCATCCTGTCTGGCCGCCACGTCCACCTCGTGATAGTGCAACGCGTGCAGGGTCGCGGCCGTCGGCGAGGGCACCCAGGCGGTGTTGGCTCCAGCCAGTGGATGACCACTCTTGGCCTCGAGCATCGCCGCCATCAGGTCCGGCATCGCCCACATGCCCTTGCCGATCTGGGCGGTACCCCGGAACCCGGTCGCGAGCCCGACATCGACATTGTGGTTCTCGTAGGCTGTCAGCCATACCGCATCCTTGACCTCCGGCTTGGGGACCACCGGCCCAGCCTCCATCAGCGTGTGAATCTCGTCTCCGGTCCGATCCAGGAACCCGGTGTTGATAAACACGACCCGTTTTCGGGCGGCACGGATGCAGGCGGCCAGGTTGACCGTCGTGCGTCGTTCCTCGTCCATGATGCCAATCTTCAGCGTNTCGGGTTTCAACGACAGCGCCTCCTCGACACGGCCAAACAATTCGACCGTCGACGACACCTCGTCAGGCCCGTGCTGCTTCGGCTTGACGATAAAAACACTGCCGGAGCGAGAATTCGTGACGGTGCCCAGTCCCTTCAGGTCGTGGATGGCCGCCAGCGAGGTGATCATCGCGTCGAGAAATCCTTCCGGAATCGGCTCACCCGCGGCCGTCGTCACGGCATCGGTGTACATGTGGATGCCCACGTTGCGAATCAGCAACAGGCTGCGGCCCGGCAAAGTCAGNACACCCCCATCGGGAGCATCGTAGCTGCGATCGGGATTCAGCCGGCGGGTGACCGACTGGCCGCCNTTGTCGAAAGACACCTCGAGATCACCCTTCATCAGCCCCAGCCAGTTGGCATAGACCAGTCGCTTGTCGCAGGCATCGACGGCCGAAACCGAATCCTCGCAGTCCTGGATCGTGGTCACGGCCGATTCCAGCACCACGTCCATCACGCCGGCCGGATGAGCCGCACCGACCGGGTTGTCACGATCGATCGCGATCTCGATATGCAACCCGTTGTGAACCAGCAGCACACACGAGGGCGAGTCGGGTGGACCGTTGTATCCGGCCAGTCCCGCGGGATCGGCCAGTCCGGTGGTTGCCCCGTCCTGGAGTTCGACAACCAGTTGCTGCCGTTCCCCGGACAGTTCCAGCCGGTANCCGACCGAATCGGAGTGGCTGCCNTCGGCCAGTGGAACGTGCTGATCCAGCAGCGCTTCGGCGGCCGCGATCACGCGGGCTCCCCGGGCCGGATCGTAACCCGTCGTCGATTCTCCCTCTTCCCACGGCGTCACGTCGGTGCCATACAGGGCGTCGTAGAGGCTCCCCCAACGGGCATTGGCAGCGTTGAGACAATACCGGGCGTTGTCGACGGGAACGACCAGTTGTGGGCCGGCGATCCGAGCAATCTCGGGATCNACATTGGTCGTTTCAATCGCGAAATCGCCGTCGTCCTCAACCAGGTACCCGATCTCGGCCAGGAAATCTCGAGCCTCCTCGCCGCTGAATCCGGTCCCCGCCCGCTCGGCGTGCCAGCCATCAATCTGCTGCTGCAACTCGTCACGACGGTCCAGCAACTTGCGATTGTTGGGCTCCAGGTCCGACACGATCTGTCCCAGTGAGTTCCAGAAGTCGTCGGCACCGACACCGGTCCCCGGCGAGATCTCATCGCGGACCAGTTCATACAAACCCAGGTCGACCTTCAGGCCCCCCACCTCAACGCGTTCACTNCTCATCATGACCTCNTGTTGCTTTTCACTGTTGTCGTTGGTCTGCCCGGCATCGAGTTGTACGGAATTCATGATAGTGCCGACAGCCAACCGCTCAATTGCCAGCCCCTCAACGCAACTGGGCCAAACCGGNAAACGGCGGACAANAATGGTCTNCGCTGTCGCCGCNACCTGCCCACCNTGCCGCTAGGCCAGGATCTCGCGAACAACCTCGCCCTCGACATCGGTCAGGCGGAAGTCACGACCGGCGTGACGAAATGTCAGCCGCTCGTGATCCAGCCCCAGCAGGTGCAGGATGGTGGCNTGGAGATCCGGAATCGAAACCTTGTTCTCGGCCACGTAGTAACCGAAGTCGTCGGTCCTGCCGTACCGCATTCCCCCACGCACCCCGCCCCCGGCCAACAACATGCTGAAGGCATGTGGATGATGATCTCGACCGTCGGTGCCCTGGGCAGCCGGTGTGCGTCCAAACTCGGTCCCAAGCACCACAAGCGTGTCGTCGAAGAGCCCCCGGCGTTTCAGGTCGGTGATCAATCCCGCGATGGGCTGATCGATCTTCATCGCGTTCTTGCCGTGGTTGGCTCTCAGGCCACCATGTGCGTCCCAGTAATTGCGAGGATAACTGTGGTTGACCTGGATGAACCGGACACCCGTTTCGGCCAGCCGACGGGCCAGGAGACACTCGCGGCCGTATTCGTCGGTCGGCCCTCCACCGATCCCATACAAGGCCAGCGTCTCCTTCGACTCCCGCGACAGGTCAAACACTTCCGGGATGGCTGTTTGCATCCGGAACGCGGTCTCGAAGGCCCGGATTCGCGCCTCCAACCTCGCGTCGGCTCCGGTTTCCAACAGGTGATCACGATTGGCCGCGGCCAGCAGGTCCAGTTGACGTCTCTGGACATCACGGCGACGGGCGGGCTCGACATTGGACACCGCGGCCGTCCTGGGAAACTCGGCGTTGCCATCACCGATGCTGGTCCCCTGGAAACTGGCCGCCAGGAAGGCCGAGCCGAAGTTCTGCGTCCCACCATGGTAAATCGACGGGGTCAGGGTGATGAATCCCGGCAGATCCCGGTTCTCCGAACCCAGCCCATAAAGTGTCCAGGCTCCCAGGCTCGGCCGGTTCAACACGCCGTCCCCGGTATTCAGCCTCAGGCAAGCCGGACCATGCGACACCTCGTTGCCACCGCTGATCGAGTTGACCACACAGATGTCGTCGATCACCGAACCGATCCGGGGAAACAACTCGCTGATCCGCAGACCACTTTGACCATGTGACTGAAATTTCCAGGGCGACCCCAGCAAATTCCCCGTCACGGCGAACTCAAAATCCGGATTCTCAAACGGCACGGCCTGGCCACTACGCCTGCTCAGTTCGGGCTTCTCGTCGAACGTGTCGACGTGAGAAATCCCGCCATGCAGGAACAGGAAAATCACCCGCTTGACCCGCGGCGCAAAATGGGACCGCTTGGGAGCCATCGGATCGACGCCCGCGGCCACCGACTCTTCACCCAGCATCGCAGCCGCCGCCGTGGCACCAAAACCACAGGCGATGCGACCCAGCGCCCGGCGACGATGCAGCATGGGGATATTGGGATTGCGTGTCATCACGACTACTTCAGGTACAAGAACTCGTTGCGACAGAACAGCGTCTGAGCGAAACCGGTCCAGGCGACCAGCCGTTTCTCCTTTGGGGTCCCTGTCTTCTCACCGTCCACGCTTGCGGCCAGGAACCCGGACACACGCTCCAGTTCGGCAGGACGCGGGTTCCGCCCCAATGCGAGACGGTAGGCCAGGGTGATCCGCGCCCGATCGTCAACCACTGACGCGGCCAGGACCCGACCGGCCAGGGCCCGCGAATTCTCGAGCACGAACGGATGGTTGAGTAGAAACAGTGACTGCGAGGGAACGGTGGTGTCGTTTCGGCGGGCCACGATCCCGTTGGGATCCGCGGCGTCGAACAACGAGAGGATGTCGGGCATCGCGTTGCGGACAACCGGCAGGAAGACACTCCGTCGTCGAGACTCAGTGTAGAAGGGATCATCGGACCGGACACGGTTGGGGCGGAAGGTCGGTCGTTTCGCGTCAATCACCTCGCCTCTCTCGTAAAGGAACTCACCGGTTTCCGAGCCACCCGGGGTCAATTCCAGTCGGCCACTGACGGCCAGGACAGCATCCCGCAACGCCTCGGCATCCAGTCGTTCCAGCGGCATCGTCCACAACAACCGATTGTCCGGATCGATTTTTCGTGCAGCGGCTGACGCGGCGGTTGCTCCGCGACTGGCCTGCATGTAGGTGCTCGACAGCACCAGCCGGCGGTGCAGCGACTTGATGCTCCAGCCGTTCTTGACGAAATCCGCAGCCAACCAGTCCAGCAATTCGGGATGGCTGGGCAAGGTCCCCCGGTTACCGAAGTTGTCGCTGGTGGCAACCAGCCCGGTGCCAAAGTGATTCTGCCAGACACGATTGACCAGCACCCGAGCTGTCAGGGGATTCTCTGGCGAGGCGATCCAGCGG
>PBOU01000003.1 GCA_002724415.1 Planctomycetaceae bacterium
CCACCGGCACCGGTTCCGCGGGAGACGGTGAACGGCAACTCCACGGCACCACCGGGAGTCGAGATGATCGATGTCACCGCCGTGTTGACTCCCACCAGTCCCGACGTGGCCAGGACCACCGTCTGGTCACTCTCCTTGTTGGACGTGTAAGAGACCTTGTGCCTGGTGCCGTCGGGATCGGTGACAACACCGATCAGCAGCATCTGCGTGCGACTGGTGCGGCCAGCTTCGAGCCAGGGTGGCAACTGGATCTGGAAGTCGAACTGGTCGGAGTCGTTGGGCACCGGCAGGGGCTCGCACGAGATGCCCTGCAGGTGGCGGATCTGGACGTCCGCCATCGTGGCGGTCAACGGACCCTTGTAGTCGTTGCGAACGATCGTGTAGCGACGGTAGAAGGTCGTTCCCTGTGGACCGAACTTGCTCTCGAAGACTCCGGTGAACTTGAATGGCGGCGGCACCGCCACGGCGACTCGCACCGTGTCACGGACGGTGTCATGGATCGTGGCGGCCGCCAGGATGGCCCGGGAGGTGATCTCGACATCACCGGCCTTGCCCTTGCCGGTGATCCGGACGGATCCGACGGTGACCCTGGCCTCCTTGGTTGCCTTCAGCTTCATCTCCACGACGTTCTTCGCCTTGGGGATCTTGTCGCCACCGGTGACGGTCACTCCCGCCGGCAGGTTCTCCACTGCCAGGGCGATCTCCTCGTTGAACCCGCCGGTCCGTACGACGTTGATCTTGAACTTCGCCTCGCCGTTCCGCGGGACGTTGATCGCGTCACCGGGCAGCTTCAGTTGGAAGCCGGGCTTGGTCTTCACCAGAGGTGCGATCTCCAGCCGGTAGGCGAATCGTGGCCCCCCGCGACCGGGTTCCTGTTCGGAGACGACGACGGTGAACTTGCCGTCAGCGGGAGCCTTGAAGGTGAACTTCGGGTCCGAGGACCCCTTGCTCTCGTCACCTCCACCCACCCGTTTGCCGGTGGCATCGAGTATCGAGACCCGGGCATCGAGCAACGAACCGAGGCGAGCGGCCTGCAGGTCCATCGCCAGCGAGTCATCCTTCTTGGCCTGGAATACAAAATGGTCGGTGTCACCCACGGACTCGATCCGCCCGTTGAGTACCGCCGGGAGCGTGACCGCCTGGGCTGTCGCGGGCGTGTTGTTCTTGTCGGCTTCCAGCACGTTGGGGTGGTCACTGACGGCCAGGACAAAGACGTTGGTCTCTCCGGCGGGGACCGACAACGAATGGCCAATTGTTCCAGCGGCGTCGGCGGGCACGTCGACGGTGACCGGTTCGGCGGGCAGTTGTTGTCCGAGCAGTCGCACCGGCGTGCTGGTGCCTCGCTGGATTCCCAGCGGGTAGGTCTGCTCGACCCAGGGGCCGTCGGTGATCGTCAGCCGGTAAACGTAGGGCTGCAATCCGAGGAACTTGAGATCATGAATGCGAACCCGGTAGGTGCCATCGGTCGCCGCCGTGAATCTCAGGTACGAGTCGTTCCCGAAGTGATCGGTGTTCTCGGCGACCCGGAGTCCATCGGGGCCGATGATTTCCAGCCGGGAGTCGAGCGGTGAACCGATCCGCGCGGCGTTGACCTCGCAGACGTAGCTGTGTCCCTTCTTCCCGTCGAAGGTCCAGATGTCGACATCCTCGCGGGGAAAGATCCGTCCGTTGATCGTGACGGGCAGCTTGACCGCCGTGGGAATTGGTCGTCCGTCGATCTCCTGTTCGATGATCTCGGGCAGGTGGCCGATCACGAATCGCCTGCCGGTGGTGATGCCCTCGGAGGTCCGGGCCTGGTAGTAGCGGTGGCCCAGCCTGGCATCCTTGGCGACGGTCACGGTGCCCAGTTGGTCCTTGGGATAGTTCTCGCCGGCCTGCGAGGCGGGCATCGGGATCCGGGGACCCTCGAACCAGATCTGTCTCTCGGCCAGCTTGAGGGTCTTGGAGACGGTGATCCCGGGTCCGGACATTTCCCAGGGACAGGAATCGTACAGGTAGCGTCCCCCGACGATCACCTTCACCGTCGTGCCACGCTGGGCCCCGGCGGGGAAAATGTAGCTGGTGCCAGGAGAGGACGCAGAGGCTGATGCCAGCACGGTCAGCACTACGGCCAGTGACAGGACGGCGTGGCGGGACGACGTGAACATGTGTGGACTCCGAGAATGGCCGTGGCCAGTTTTCAGAGCATCCCGGGGAAGCTCCGGCCGGCTCAGGCGAATAGCTCTTCGATGACCTCGCCATCGCTGGGGACGATCGGGATTGGCCGACCCTCGGGGGTCAGGAATTCCTTTTTCGGGTTNATCCCGAGGCTGTGGAAGATCGTTGCCGAGAGATCGGCCGGCCGGTACGGTTTGGTGGCCGGGCGTTCGGCTCGTTCGTTGGAGGCACCCACGATCGTGCCCCCCTTGACTCCTCCGCCGGCCACGGCGATGGCCGAACTCGGACCCCAGTGATCGCGACCCACGAGGTTGTTGATGCGAGGTGTCCGTCCGAATTCTCCGGTCACCAGCAGCATGGTCGAATCGAGCATGCCGCGGTCATAGAGATCCTCGAGCAGAGTGGCCATGCCGCCGTCAAGCAGGTGCAGCAGGTCGTTCTGCAGGACATGGAAGTTGTTGTAGTGGGTGTCCCAGTTGCTGTGATTGATCAGCACGCAGCGAACACCGGCTTCGACCAGCCGTCGTGCCATCAGGCAACTTTGTCCCAGCGTGTTGCGACCGTACTTGTCTCGCAACTTGTCCGACTCGCTGTGGATGTCGAAGGCCGTCTTGGTTTCCTTGGACGTCATCAACTCGAAAGCTTGCTGCTTGAACGAGTTGACGGTGCGGGCCTGCGTGTTGAAGCGGACCTCACCGCGTTTCTGGAAACGGTCGACGGTGGCCAGGAGATTGCGACGGGAACCGAACCGCTTGGCGTCGATTGCCAGGGGCGGTGCCAGGTCGGGGACGGCGAAGTTGGGCAGCGCGGGGTCCGACTCGACGACGAACGGTGCCGCGGTGGATCCGAGATAACTCGAGCCACCACTGTTGTGCATCGTGGGAACACAAACATACGGCGGCACCGGGCCACGGGCGCCCAGTTCGTGGGCGATCACCGAGCCATGGGCGGGCTTCTGGTTATTGGGTTTCAGGCCCGAGTTGAAACCGGCCGAGGGATGGTAGCCGGTCAGCATGTAGTGATCGGCCGCTCCGTGTCCGGAATTGCGGTGTCCGAAGGACCGGACGACCGCGAACTTGTCCATCTGGCCAGCCAGTTTTGGCAGGTGCTCGCAGATCTGGACGCCGGACACGTTGGTGGCGATCGGGTTGAACGGNCCGCGGAACTCCTTGGGAGCATTCGGTTTCATGTCCCAGGTGTCGATCGTGCTCAACCCGCCGGCAAGAAACAAGACGATCAGCGACGTGTCGTTTCCCGGGACGGCTTCCTTGGCCTGGCCCTCCAGGATCGACGTCAATGAGTAGGTGGTGCCAAAGAGACTCGCCCCGCCTATCGAGAGCATGTCCCGTCGGGAGAATCCATCGCAGAACGATCTTTTCTTACCGCTCATCATCACTCCTCTTTGATCAACAGTCGCCAGCATCCATTCTAGACGCTGGCGGGTTGTTGAGTCGAATATGGCTGAAGTCGTGAGGCTCCTGCCAGGGCCAATGTTTGTCTAGTGGTTGAACAGGAATTCGAGCGAATTGAGCATGCTCCAGGCCAGGTCCTCGGCAGCCTGTGTTCGNCTGCGTTTTTCGGCNGTCGATTGCCGGAAGTGAGCCAGTGCCACTTTTCGCTCGGATGTTTCGGGAAAACGGTTGAAGAACGTCAGGTACAGTTCCTCGACCACATAATCATCATCGGTTGATTCGCGGACAAGTTTTGCAATTCGTCCGCCGGCATGAGCAATCTTTTTTTGGATTCGTGGTGAATTCATCACGTGAAGAATCTGGCCGACGGTCGGTTCGGTGGCCCGTTCACACGCACAGGCACTGACNCGGTAGGGGCGACCGAAGAGCTTGAGGAAGTAGTGAGGGACCTGGCTGTCCCAGAGTTGGACGGCTCGGAAGCCGGCCGGNGTGCCCTGGAATTTTTCGGGGACACCGGTCGTGTCGGTGATTGCATCCAGCAGCACCTCGGCGTCGAGTCGCTTCATCAGGAATCGCGAGTAGTTCTGCTCGTCCTGCCGGTTCGTCTCGTTCGATTCGGTCGTTCGTTGGTAAGCGTTGGAGGCTGTGATGGTCCGGATGAGCGCGTGGAGGTTGAACTTGTTCGCGACCAGATGGTCGGCGAGCGCGTCGAGCAATTCGGGATTGGATGGCGGGTTGGTCAGTCGGACGTCGTCGATTGGCTCGACCAGTCCGCGACCCAGGAGGTGTGCCCAGGTGCGATTGGCAATNTTGCGGGCAAAGAAGCGATTCCCGGGTCCGGTCATCCACTCGGCCAGAACCTGTCGACGATCACCCTCGGGATGAGCGTCGGGCATNCCCGTCTCCAGGGCGTGCGCGAAGATCAGGTCGCCGGTTCGTGGATGTTTCGTGGTGGGATTGCCGCTGGCCCGAATCGATTCTCCGGTGGGACCCGGCTTGAAGCCGACCTGGGTGAAGAATGCTTGCATGCCCCAGTAATCGGTCTGTCCCCAGCGGTCGTAAGGGTGGTGGTGACACTGGGCACACTCGATCCGCATGCCCAGGAACACCTGTGAAACGACGGCGGCTCGGTCGCCAGCCTTGCCGATGGACTTGTAGAAGATCGCCTGGGGATTCTCGCGCANTGGCCCGTTGGCCGTCAGCAACTGTCGCGTGAACTGGTCAAAGGGGGTGTTGGCGGCAAAGCGATCACGGATCCAGCGGTAGTAGTCGTATGCCTGTTCATGGCCGAGTTTCAAACGGTCCACTCGCAGCAGGTCCGACCATTTCAACGCCCAGTAGTCGGCGTATTCGGGTCGCTTCAACAGCGTGTCGACGAGCTTGGCTCGCCGATTCTGAGTCTTGTCCTCGAGAAACTTCCGGGATTCCTCGGCGGTCGGAAGCCGGCCGATGATGTCGAGGCTGGCACGACGGAGGAACGTGGCNTCATCGGTTCCGGCCGAGGGCAGGATGTGGAGTTTCTTGAGCTTGGCGTGGACGTGGGTGTCGATGAAGTTGGCTTCGGGAAGCCTGGGGTAGTCGGCAATTCGGCTCTTGCTGGGGATCATCGCCTGGAAGATTCCGACGGCTCCCATGTAGTTGGCCATCACGGCGACCTCGCCCGGGGCCTCACCGATGGTCACCAATCCGAATTCGTCGACGGTGCCCAGCCCCTCGTTGTTCGACTGGAACTTGGCGTGCCCGGTCACGTCGGCCGTGCGGCCGTCGGAGAACGTGGCCACGACCCGCAACTGGTGCTGGCTCTTCATCTCGACCTGGCGTTCACCGGGAGTGAGCTTGATCGAGGNGACTTTTGGGTCGCCTGCTTCTCCAAAAGGCATGCCCTGGGCAATCCACTCGTACAGCGTCCGGTAGTCGCCGGAACTGCGGCGAATGCGGATACCGCCACCGTGTGGGACGCCACCGGAGGCCTTGGTCAGCAGCAGGCTGGACGCTGGCAGCGTGGGCACGACGCGGCGTCCACGTCCTTCTCGGGTCAACGCCACGTAATCGGCCATNGGGTCGAACCCGAACACAGACAGCTTGAATCCGTTCTGGCCCTCGGCCTTGCCGTGGCAGCCGGACGTGTTGCAGGCGAAACGGCTCATCAACGGCACGATGTCGCGTTCGAAGTTGTAGGTCCGTGGAACCCGGGCCCGGCGAACGTCGACGGTGACCAGGTGGAGGTGATCGTTGAACCGGATTTCGACCGATCCACGTCCATCGCTCACGCCGTGAANCACTCCGGTGGGAGAGACTTCCAGGATCTTTGGAGATCTTGAACGGAAGCTGGCTTGCCGGGTCAGATCGGCCTGGATCCCGGTGTCCGACAGCGAGGTGACCAGCAGTTGGTGCACCGCGTCAGGCCCATCCAGCAGCACGCGGGTCGGACTCACGCTGATCGACCCGGTTTCCTCACCGGTCGTCGTACCGGCCAAACCGAGGCTCAGCAGCAATGCGATCGTGACAAGGGGGGACGTGCGGGGCATTGTGTTGGTCGAGGAGGCAAGATGGATCGAGTTGCNCGAATGCCCTTTCCACCCACGAGGGTGGGGCAAACGCATCGGCAATCTCCGATTCTATCCTGCTGTCTCGGGTTCCAACAACCCACGTTGATTGGTGACTGGACGTTCGCCNCAGCGAGGCTCGTGCGGCCTCGTCCTGCGTGCGGTGTCGTTGCCGCCNGCGGTTACTCCTGAGCCACTGGCTCTTCGGGAGGTGCCGGAGCGGCTGCCACGTTCTCTTGGTCATTCTCGCGTTGGATCGCGTCGAAGACTTCCTGGCGATGAACGGGGATCTCCTTGGGAGCATCAATTCCCAATCGGACCTTGTCGCCACGGATATCAACGATCGTGATCTTGATATTGTCCGCGATAATGATGCTCTCGTCGCGTTGTCTCGACAGAACAAGCATCGGTGAACTCCTTCTCCTTCGCGACCGTCCTGGTTCCGGTTTCGAGGTGGCCGTGTGGGGCCGCAACGAGTCCGGGGCGACGCATGGAGATATTTTTGGTTGTCGTTTGGCAACTTACGATTCGGTTTACCGGCATCAACACGCGATGCCGTGTAACGCTCATCGTCGAATTGACCACCGCATGCCGAGTCTCGAACCATCAATTTCGGTTCACGTGTCCGAGGCTCTGCCCGGATGTACCGTCTGTGACGGCGGTGCGGGTTGTTCATCGTGTTGGTCGCAGCTTGTTGCCAGAGGTGGCGGGGCTGGCTAACTTGAGTGGAACGTACGTGCGGCGAGCCAAATCGTAGAAATGGCCGAATGGATCGTCCGTCTGGGCGAACTGCAGAAGGTCTTCCATCGCGATTGGTGCTCGACTCCGATTTCATCAGCCCGGTTTGAATTCTCAGGGACCCGTCACGATGCTGACGCTGTTGATCGCCGTCGGGGCGTTTGTCGGTTACCTGGTGGCCTACCACACCTACGGCCGCTGGTTGTCGCGGAAAATCTTCAAGCTGGACGCCGACGCGGTCGTGCCCAGCCACGAACTGCGGGACGACGTCGATTTCGTGCCGACAAAAAAGGAGGTGATTTTCGGGCATCACTTCACGAGCATTGCTGGCACCGGCCCGATTGTCGGACCGGCCATCGCTGTCTTCTGGGGTTGGTTGCCGGCACTGGTGTGGGTCCTGGTCGGGTCAATTTTCTTTGGTGCCGTTCACGATTTCGGTGCCCTGGTGGTTTCGCTTCGCAACCGTGGACAGACTGTCGGGGAGGTGGCCGGTCGGTTGATCAACAAGCGGGCGCGGCTGTTGTTCCTATTGATNCTGTTCTTTGCGTTGACGATCGTGCTGGCCATTTTCGGCTTGGTCATTGCGTCGATTTTCAAGTCCTACCCCGAATCGGTGCTCTCGGTCTGGATCGAGATTCCGATCGCGGTGGCTATCGGGTTTTGGGTCTACCGCAAGCGGGGCGGTCTGTTGCTGCCGTCGCTGGTTGCCTTGGCCCTGCTCTACGCGGGAATCTACGTCGGCGTCTACCACTTCCAGTTCACGTTTGCCGCTGTCGGGCTGGACGTGTCCAACCCGATCATCACCTGGACAGTCATCCTGATGGGTTACTGCTTCGTGGCCTCGGTTCTGCCTGTCTGGACCCTGTTGCAACCACGCGATTACATCAACAGNCACCAGTTGATGGTGGCGCTGGGATTGCTGGGCCTGGGCCTTGTCGTGGCGTCTGCCACCGGCCAGGTCGATCTGGTTGCCAGTGCTCCGGCCGTGGCGGACACCGCTCCGGCGGGTGCCCCACCGATCTGGCCGTTTCTGTTTATCACCATCGCCTGCGGGGCGATCAGCGGTTTTCATTGCCTGGTCAGCAGCGGCACCAGCAGCAAGCAGTTGACCTGTGAGACGGACGCCCAGTTTGTGGGGTACGGCTCGATGCTGCTCGAGGGTGCCCTGGCGGTGATCGTNATCCTGGCCTGTTGTGCGGGGGTGGGGATGGGAGTCGAGAATGGTGGGGACAGGCTGACGGGGCTGGCGGCCTGGCAAACCAAGTACGACGCCTCGGGAGACTGGTCCAAGTTCGGCTTGTCCCAGAAGGTGGGCGCCTTCGTTGATGGGGGAGCCAACTTTGTCAGTTCCCTGGGCATCGCCAGGGAGTTGGCCGTGGGAATCATCGCCGTGCTGGTGGCCAGCTTTGCTGCCACCACGCTGGACACCGCAACGCGGTTGCAGCGGTATGTTATCCAGGAACTTGGATCGACATTGCGGATCGCGCCGCTGACGAACAAGTACACCGCCACCGCTGTNGCCGTTGTCCTGGGCGCCGCGATGGCGACGATCCCCGCTCCGGGGAAACCCATGGGAACCGGTGGCCTGATTCTCTGGCCGCTGTTCGGGGCCACCAACCAGTTGCTGGCCGGGCTGGCCTTGATGGTGATCGTGTTCTACCTCTGGCGACGCAACATCAACATCTGGTTCGCGCTGATTCCGATGGTGATCATGCTGGCCATGCCCGCGTGGGCCCTGTGCTGGCAGTTGTTCAATTCCGGCACCGGCTGGGCTCTTCCGGTCCTGGCGATGGCCGCCGGCCGTGAGCCCTGGGCCTGGTCGAACACGCACCTGCTGTTCACCATCGGGTTGGCCACGCTCGGGCTGCAGGTCTGGATGGTTATCGAGGGCCTGTTGCTCTGGCCACGAGCCCGTGGCGTTCTCGAGGAGACCTTGCCGGCACTTGCTACCAACCACGACACAATTGCTGCTAAATGAAACAAGTTCCTGATCAACTGGCACCAGGAGAGACACCATGAGAAAGCTGACACTGGCCCTGATCGCCGTCGTGACNCTGCTGGTGACGGATACGNCTGCCGGNGAGAAACTGAAGTTGCTGATCGTCGACGGTCAGAACAATCACAACTGGAAGTTGACCACCCCGGTATTGAAGTCGTTCCTCGAGAAGTCGGGACGGTTCAGCGTCACGGTGGCCACNTCGCCGGGCCGCAACGGCAAAGATGCCGACTGGGCCAGGTTCCGTCCGAATTTTGCAGCCGCCGACGTGGTGTTGTCGAATTACAACGGCCAGTTGTGGCCCAAGCCCGTGCAGACTTCGCTGGAAAAATACGTCGCCGGNGGCGGGGGACTTGTGATTGTCCACGCGGCCAACAACGCGTTTCCCGGTTGGGGCGAATGGAACAAGATGATTGGCCTGGGCTGGCGAGGTGCCGGCTACGGCGCGCGGGTCACAGTGAACGACGCGGGCAAAGTGGTCCGGACGGNCAAGGGGCAGGGCCCGGGAGCCAGCCATGGCCCGCAGCACGCGTTTTCGGTCGTCGTGCGTGATCGCCGGCATCCGGTGATGGAAGGGATTCCGGCCGAGTGGATGCACTTCCGGGATGAGTTGTATCACGGCCAGCGTGGTCCGGCCCTGAACATGCACATCCTGGCGACGGCATTTTCGGCCAGGAGCAAGCGGGGAACCGGGGCACATGAGCCCATGGTCTGGTGGATTCCCTACGGCAAGGGAAAGGTCTTNACCACCGTGATGGGCCACGCCGACTACTCGATGAAGTGCGTCGGTTTCCAGACAATNGTCTCGCGCGGAGCCGAATGGTCGGCNACCGGCAAGGTGACCGTGTCGGTGCCCAAGTCGTTCCCGTCGGCCGGGAAGACCAGCGTGGCCGGCGAGTGAGCCACTGGGGACGGGCACGCCGCCAGTGCGGGAAACCCGTCCCCGGGCTGTCGCTTCGGGATCNCCTCAACCGCCGCCTAGCGGAAGGTGGGCAGCGATTCGATGACCACCGGCGTGGTGGCGGCAGCCGGGGCTGGCAGGACGGTGACCGGTGTCGCTACCGGGACGCCTGGCATGGTGTTGAACCCAGTGGCCGGTACCGGNGCCGGTGTCGGCATCATTTGCGTGGGCTGACCAGGGGGGCACCCCAGGGGGAAGCCGGTTCCACCGGCACCGTAATAGGGCATGCAGTAGCAGCCGGTCGTTGTGCCGATCAGGGCCAGGCCCAGCAGGAGACTCGCAGTCCGTTTCATCGGGGGGCATCCTTTCCGAACAGTCCGAAGCGGTGGATTGTGTTGAGAGTGTCTGGTAATCGTGACGGGAAATGTGCTTGAGACGATGTCATTCCGGTCGGCAGCCGTCNGGGACGGACCGATCGGGTCAGGGGAGGAGTCTGCGGGAGTGAAGGCACGAGTGTNAGAGCCGTGAGAGCGACGGGACGATAGGACGTGTGGGATTGACCGTCAAGAGGTGTTTGCGGGTGATTCACGACAGAGGGAAACCGGCGTGGTGCGGGGTCTCCTTTGCCCCCTGCGCTCGCTCNCCTCGGGGACCCCACCTATAATTCTCTGCACCATGCAGATCGTCCACTACCCCCACCCATCGCTTCGCTGGAAATCGCAACCGATCCAGAGCATCAGCGGGTCGTTGCGGCGAGTGGTCCGCGAGATGTTCGAGTTGATGTACGAGGCCAAGGGGATCGGGTTGGCCGCCAATCAGGTCGCGTTGCCGTTTCGCTTCTTTATCATCAACGTCAGTGGTGATCCCGACCTGTCGGACCAGGAACACGTGTTCATCAATCCGGAAATCTCCAACCAGTCCGGGTTGGTCGAGGGTGAGGAAGGGTGCCTGAGCGTGCCTCAACTCTATGGACAGGTGAAACGGTTCGAGACGATCACGGTGGAGGCCTACGACCTGGACGGCCAGGGTTTTGCCATGGATCTCGACGAACTGCCGGCCCGCGTGGTGCAGCACGAGACCGATCACCTGGATGGTGTGATGTTCTTCGATCGAATGACCGACACCGACTTGCAGGCGCTGCAGCCACAGGTTGATGAATTCGTGACGGTGTTTCGACACGACCAATCGACCGGAACGACTGCGTCGGACGCGGAGTTGACCGAACAACTCAAGAACCTGGAACGCGACGGACTCGGAGGTTGAGGTGGCGTTGAGGCTACTTCTGATGGGAACCGGCGAGTTTGCCTGTCCCACGTTCACCGCGCTGCTGGATGGCCCTCACCAGGTGGTTGGCCTGGTCACCCAGCCGGATCGTCGTGGTGCCGGCCAGCACGATCACCGCCATCCGCTCGAGTCGCTCAAGTTGATCTGCGGCGAGCGAGACATTCCGGTGATGCAGCCGCGGAAGGTGAACGATCCCGAATCGATCGCCACGATTTCGGCACTGTCACCAGACCTGGCCGTCGTGGCCGCCTACGGCCAGATCCTGCGTCCGGAGTTGATCGAGGTGCCCCGGCTCGGAACGATCAACCTGCACGCGTCGCTGTTGCCTCGTCACCGGGGTGCCACACCGATCCACCACGCGATCCTCTCGGGCGACACCCGGACCGGGGTCAGCGTGTTTCAGATTGAACCGGCTGTCGACACCGGACCGGTGCTGGGAGTCGTCCAGGCCGACATCGAGCCGGGTGAGACCACGGGCGAATTGCACGATCGCCTGNCTGAACTCGCCGTCGGTCTGTCGCTGGTCGTGGTCGACGAACTGGATGCGGGAACCACGACGCGACTGGAGCAGGACGACGCGAAAGCCACCCGTGCTCCTCGTCTGACGAAGTCGGANGCCGAGATCGACTGGTCGGTTGACGCGGTGGCGATCGACCGNCACATCCGGGCGATGCTGCCCTGGCCCAATCCATTCACGTTCTTGCATTCCGATGATCAACAGCCACGCCGGTTGATCATCCAGGCGGTTGAAACGGGCCCGGCCTGTCCCGGGGTGGGTCCCGGCGAGGTCGCGGTTGGCGAGGGAATCGAGGGCCTGGTTGTCGGGTGTGGGGATGGCACCGTGCGGGTGTTGCGGTTGCAGCCGGAAGGTCGTCGTTCGATGGATTGCGAGGCGTTTCTCAGGGGAAGCGGTCGACTCGAGGGTGCCCACCTGGGCCCGGCGGACGGATCGCTGTCGGGCTGAACCCGTCTTGCCCGGTCGTGGTCTTTCTGGGACTATCCGCGGCCNTTGGCCGGTCGGTTCCGTCCCACTTTTTCATCATTTTCTCTCAGCATGCGCCGACTCACGACGCTCCTTTTTGGTATGGCACTGGGTGGTGGTCTGGTCTTCTCGGCCCACCATTACCACCTGGTCCGCACCGGCAAGCAGTTCCTGCTGATTCCCAAGATTGGTGTGTCCCTGGTCGATCCGTACGTGGACGTTCGGGATTGGCACCTGGACGACTGGGAGGAACACCCTGAATTGCTGGCGGCGATGCGGGACCATGGGCACGGCGACCTGTTGCCCGAGACCCGTTCGGGAGACAAGCGGTCCGGGCCGCCCGCGGNGACTTCCGAAGACGATTCCAGTGATCACCTCGACGTGGTTCCCCGGCAGTTGTTTCCCCGTGGGCTGATTCCACGAAGCGGGGCCAACCTTCCGAACGCGACACGACGCAACTGATTTCCCCGTTTTCCGTTCCTGGCAGTTTGTCCCTCAACGATGTCTCTCACCAGCGACTCGGACCGCACTGGAAAACTCCGGAGAACCGGTGGCCTTGGTTTTGCCTGGGACGTCGAGCCGTCGATGAACGATCAGTTGTTCAAGGCGAGTCCGTCGGGGGATCCCGAGGCGTTGCCGTTGGATCTCTGGCAGGAGGAGGGGCGGCTCGAGGTGGTCAAGACCGGTCGACATCGTACGGTGTATCGGCTGGCACTTCCCGGAGCGGGGTCTGACACGACCGTCTACATCAAGCGGTACCGCGCCGCGGACTGGAAGGCCCGATGGCGTCGCCGAATCCGCGGCTCGACGGCTCGACGTGAATACAAGTCGATGCGGGCGGTGGCCGACCTGGGAATCCCCCTGGCCGAGGTGGTCGCGGTGGGTGGGCCGCTGGGTCCGGGCCATGACCGGGACAGCTGGCTGTTGACCATCGGGGTCAAGGACAGCAGGCCGCTGGATGAATTGCTGGGAGATCTGGAGTCGGGTTTGAGTTTCGTGGAGCGACGGCAGGTGGTTGGCCAGGCGGCCGAGATCATTGCCCGGCTGCATGATGGGGGTCTCTGGCACCGGGACCTGCACACGGGCAATTTCCTGGTACAACGGCGCGAAGGAGCCCCACCGAGACTGTTGTTGATCGACCTGTATCCGGTTGTCAGCCGGAAACCCACGACAGCCCGACGACTGGATGCACTGGCTCGACTTGCGGCGTCTTTGGGTTCGAGCGTGACGCCGTCTGAACGTTGGTTGTTTCTCGAGAGATACCTCGGGGCGAGCAAACAAGTTGAGAACGACGGCTGTCAACTGCGGACCTGGGCGGCCGCCTGGCGGCCCCTGTTTTGTCGGCATCGTGAGAGCACGTGGCGTCGGCTGGATCGGCACTGGTCACGAGGCAACCGCCGCTTGTTGATTGCCGATTCCGACCGGGCCGCCTGTCGNGGTCTCGCGTTTCTTGGNCGGCGACAACTGGAACATCTCCGGGACCGGTTTGCAGCCGTACCGGCTCCCGAGGGAACCAGCGTGCCGCTGGCCACCGGGAGTGGTGCGGTGATGACNCGCGTGCTGCGGTTCGACCGNGCGGTCGAGGGCGAGTCGGCTCGCGAGGTCTGGGAACTGGGCCACGCGCTGTGGCGCCGCGGCCTGCCGGTTGCCCGTCCGTGGCTGTTTGTCGAGACAGATTGCCATGGCGTNTTGGCCGTTCCGGTGCCCGAGCAGGCGGTGTCGTTGGCCGACTGGTCGGGNAGTTCAGAGATCGANCGAGATATTGACCTGTTGATGGAGCGGATTGCCCGGGCCGGAGTGTCTGTCGATGACATCGGTAGTGACCAGTTGCTGATCGATCCGGACAATCCCGAGCGACCACTGCTGTTGCTGCCGACCTGGTTGGGCAAGTCCAGCACCCGGACCAGTACCCGGACCGGCACCCGGACCGGATCAAACGGTTTGCGCGCGGCGACCTGGTTGTTGGCGGCGTCACTGTTGACGACCGGATGCNTGGCGAAGTCACCACCGCCNGCCGANCCCCCCGTGCGGCACTCGGTCCNGTCCGAGCGGTTCACCCTGCTCAGTGATGTGCCGCTCAGAAAGGACCATTGGCTGATTGCCGACCTGGAGCGGCTCGAACGCGAGATTGTCGAGGGACTCTCATTGCCAGAACCATCGCGGGACGTGGTGGTGCACGTGTTTGCGAGTCGACGCGAGTACGAGTCGTTCATCTCCAGTTCCTATCCCGAGTTGCCCAATCGACGGGCCTATTTCCTGGGGACTCCCAAGCGGCTGGCCGTNTACACTTTCTGGGGGGATCGAATCCAGGAGGACCTCCGNCATGAGTTCACTCATGGGATCCTCCATTCGTCGCTCAAGCGGGTGCCGTTGTGGCTGGACGAGGGTTTGGCCGAGTACTTTGAAGTGGTGGGCCCCAAGCCGGGCGGGATCAATACCGAGTACGCTGATCGATTGGCCGCTGCGATCGCCAATGGTTGGCGGCCGGATCTCGATCGCCTGGAACAGCTGGAACACGTTGCCGACATGCAACGGGTGGATTACGAGCAGGCCTGGGCCTGGGTGCATTTCTTACGGCACGGTCANCCACGAGGCCCGGAGGTGTTGCAAGGTCACCTGGCCAGCCTGGGCAAACGACCATTCGTGGGGCTGCTGGGCGAGAAGATCCGCAAGGCCATTCCGGATGCCGATCAACGACTCGTCACCTACATCAAGGGATTGCCCACCCTGGCGTTGCCGCCGGTCGCGCAGAATTGAGGCGGTCGACGGGTGCCGTTCCCGGGAGAGTTCGTCGCGGATCGGGTCACTCCCGAGGTTGTTCCCGTCGCTGAGGACGCAGTCGAGGGGACTCGGGCATTTCGGCCACCGTCACCTTGAGCGACTGTGCCTTTCCGTTACGGAGGAGTTTCACGGGGTAGGATTTTCCCACCTCCAGGCGTTCGACGATCGACTGCAGTTTTCTCGGCCCGTTGACCGATTGACCGTCGAACGTCTGGATGATGTCCTGTGGCGTGAGCCCAGCCTTGGCGGCCGGCGACTCCGGCATGACCTGGCCGACAATGGCTCCGGAGCCGATCTTGATGTCGAATTGCCGGGCCAGNCGGGCGTCGATTGGTCGCACACCCACTCCCAGCCAGGCTCGTTTCACCCGTCCATCGTCGATCAGTTGGCGGCTGACCCAACGGACCATGTTGACCGGTACGGCAAAGCCGATGCCGGCCGAACTGCGGGTGCTGGTGGCGATGGCGGTGTTCATGCCAACCATNCGACCATTCATGTCAACCAGCGGTCCTCCACTGTTGCCAGGATTGATCGCGGCATCGGTCTGCAGGAAATCCTCTCGTTCGGCAATTCCCGGCCCCCGTCCCTTGGCACTGATGATGCCGGCGGTCACGGTGAGGTCGAGGCCGAAGGGACTGCCGAAGGCCAGGACCCAGTCACCAACCTGTGTGGGATCGCTGTCGCCCAGTGGCAGGGCCTGCAGTGGGCCGGCGCCCTCGATTCGCACGATTGCCACGTCAGTGCGTGGATCTCCCTTGAAGTCAGTGGCGGTGAACTCGCGGCCATCATGCAACCGGACGATCACCTCCTCGGCGTCTTTCACAACGTGGTAATTGGTGAGAATGATTCCACTGCGGTCGATAATCGANCCNGATCCCATGCCCTGGGCGCCGCGGGGNGTGGNTCCGCCCTGCCCGCCGGGGCCTCGAAAGAACTCGCGGAATCGTTCGGGAATCTCGGGATTCTGTTCAAAGAACTTGTCGATNTCCTCGCGGTTNGNNCGGGCAGGAGCTTTCTGCTTGACCTGCAACGAGACCACAGANGGAAGAACATTCTTGGAGACATCGCGAAACACGCTCGAGAGCGCGGTGACGTTGGCGGCNGTGACCGGTTTGTTTGTATCGGACCGCTGGCCGTAGCCAACGGCGGCCACCAGCGCGACACCACAGANCAATGANAACAACCAGGGNGTGCTGCTGCGAAGCAATTTCATNGCNAAAATCCTCTCGTCACCGTGACGGATCACTCCGNNACGATCGGCTCGGAGCGTGTCGTCAAGTTGTCTTTGGATGTCCAACTCTGTCCACCAGTGTAAGTGCTTACGTCGTGTCTCTCCAGACGTGTTGGACACTCGTTGACTTTCGTTGGAGTCCAACATAGTTTGCCAACCGCGGTGGGGCGGGTTGGTTGCCCAGGAAGGGCGAGATAACTGGTGAGGTGTCACGCAGGTGGTGTTTGAGAATGAGGGCATGACATGGGAGGACCGTCTGGCGGGGTGCCAGGAGGCCATCGGGGTTTGCTTTGACGACCTCGAGATTCTTCGCCACTGCCTGACCCATTCCTCCACCGCACCCACACGGCTGGAGAGCAACGAGCGGCTCGAGTTTCTCGGCGACGCGGTGCTGGAACTGGTCGTTTCGGATTACCTGTTCCGCACGTTTCCCGAGCGGTCCGAGGGCGAGATGACTCGGATTCGATCTGCCGTGGTCAGCCGAACGACTTGCGCCGAGGTCTGTGTCGAGTTGGGACTCGAGCAGTTTCTGAGTCTTGGCAAGGGGCTCGTGCGGGGCACCGGTGAATCTCACATCATTCCGTCCTCGATACTCGCCGCCGCCATCGAAGCACTCATCGCCGGAATCTATCTCGATGCCGGTTACGAGGTGGTTCGGGAGTTCATCGAACGGTGCCTGATGGACCGGATCGGACTCGCGGCCGACACCGAGTCTCGTAACTACAAGCACCTGTTGCAGCAATTGGCGCAGAAACGTTACGGAGAAACTCCCGATTATCTGTTGCTGGATGAGCAGGGACCCGATCATGCCAAGTGTTTTGAGGTGGCCGCGCGGATCGTCGACGAGACGTTTCCCTCGGCGTGGGGACCCAGCAAGAAGGANGCCGAGCAGATGGCGGCCCAGCAGGCACTGGACGAACTGCTGCCGACCACGGCCACTGATGACCACTGATAACCACTGATGACCGGGAGGGGGGACGTTCGAATGAGCCCCGCGGGACTCCGGTTCAGGAGCCCCCGCCTNCACGGCTGGCCGCCAGGGCCTGCTGCAGATTCTCGTAGCTTGTCCGGGCGATGTGTTCGGCACCGGGCTTGTAATCAAACACCTCGACAGAGACCCAACCGTCGTACTCGATCTCCTCGAGTGCACCGAGGATAGGGACAAAGTCNGTTTCGCCCATTCCCGGACCCAGCAGGTTGGTGTCNTTGACGTGGAAGTGCCCCAGGCGGTTGGCGTGGCGATGGACGAGTTCGGGTACCGGGTCGGTTTCCTGGCCGACCATCGCCTTGACNTCCTGGTGAAGCAGAAANTTCTCGGCCCCCGTGGATGACTCGACTCGCTCGATCAACTCGACGGCCTCGGCGCACGTCCGGATGAAATCGGTTTCATTGGTCGTGAGCGGTTCCATGCACAGGCTGACGCCCCGTTCGGCCAGCCGTGGCAATGCGCCGGCAAAGACGTCGGCCGCGTGGCCCATTGCNTCCTCACGCGAGACACCGTCCAGGAGATTTCTNTGGGCCGGTGAGCCAAAGACCATCAGGTCGCCACCGAGGTCGGCACACGCATCGCCGAGTGCGATCACGTAATCGCGGGTTGCCGCGCGGACCGAGGCGTCGGGCGAGGTCAGGTACAGGCCCTCGGTCTTGGCCAGCAACCAGTGCAGCCCAATGATTGTCAGTCCGTGTGACTCGGCCTGCTGACGCAATTCGATCCGACGTTCGGGTTCGAGTTCGTAAATCGAGGAAGCCAGCGTGAAGGGNGCCGCCTCGATTCCCGTGTACCCGATCTCGGCGATCAGCTCGCACTGACGGTCCCAGTCCCAGCCTTCGAACAATTCCTGGCAAATCGCAAATTTCATCGCCGCGTCCCCGTAGAGCGGTGTGTGTGAGGCGGCCCATCCTAGCAGGAAGCCTGCGAACAGGCCTCCGCCGATGCCGATCCCAGTGTGCGTAAACGCGGTGTCAATCTGGGTGGTTTGGGATGAGCTTCAAGGTTTTCTGGATTCTAGCGGCCATCATGTCGAGAAAAGAAAGGACGGTTTCGCCGATTGGCGGGATTGTACTGGTTTCTTCGTGCCTGTCTTTCGTTTTGCCAATGACCCTGGGATCGCATATCCGCCGCTGTTTCGTGCCGGGACACCACGTGGTGTTGCTCGTGTTGGGCAGCACGTTGGTGATTGGTACCGGCCGTTCGCTGGAGGCGGGATATTGTGGAGCCGCCAGTTATCGTGCGTGTCCGACGAAGGCCTGTCGAGCCAGTGACGAGTACTGCACGGCCAAGGTCCGCTGCAAGACCGAATACCGGACGATGAAGGAAACGGTCTGGGAACCGAAGGAATTCACTGTCTACAAAACGGTTTTCGACACGGTCTGCGAACGGATTCCGCTGCAGTGCACGCGGACCATCAACGAGACGAAGTACCGGCACGAGAACTACACNGTCAAGATTCCGACGTGCGAAACAAAGTATCGCACCGAGAAGTACACGGTTTGCCGCAAGGTGTCCGAGACGAAATACAAGACGGTCAAGTGCGTNCACCGCTACGCGGTCCACAAGACGAAGTACCGGGAAGAGTCCTACACGGTCTGNCGGCACGTGCCGGTCGAGAAGGTACGCGAGGTCAGTTACACGGTGTGCCGCAAGGTGCACGAGACGAAGTACCGCGAGGTCACCGAGACTCACTACAAGACGGTTCGTGAGACGCACTACAAGGACGTGACCTGGAAGGTCTGTCGGCCGGTGACCTTGGCCAAGGAAGTCGAGGTCGATGGGGGCGAATGGAAGACGGTGAAGGTGCGTTGCCGGACGCCGGTCGTGCCCAAGTGCAGCGGCCCGNCTCGACCCGGTTGTGAGAAGCCCGCCCAGGTGGCGTGCGCTCCGCGCATGGTCAGCAAGCGGGTCTGGGTTCCCAAGCGGGTCAAGAAGAAGGTCTCGTGCACAACNCANGTCACCGAGATCAAGCACAAGCGGGTGCCTTACACGGTGTGTCGTCGCGAGCCGTATTGTGTCAAGAAGCGGGTGCCTTACACCGTCTGCAAGGTGATCCGGGAGCGGAAGACCAAGAAGGTGCCCTACACCGTTTGCAAGGTCGTCCGCGAGTGTCGNACCCGGAAGGTGCCCTACACGGTTTGCGAGTGGAAAAAGAAGACCCACGAGAAGAAGGTGCCCTACACCGTCTGCAAGGTCGTCCGAGAAGAAAAGACGCGGCGTGTGCCGTACACGGTTCACGGGCACCGGACCGAGACAAAGACCCGCTGCATCCCCTACTGTGCTCCTCGCAAGGTCTGTTACACCCGCTACGTCACTCGCCCGAAGAAGGTTCCTCGCCAGGTCGAGTACCAGGTGACCCGTTGNATTCCGAGGACGGTGACCCGCAAGGTGCCGGTGAAAGTGACGATTCCATTGAAGATCAANTCGAGTTGTTCCAAGCCAAGAGACTGCGAGACCTGTAAGGACTAACCAGACACCGACGGCCGGGTGTCATCGTTCCCGGCTTGTTGGCAAACAGGGCCCTTCAACACCTGCCCTGACCAAACGGTCGTTTCGTGACGCGACCATGTTTCCGCGAGTCGGTCTCCTGCGTGGAGGTCGGCTCGCGGTTTCTTTTTTTGACGCCGACATCGGACTTGTCATTCCAGGCTGTTGTCGGGAACTCGAATGAAGGTGACTGCGTCAAAAGTTGGGCGAGTTGTCCGGGCCTGGAGATTTCAACGTGATGCAATCGGTACGTCCTCGGTTCGTTTTGGTTTTTGGCGGACTGGCCCCACTGTTCTTCATCGCCTGCTTCGCCAGTCTCTCCCTGGGACTTCCGGCACATTCGGAGACCGCCAACCAGGCGCGGGACGAGGTGGGCCAGCGGACGCGTGCCCAGCAATTGTTCAAAGCGGGCAATTTTCGTGAGTCGCTGGAGATTTATCGTCAACTGATTCTGCAGCCGGGGACGTCGCCGACACAGGTTGGTGGAGACCTGAAGCAGGCCATCAATTGCCTGGGCCGGTTGAACCGGATCCCGGAGGTTGACGCCCTGCGGGACAAGGCGGTTGAGATCCACGGGCGGAACTGGAGATTCTTGCTGGCCGCTGCCCAGACGATGGCCAATGGCCAGCACTTTGGCCGGATTGTTGCTGGAGAGTTTCACCGTGGCAGTTCGCGCGGTCGTGTCAGTGGCCGTTATGTCAACTCGATGCAGAGAGACCGTTCCATCGCACTGGGTTGGATGGAACGGGCTATCCCCCTGGTGGCTGCCGAAACCGGCAAGAATAGCCGGCAGGAACGGGGCCGGTTCCACGTCGAGTTGGCTCGGATCCTGATGCAGGGTCGGAACGGGGGGCAGTCGTGGAGACTGGCCAACTTGACTGACACCACAAAACTCATCGACCTGGAACAGAGCGGGTTCGGATATTTTGGACGTGGCGGCGGAGGCGGTTCCCGGGGGGCGCCGGTCGATCGAAAAGGGCGTCCACTTTTTCACGACGATCCCGAGACGTACAAGGCGGCAACGACCGACGGACAGCGATGGCGGTGGGCTCTCTCNCANGCCGTTCGTGTCGATGCGGGACTGCGGGCCGAAATCCTGCTTAGCCGTGGACGGTTTCTCTGGAACCAATTTGGTGTCCAGACCATGCAGCAGGCCGGAATTCAGCCTCGCGAGGCNGATGATGATGACGAACCCGTCGCCGGGCCCTGGTCGGTGAGGTCCCTTGCCGAGACGGAGACAATCGCNAGGTTGGCGACNGGGGTNCAGCGTTTCTCTCTTCCACCGGATCACAACCATGTCCTGTTGTTGACCAAGGCTGTTGCCGCGAGCCGNGGAGNCCATTCNTCNTCNGCGGCNGACCTCCTGGCCGGNNTCTTCGAAAACCGCCAGCAGTATCCGCGAGCGGCCACGGNCTGGCGTGATGCGATCGAGAANTTCGGNGCGGGAAACAACGTCGTACCNNCGCAAGCGGCTCGATCAGATCGTCGGCCNCTGGGGNCAGTTCGANCGGGCCNCGGTCGCNCCTGCCGGNACNGCNACCACGCTCGACTTCCGNTTCCGGAACGGAAACGAGGTTCAACTCGAGGCGTCCCGGGTGCGTGTCGACCAGTTGNTGGCNGATGNGAAGGCCTACATCAGGCGNAAGCCGCTGAAGTTTGACTACAACCAGTTCAATGTCGAGAACATTGGTTTTCGGCTGGTGCAGCAAAACCAGCAGAAATACATCGGTGANNAGGTTGCCACGTGGACCCGGAAACTCAATCCCCGGCCCGGACATCTTGATCGCCTGGTNACGCTCGAGACGCCACTCAAGCAGGCGGGCGCCTACCTGCTGACTGCCCGGATGACCGATGGCAATACCAGCCACATCCTGGTCTGGATCAGTGACACGGCGTTGNCACACAAGCGGATCNGCGGTGGCGATTTGTATTTNGTTGCCGACGCGGTGACCGGTGCTCCCATTCCAGGAGCCANGGTCGAGTTTTTTGGATTTGAACAGCGTCGTGTTCAGAAGGGACGGAAGCTCGAGATCAACNTCGNCGAATTTTCCCGGGTCACAGACAGGCAGGGCCAACTGGTTCCTCAAGTCGATGATTCCAAGAAACGGTTTCGCTGGCTGGTGGTCGCCCGGACGGCCGATGGCCGACGCGCGTACCTCGGTTTTCGCTCGGCCTGGTTTGGCCGCCGCACCTCCCGGGTGTTCGACACGAGTCGCGTGTACGTGATCACCGATCGTCCGGTGTATCGACCGGGTCAACCGGTCCGGTTCAAGTTCTGGNTTCGCCAGGCGCGTTACGACAAGGACGAGCAAAGTGTGTATGCGGGAAAAAAAGTGACGATCCGAGTTACCGATCCCCGGAACCAGGAGGTCATGGANCGCCAGTTCACCACCGACGCCTGGGGCGGGTTTGACGGTTCCGTGGATTTGCCCGAGTCGGCCAACCTGGGCCAGTACAGCATTCGCATCAACACCAAGAAATCCGACCTGGTGANGCCCGGCCTCAACAGACGGGTGGTCGGCGGTGGCGGATCATTTCGGGTCGAGGAATACAAGAAGCCGGAGTACGAGGTGACTGTCGAGGCGCCCGACCGGCCGGTGTCGCTGGGCCAGACGATCAAGGCAAAGATTGTTGCCAAGTATTTCTTTGGTGGTCCGGTCAGCCGTGCAACGGTCAAGTACCGCGTGCAGCGGGAGATTCACAACGATCACTGGTTCCCGGTCGGTCGCTGGGACTGGCTCTACGGGTCGGGGTACGGATGGTTTGCGGACTCGTACCGCTGGTACCCCGGTTTCGGAGGCTGGGGTTGCGTGGGACCGTCACCGCCGTGGTTCGGTCGGCCCCATCATCCTCCTGAACTGATCGTGGAGAACGAGGTTGAGATCGGTGANGACGGGACGGTGGAACTGAAAATTGACACGTCGGTGGCCAAGCGGTTCCATCCGGATTCGGATCACCGGTACCGGATCACCGCCGAGGTGGTCGACGCGTCACGTCGAACGATCGTTGGCACCGGATCGGTGATGGCCGCCCGGCAGCCTTTCCGCGTTGTGACCTGGGTCGACCGGGGTTTTTACCGGACAGGGGAGACAATCCAGGCCCACGTCCGGGCCCGCACGCTGGACGGCCGGCCCGTTTCGGGCAAGGGCCGATTCGTGTTGTACCGGATCAGTTACGACAAGCAGGGACGTCCCGAGGAGAAACGGGTACGAAGATGGGATGCCGTCACCGATGCCCGGGGCGGTGCCGTCCTGACATTGAAGGCGACCGATGCAGGTCAGTACCGAATCTCCTGTGAAATCCAGGACGGTGAGGATCGTCGTATCGAGGGTGCCCAGGTGTTCCTGGTTCGCGGCCCGAAATTCGACGGCAATGACTTCCGCTTTGATGACCTGGAACTGACCGCCAATCGCCGGGAGTACAAGCCGGGCCAGGTGGCCAAGCTGATGCTCAANACCAATCGCCGTGGTAGCACCGTGCTGGTGTTTGTGCGTCCCGAGGGCGGNGTGTACCCAAAGCCTCAGGTCGTCCGGATCAAGGGCAAGAGCACCGAGATCGAGGTGCCAATCGGTCCCGGCGACCGACCGAATATCTTTGTCGAGGTGATGACTGTCTCGGATGGCAAGCTGCACTCCAGGGTCCGACAGTTGTTTGTGCCTCCCGAAAAACGGGTGATCAATGTGGCGGTCACACCCTCGGCCAAGGAGTACCTCCCGGGTGCTCCCGCCACGCTCGACGTGTCTCTGACCGACGCTGCCGGCAAACCGTTTTCCGGTTCGCTGGTCCTGACGATGTACGACAAGAGCNTCGAGTACATCTCGGGGGGCAGCAATGTNNCCGGNATCCGGAAGTACTTCTGGAACTTCCGACGTTCGCACTACCCCCGGACAATCTCGAACCTCACCCGTTCGAATGGCAACCTGGTGAAGCCGGGAGAGATGTCGATGTCACGGCTGGGGGTCTTTGGGAATCTTGTCGCACAACAGGAGAGCCGGGGAAGCCGAGGAAGAAGAATGGCCGAGGGCGGATTCGGGGGCGGACTGCCGCAGGCCATGGCGGCGGCACCCAAGTCGGCGGCACCGGCGGGCCGCCTTGGTTATTTTGCCGAATCTGCTGCGGACAAGAGTGGCGGAGCCGAAACCACGGTCGCCCCGACGGTTCGTACGGACTTTGCAGACACCGCGTTGTGGGTTGGGTCGGTGACGACCGACAGGGACGGGCACGCTCAACTCAAGATCGATATGCCCGAGAACCTGACGACCTGGACGGTTCGTGCGTGGGCCATGGGGCACGGGACCAACGT
>PBOU01000133.1 GCA_002724415.1 Planctomycetaceae bacterium
AGCAAGGGAAAGGAGTGTTTTCATGCGTGGCAAAAGGGTGGCGAAAACATGAAGCGGTTACAAGGGGGAAAGGTAGGGCAGGATGTCCTCACCCCGCCGCGGCGCCCTAGGGACAGCACGCCCTAACGGTCGGTGGCTTCGGCGGTTGGCATTTTCTTTTGCAGCCAGAGGATGGCGAAGCCCATCACAATGATGAGCGGGCCTTCGCCAAGGGTCCACCAAAGGGGGAAGGCCAGTTGCCAGCCGGTGGCGGTGAGCAGGATGCCGAAGGCGATGTTGGCCCAAGCGATGAAGGTGATGATGGCGGCATAGACGCGAAGGTCGTGCGCCAGAATGATATATAAAACGCCTATCATTGCGTAGAAAGCTGAGGTGGAGCGGGCGAGGTAATCGACGATTTTGCCCTCGGGGAAATTACCGAGTCCCAGTCTTTCGTGAATGGCGCCCATCGCATCGTGCGGCAGGAAAACGGCAAACACTGCCGTGGCCATGAGCCAGCCAATGATTTGCAGGAGGCGTTTGAGCCACTTTTCGGCGTCCATCAGCAATCCGGGCAGCGTATTTCCTCGAAGATAGCGCTCTCGAGGCTGGTCTTTTCGCGCGCAAAATTAATGAGGCAACGCAGTGCTTTTGATTCATCGGGGAGACTGTGCTTTGCCGCCATCTCCCGGAGCCAAGCCAACTGTCCATTTTTCAATTCCAAGGTAGTCGAAACATTTTCGCTCATGGGGAAATCTTGGCAAATTACAAATCTGGGTCGATGAAGAGTTGTTGACGTTCTGTCAAATTCAGATTGGCAGCACCTGACTAACCCTTGGCTTGGCCATTTCGATATTTTCCCCAGCCAATCGACGCAGTTACCACTACTAAAATCAGCGGCACCATCCATTTGTCGACAGCAAATTCTTTAACCTTAAGGATGGCATCACATACAGGATAAACAATTTTTGAGATGAAAATGCCAAACACCGCCAACAAATTATGCCCGGCCGTGTCACCCCTTGGAACCGTTTCCCAACCTGATTGGGGAATTATACCTAGGAGTATTGATGCAGCTGCAAATAATATTCCAAGAGTTGCCACGGGAACCAACACCATTGAAAAGCCGGCACCAAGTTCTTTCGAGATCATCCTCCGCAAAGGATTCAAACAATAAACAAAAAGGCAAAAGACTAACCAACATGCAACTGTCCAATTAGCAACATTCCGACCTGACTCGACTACCTTTGTCCAAAACTCTTTCCCAGAATCATCCCATTTCTCCTTGGCTACTTGATACTCTTTTTGAGCCTTTTCAAGTTTGCCGACATATTGCTTATCAATTGATTCATTGTGCTGATCAATTTTCTGCCGCTCATCTACTGAAGCACTTTCAGGAATGGTCTTCATTTCCAATTTTGCTTTTCTCATGTAGTCATTTCTGTTGGGTTCTTCTGGGCCCTCAAGAGACACCCAATAACCCGACAACACGGCAAGCCATAGGAGAAACGCAAATGCTACATGGCTTTTTGGAAGCCATGATGGCCACCAACTCATGAAGTCAGTAGAAAGCCCAATTCTTTCATCAGTATCGGCGGAAAAAACTGATTCAGAGTGGTCGGCATTGGCATCTTCACGATCTGTTGTGGGTTTATCAGAATCACTCATCGCTGTTTCCTCCTGAAGTGCATCCGCCTAACAATGTTAAGGATCACTACTTATCTATATTCATTACAGCACTGTTTTCAGTAACGACAGCCGCACCAATACGCTGGCTATCCTTTGATTACAGATTTGGCTGAGCAGTAGTCGCGTTCATTAATCCTGACACGCCCTAAATGCCCATCCCAATCTGTAGCACCCGAGTGCGATACAAACTTTCCGGAATCATTGACCGTTGTCAGTCAAAACTTCTGCCAAAAATGTCAATTCTCAGGCTTCCAACGAATTTGCCGACGCTGGAGCAAATTAGGGTCGGCTTGGAAGCTAGCACCGTCGATGGTGCTGATGTTCCATTGATCGGGGGGGACGTGTTTGCGAAGGTCGGCGAGTCCCCCGGTGCCGTTCCAGCCGAGGTTGCATTCGAAAACGAGTACGACGTTGGGGTCGATTTCAAATAGGCTTTTTCCGGCCAAGGCGGCGTTGAAGGCATAGGAGCATACTTTCTCTCCTCGCTCAAATTTGGCCATGGCTTCGGGGTCTTGGGGCGAAACGAAAAGGATCGGTGCTTGCACTTCGCGCATGATGGCATCGCACCATTTGTCTGCGGGGGGCAATTTACCACCGTGTTCCTCAGCGTAGATCTGAAGTGCTATGGAGATCTGTTTCATATTGTTGACGCTCTTGACGCGGTTAGCCTTGGCTTTTGCCTTTGCCATTGCGGGCAATGCGGCGGGCGCGGCAGTGGCGGCAGCAACGGCAACGGGTACTCCGGCAATTGCCAAACCGACATTTGGATCCATCGGCATATGACCGGTGGTCTGGTTTTGAATGAGGTATCCTTCGTCAGTAACGGACAGCAAAGTTACCTGACTTTTCAGGAACTGTGCATTTAAGTTGACGAAGAACTCACTAATTTTCGTTGTAATATTGGTGAAGAAATCTTGAATGCCAAAAACATCTTCCCCGGCATTCCGCTTGAATTCCATACGCTGTGCTTCGAGCATATAGGTTGTGAAATCCCGATATACATCACTGACTTGGCTACTAGCATAAGTNATCATATTNGCCTTTAGNTCGAGACCGTTGGTNAGTTTCTTGAACTCNGCAGTGCCCGNGAGCCCTTCGGCCTTNCCGCCGTGAATNGCNGCAACTTGCTTGGCCAAATCCTGCGTAGAGGTNAACACAAGATACTCACCCACCTTCATAATCGTAGGGCTCACACTTACGGGCAAACCTTCNGCCGGCACGGGAATCATCTGCATGCTTANGCCATCNACCGTTTGTTCAGTGGCNCCTGCCTCCTTAAGCAATGGCTCAAGAAGCTCGGTGATAGTATCGTCCTTAACTTTGAGTACTAGCACAAGNCCNGGCTCGGGAATTTTNAGTTTAGGCAATTCNGGCCTCGGGATCGCAACTAATTTATTNGGGTTCGGATCATCGCCCGCAAAATTACGCTTCTCTATGGGCAGCTTATTTCCTTGGTCTGGTTCAATCCCCTTCTGTGCCGGGAGTCGATTATTTCCCCCTCCTTCAATGAGCCCCTTTGGATTCGATGGAGCTGGTGATTCTTCTCCCCCACCACCTTCTCCACCATCTAGCTCCGGAAAACCCTCTTCTTCCATTTCCTCCGGATCCGCATCCATTTCCCATGGTTCTGGGCCACCACCCATATCCAACATTTCCAGTAATGCAGGATCCACCTCGATCATTTTGTCAGGATTNAGCGTGACATACATGCCCACTTCGCCTCCGATGCCGTTTATAATTTTTTCTATGGGCACCTCGGCATTGGCTTCCTCCAACATCTCAGCGAGCATCACTCCCTGCTTTGCGGGGAGATTGCTGGCNATGAATCCCTTTAGCCACTTAAAGGTTCCGGNCACATCCATATCTGCATGAACCGCGTATGCCGTGGTNGCGGGCATCAGCTTAAGGCCTCCCAGTTCATGCGGNGCTGTTCCCAGNGCTTTCCACATGAGACCATCACTTTTGGCAGGGTCACGATGAATCATCACCTTGTGCCGACGCAAACCATTACCGGAACGGAAAGATGATGCGCCAAAGCCATCTATGCTCTCCAGTCCGCTCTCTATGTATGCCGCCTTGGCGAGTTTCATATATTGATCCGCCTCATCGCGCATTTCAGGCGGCATATCCGCTTTCACATTTTCTTCGAGCTTCTCCAANCCATCCTGCACCCAGGNCTGNATTTGCTGNGCGTTCCAGTAGAGATAAAAATCACCACCCGCATCGAGATGCTTGGTGACCGCCGCAAAGGAGGTGGTCGACGGCACATTCGGCNGCGGCGCNNNCAANGGCTTGGCCGGCGGNGCCAGCGGAGCCGCAGCGTTGTTGTTGCCCGCAGCGGGGTTGGTGCTATTGCTGGGTGTGGTCTGTTTTTTGCCGCAGCCCACAGTCAACACGAGCGTGCACAAAGTGGGGATGATATATTTTTTCATAGTCATAAATTGAATTTAACTTCAGTGGTTTATTCCAAAATTATTTCGCAATTCGGCAGGGCCGCCTTGAGCTTGGCCACGCCGGGCCCTTCCGCTGCCGGCGTGCCGCGCAGGGAAAGCACCTTTAATTTTTTGCAACCCGCCAAGGCTGACACATCGAAAATCGGGTTCCGGTCGAGATACAATTCCTCCAGCTCCGTCAATTGAACCAAGGGCCGCACATCGCGAATTTNATTATCCACNAGATAAAGCGACTTCACCGCCTTCAAACGCACCAANCCGGAGACATCGCCCAAGCCANGATTCCAGATAGTCAATTCAGTCAGTCGAGCCNCCGGATCCACGGGCCGCACAAAGAGCTCACTCTTTTCCGCTCNTTTTGCATCTGATGTCCCCGCCTCTTCTTCGAAGCCCCCCTTTTCAATTCCAAATCTGTGCCTTCCAAACACATCACCTTCCCCCATAGCTTCGCGAATGGAAAAATCGATAATCATATTATCCGGCAACTGTTCCTCTGCCATTTCCGCCCCGCACCCCAAAAATAACGCAACACCAAAACCCAAGAGAAAAAGATGAATCTTCATGTGGGCCACTATGCCCCACTCCCTTCATTTTTGCATACTGTAAATTGAAACTTTTTTTATATTAGGGTCAGGTCAGAATCGCCCCGGCGCGAGTTTGGGCATTTCCACATTTGGATCGGGTTTGCCATTGGTGATTAGGGTAGTGACCAGTTGGCCGGTGACCGGGCCGAGGCTGAGGCCGAGCATGTTGTGGCCGGTGGCGACGGTGGCATTTTGGAGGCCGGGAATGGGGCCGATGCAGGGGAGGCCGTCGGGCGTGCAAGGCCGCAGACCGGACCACGGCTCGATGCCAGTGAAGTCGTCAGGACTGAAGGCGGGGAAGAATTGGCAAAAGCCCTCGATAATGCCCTGCAGTCGGGTGCGGTTGATGGATAGATCGGTGCCACAGATTTCCATGGTGCCCCCAACGCGCAGCTTGCCACCCATGGGGGTAACGGCAACGCGCGCTTCCTTTAGCAGCGAGCACAGGCGCGGCAGCTCGGCGGGATTGCGCAGGGTGAGCGAGTAGCCTTTGCCGCCCTGCATGGGAATGCGCAGGTCGAGCTCGCGGGCAAGCTCAGGCGTCCAGGCACCAACCGCAACGATGAGGTGCTCAGCGGTGTGCGTTTCGCCATCGGCAGTGTGAATGCCAGTGAGACGATTGCCTTGCCTCTCAAAGCCGGTGCATTCGTCATCGATAAATCGCCCCCCCTTGGCGCGGATGCCATCGCGGAGCGCGTTAAGAAAATCGAGCGGATCGAGGTGACAATCCTGCGCAAACCACACGGCGCCGGCGACATCCATCTGCACATTCGGATCAAGCTCGCACACGCGGGCGGCATCGCACAACTCCGCCTCCACGCCCACCTCCTTGGCCATCGCGGCGACCTTTGCCTCATCCTCCAGCCCGGCCTCAGTACGGCACAGCATCATCAGGCCGCGCGTGGCGAGGTCGAATTTCAGTTCATCGGCCAACTCCAGAAATAACCGACGACTTTCGAGGCTGATGTCGGCGAGCAGTTGCTTGGTGTCGTTGACATGTTGCGCGTTGGCGTGGCGGAAGAATTTCCAGCACCAGCTCCACAATGCGGGATCAAAACGCGGCCGCAGATAAAACGGGCTCTTGGGATTGAGCATCCACTTGAGCCCCTGCGAAATGACGCCCGGCGCGGCGAGCGGGATAAAATGGCTGGGCACAACCATGCCGGCGTTTTCATCGGAGCACGATTCACGCCGCAGAGGATCGCGGTCGAGGATGGTAACCGTGCGGCCCGCTTGAGACAGGTACCAACCGCAGCACAGGCCGATGACGCCGCCGCCGACAATCAGAATATCGTGATCGCGATCAGGCACGGGAATAAACAATGCCGTCGGCAAACGGATCCTTCGGATGGACAAGCAACTCGCTTTCGCCGGTAACGAAGGCGCGCCCCTTCACGGTGGGAATCACACCGCCTTCTGACGCCTCGGCCACGGAGCCCTCGAAAACGGTGTCTAGGATTCCAGCCTGCCGCCACGTTTGACCGGGCATCAATTTACCGTCGGCGTGCAGGCAAGCGAGCTTGGCGCTGGTACCCGTGCCGCAGGGCGAGCGGTCGTACTCGCGCCCGGGGCAAAGCACGAAATTTTTACTGTCAGCCGAATTATCCGCCGGCGGGCCGAACACTTCGATGTGGTCAATCTCGCCTCCGTCCGCACCGGTGATGCCGTTCGTTTCCAGCGCATCGCGCACGGCACAGGTGAAGTCGGTGAGTTGGTCAAGATTCTTGAAGGCCACTTCAATGGTGTCATCCGCCTCGATCAGATAAAACCAATTACCACCCCAAGCCACATCGCCCTGCACCGTGCCCCAGCCGGGCACTTCCACGGGCACGGCGGCGGCATGGCGATAGCTGCGCACGTTTTCCACAGTCACCCAGCCATCCTCTGGCGGGCAAACGGTCACGACGCCAGTCGGCGTTTCAATTTTATTTTCCCCAGCACTCAAACGCCCTAGATGCGCGAGCGTAACCGTCACACCAATGGTAC
Source organism: Planctomycetaceae bacterium (assembly GCA_002724415.1). GTDB lineage: Bacteria > Planctomycetota > Planctomycetia > Planctomycetales > Planctomycetaceae > UBA8437. Next base: position 6,692 of record PBOU01000133.1, read on the forward strand.
CGTGCAAGCAACCGTGCAGGTAACCAACGTTGTTGAAAAATACGACGCCCGCCACACAGTCCGACTGAGTTGGCGGAAACAAATAAGCGCCCACCATCGCCTCGTGGCCGCGTGGCTCGCAGGCCACCGCGGTACGCAGCCCGTCGTGGTGATCGCGCAGGAAGTCGCGCCATGCTTCCGGCGTACCGGCAAATTCCGGGAGCCCTTCCACCACCACCCGAGTCGGTTCACCGGCAGTGTGGGAATCGATGACCTTGATGCGTTTCACCTCGTCACTCATGGAACGCCGAGAGCGTACGGAAGAGCGGTTCGNTTGGACAGTTTGAAAGTCGGCAAGCTGATTGTTTAAATTTGCCACTGTAAAAAACTCGTTGCGCGTAGGGTGTGGACAAGCCATAAAAAAACATGCTCTCCAAGGTACGCGCAGCAGCGTTGTCTGGCATTGAGGCGGTGCCGGTGGAGGTTGAGGTGAACAACGGGCCGGGGGAAACGGGCACGGTAATAGTGGGTCTGCCGGATGCGGCAGTGCGAGAATCTCGTGACCGCGTGGGCACGGCTATTACGAACGGGGGTTATCGGTTCGCGATGGGGTGGACGACCATCAACCTGGCTCCGGCGGACATCAAGAAGGAGGGGCCGAGCTTCGACCTGCCAATCGCGATCGGATTGCTGGCGGCGACAGAACAGATCGAGCCGGGCCGACTGGAGGATTTTGTGCTAGTGGGGGAGCTGGCCTTGTCAGGCGAGGTGCGGCCGGTGAAAGGAGCACTGCCGATCGCGCTGGCAGCCAAGGCGGAAGGGCGACGTGGGGTTCTGGTCCCGGAAGCCAATGCGCCGGAGGCAGCAGTGGTGGACGGGGTGGAGGTGATTCCCATCAAGAATCTGCGCGAAGCAGCATCGTTCCTGGAAGGCGAACTGGATATCGCGCCGTGTCAGGTGGACACAAAATCTCTTTTCGAGACCTCGGCAAACGGCGAACTGGATATGGCGGACGTAAAAGGCCAGGAAGGCGTTAAAAGAGCACTGGAAATCGCGGCGGCAGGCGGGCACAACGTGCTACTGATCGGACCACCGGGATCAGGCAAAAGCATGCTGGCGAAACGGTTCGCCACCATCCTGCCGCCCCTGACGTTACCCGAAGCGCTGGAAACCACGAAGATCCACAGCGTGGCTGGGTTGTTGGCAGGCGGACAGGCACTGGTGACGCAGCGTCCCTTTCGTGCCCCGCACCACACTGCCAGCGACGCTGGGCTGCTCGGAGGCAACATCAACCCCTCTCCCGGCGAGATTTCAATCGCGCACAACGGTGTGTTGTTCCTCGACGAACTCCCGGAGTTCAAGCGAAGCGTACTGGAAACGATGCGGCAACCGCTGGAGGAAGGGCGGGTGACCATCTCGCGCGCCGCGGGTACAATGACGTTTCCGTCCAGTTTCATGCTGGTTGCAGCAATGAACCCGACGCCAGACGGCAAGATGCCCGCTGAGAGCCGCAGCAGCCCGCGCGAGATTCAGAATTACCTCGGCCGCATTTCCGGCCCGCTTCTGGACCGGGTGGATCTGCATATCGAGGTGCCGGCCGTGAAATTCCGCGAGATGACCAGCGAGGCAGCCAGCGAATCCTCGTCGGTCGTACGTGAGCGAGTGATCGCTGCACGGCAACGCCAGCATGATCGGCTAAAATCCATCCCCTGCAACGCGCGCATGAACACACGCGAAATGAGGCAACATTGCGCGCTGGCCGACGCCGATAAGGAACTGCTCCGTCAGGCTATGGACGAACTGCAACTCAGCGCGCGCGCCTACGATCGTATTCTAAAAACTGCACGTACCATCGCCGACCTCGACGCCGCCGACACCATCAACGCCGCCCACCTGTCCGAGGCCATCCAGTACCGCACCCTCGACCGCCAACTGTGGGGTTGACCCCTTCTTGAGTCTTGAACAAAGGGGCTTGATCATTAAACAATTCTCCCATGCCCTCACCCGGCCAGCGTCCTTCCAGTTCCTCGCGGGACCTGACGCTGGTAGTGGAAAGTGAATCGGGCACACCGGAGGAATTTTTTGCGCAAGTGGGCCTTTCCATTGGCCGCGCCAAGTCCAACACCATCCATATTGACCATCCGGACGTGGACCGCATCCACGCCAAGGTCATCAAGCAGGGGGAGGCCTTCTGGCTGCGGGCAGAACCGCCGGCCAAGCTACCCTTGCTGGAACCGGAACCCGGAGAGGTGGAGCAAGTGCAACTGGCCCCGGGACTGGTTCTTCGGCTGGGCGGAGTAATCCTCCGTTGTCGGCGGCAGGTGCGGGGCATGAGCGGCTTGAGTGATGACTACTGGGCCGAGGCAGCTGGGGGCGAACGGTTTCGTG
>PBOU01000134.1 GCA_002724415.1 Planctomycetaceae bacterium
GCCCGGCTCGAGCATGGTCAATGCGTTCGCCGATCCTTTTTTGCCTTGATGAAAAAGACAGATGGCGTCGGAAGGGCCAACAGCCACCAGTTCCGGCCGGCCGTCCTTGTCCCAATCCACCACGACCGGTCCCTTGCGGATCTTGAAGGGCCGATCAGCGTTCCCACCCCGGACGCGCAGAGCGTGCATCTTCTCGAATTGGTTTGTGGCTGGATCGTACTTCTCCAACCAGTAAATCAGGTCGAACGTGCCGCCACTGACGATGATATCCAACTGACCGTCCTGGTCCCAATCGCACAAGAAGGGCTTGAGCTGCCCGATCCAGGATCTCGCTCGTGCCATCGGGTAAAGGTTTGTGTCACACAGTTGAAACTCTTTTCTGTGAATGTCCTTCATTTTGACCGGCGGCGCAAACACGGGTTTGCGCGTGGTTCCAAGATTTTTTGTCAGCGTCATGAATCCCGGCTCATCGCCACAGAAGAGATCCATGGTGCCGTTGCCGTCGGCATCGAAGGGGACAGGACGCACGTATCCCTGCAATTTCAGCTCACACCCCTGGCCCAACAACAATCCGCGGTCGGCAAAAGCGTCGATGGCGAAAACGTCGGGCTTGAGTTGTTCGAGGTAACGCATGCCCTCGGAGCTCCCGATAAGGCAACCCTTGAACGCCTTGTCGTGGGTGAACCGCATGAAAAAACCGGTGTTGTGCGAAAACCAGGGCATCGCGCCTTCCTTTCGCATCACCGGTTGTTCCAGCGATCCAACGTTGCGCCACATCTCCATTTGTGGCTTGTCATTCCACCGCAACGAACAAAACATCTCCAGTTTCCCGTCGCCGTCGCTGTCGAACCAGTCGAAATAGAATGGCCGCTCGCCCTCGAAATTCGAATATTTCCGCCAGTCCAGGGGCATCTTCTTCGGCCCCTTGGCCAGCCCCAGCGGCACGGATTCGAACTTCCAATCGCCTTTCTCACCGCCCACGGTTCGCATGACCGCGATCTGCCGCAATATGCCCAGTCCTTCCCGCTCACCTCGGTACATCGTTCCAATCACCAGCGTCGGGCGGCCCGAACCGTCCCAGTCAACCACCCGTAACCCTGGATATCGGCCTTTCGCAATGCACGAGGGATACTCGGGCCGCTGGGCGAGTTCCAATATCGGCAAACCGACCGCGTCCAGTCGCCCCGTGTTGCGGTAGACCTTGATCCCACCGGGCCTGCTCAGTGTGATCAGATCCATGCGACCGCTGCCGAACCAGTCGAAGACGTCGCAGGCCATATAGTCTTCGCTCATGAAGTCCCGTCGCGGACGGAAATTGACCATATAGTTGTCGAGGGTGTGTTGCTGATCGACACCACCGGCGGAAAGACGCAGGGGCACGTCGAATCTCGGCTGCTGGTTGGTCCCGATGTTCCGCCAGAAGAAGATGCCGGCCATGGGCATGCCCACGTTGTTCGTGCCTCCACTTTTGGAGATGACATCCACCAGGCCATCCGCATTCCAGTCAACGGAAATCGGATCGGGAAGGTAGCCGGGAACGCCGATGGGCTGCCAGCGGAAGCCGTTATGGCAAAGCTTGTCACCGACTCCCACTGGCGACTGATATGGCGGTTCGGCCATAAGTCCGTCGGCCGCGCGCATGCCGAACCCGATTGTCCAGTTGCCACCTTTCCGCGGTTCGTCGACCAGCCAGGCAATCCAGCCCTGGTTCTTGTAGTACAGGGTTTCCGCGAACCGTACGTTGTACGTCCGCGTGCTGCCTCGCAAACGTCGCTTCACAACGATCGTGTGCGGGTCGATAAGCCCTGAAACACCGTGGGGCAACAGCGAGTCGAAATCCAGGTTCACCCTTACCGGTGTACTGTTCCCGACCCGTTGGTCGAATTTGATCTCCAGTTCCACTCGCGGTTGCTCTTCACCGCGATGTTCCTCGCCGGACTCGTCGGCGATCCCCATGAAACGCGGAACCACTGCGAACAGGCACACACAGACACCGGCAGCCCGGACGAGTGCGCCCCTGGATAGATCCATGAAATTCTCCGCAGGTCAGGTCACTTGATTCTCTTGGAACCATACCCCTTCCACACCCACTCAATGGCGTGAGGGAGAAACTGGGCCTTGGCGTTGCCGATGCCGTGGCCCGAACCGCGACAGAACAGATACTGATACTCATAGCCCCTGGCCTTGAGCACCTTGGCCATCTGGTGGTTCGCCTCGACCCAGTCGTGCATGCCGTCTCGCATGACGTTTGGGTTGAGCAGATCACGATCACCCACCGAGATGAACAGGCGGATCGGCTTCTTGGCGCTCTTGGGAATGATCGTCTTGTGGAAACCCCAGGCACCATCAGGAAACTTGGGGTCAAATGGCCATGCTTGGTTCACGAAGGTTCCCGAGGTGGTAAGTACGCGGCGGTAAAGATCGGTTCGGAACCAGGCCATGATGAGCGCTGCGGAACCGCCGGAACTGGAACCCATCGCTGCACGGCCTTCGGGATCTTTGGTCAGNTTCACCTTGCAGTGTTTCTCAACGCGGGGAAGCACCTCGGTTTCAATGTATTCGGCGAACAACCCCGACATGTTGTCATACTCTTTGCCACGCTGATGCCCCTGGGCGTCGCCGCCGCCGTTGGCAATCTGAATGAGAATGATCGGGGGAATCCGCTTCTGGGCAATCAAGTTGTCGAGAATCCGTGGCAGCCCCATATTGGGTTTTCCCTTGGGGCCGTCGTGACTGACCATGAAAGGCGCTGCGCTGCCGGGTTTGTGTTGCGCGGGAATGTAGACGGTGATTTGCCGCTTGTAGTCGATCTCGTGCGTGTCAACGATGAGCGTTTTGGGGTTCTTGGGATCCACGGTGCCAAATTTCTTCCTGGCAATCCCCGGGTTGTAAATCTTGGTCTGTTTCGAATCGATCGCAAACTGTTGCACCTTTCCCCGTGCAACGCCCTCAACCACCTTGCGTTCGGGAGCCCGCACATACTTCGGGCCAATCACAAAATTGTCATACGCGTCAAGCTGCGGACTCTCCCCAGGCTTTAGCACCTTGAAAGGCGGAGCACCGGGGTCGTCGAATTGGCGTACGGGTGGTGCCGCAAAAGTTGTGGCGAAAAACACGAACGGGAAGACCAGGAAAGTCGCCGCAAACTTCGACATGAGAAATGCTCACGAGCTCAGGAATTTTGTAACTGACACGCCGGAATCCGATGCTCCAGCCGTTGGTTGTATCAGGATAGTACGCCAGTTCACGTTTTGCGAACTGCGGAAACACCAGGACTCACATCAACGCGAGTTTCTTGTCCAGCCAGTTTGTTCGACTGACCTCGCTCCCAAAAACAAACAAGCCGGCTGCTCGGAACCAGCATTTTCATTGTGCAATTCTTTTCCACCAACGTGTGGGTCACGATGCAATCCACACGATCCGATATTGCCTTGCGGTGTCGGAATTGTCGATACAATACGTTGACCCGGAAGCTCTACGGTATTGGAGATGGTGAGGATGCAACGGCACGGTTGTCGCCCGAGTGACCACCCATTGCTGGGACGACGAGAACTGCTACAGGTCGGCGGCCTGGGATTGTTTGGCANCGGGTTGGGTGACCTGTTGCGGATGGAGTCCCAGGCGGCTGAAACTCCAAGTCGTGGCACCGCCAAGTCGGTGGTTTTTATTTTCCAGGCCGGTGGTCCGTCACAGCACGAGACGTTCGACCCAAAGCCCGAGGCCCCCGACTCGATTCGTGGGGAATACGGAACCACGGCGACCCGAGTGCCCGGAGTCCGGTTCTGCGAGCACCTGCCGCGGCTGGCGGCACGGCAGGATCGTTTTTCGATCGTTCGCACAATGCACCACATCGCCGGCCGACAGTTCCGCAATGAACACAGCAGTTGCCAATATCTGTTGCACAGTGGGACAACCGCGTTGCCGCCAGGGGATTCGAATGCCACGATTTCCAAGCCTCGCAGCGGGCGTTTCGAGTGGCCGTCACTCGCGTCTTTGATCGCCTACGCAGCCCCACCCGAAGAGAACGTGGGACTGCCATCGGTGATCGAGATTCCCCGGACCAAGTTGATGANGTATCCCGGACGTGGCCCCGGACTTCTCGGCCCCCGTTATGCTCGTTGGGGAGTCGACCTGGCACCAAAGTGCAACTCTCCTGATGCCGGAGGCAGTTGCCCGAACTGTTACAGTCACGACGACCCCAACGATCCCGCTCGAGCGCCGGGACCGGGTCCCAAGGCCTGGTGGGACAATTCCAGTTGCCGGGACCCGGCGTTTCACCTGCCACGCATCGAGTCGGACGGCGGCCTGTCGATTCCTCGACTACAAAATCGCCGGGCGCTGCTCACCGGGCTCGAATCCCTGAGACGTCACAGTGAAACCGCTGCCGGTGAGGCCCGCCTGGCGGCTTGGGATGCGTGGCGACAACAGGCCCTGAGACTGCTGCTGACCGCTCGCAGTGGACAGGACAACCCGTTCGACCTGACTCGTGAAACCGACTCCATTCGCGACCAGTACGGGCGTGAAGAGTGGGGCCAGGGATTCCTGGTCGCACGACGCTTGGTCGAGGCCGGTGTCCGGATGGTGCAGATCAACCTGCGAGGCTGGGACACTCACCAGAATGCGTTCCGCGACCTCAAGGGCAAGTTGCTGCCCTCGATCGATCATTGTCTCAGTGGTTTTCTGGATGATCTCGAGGACCGGGGATTGCTCGACGACACGCTGGTCGTGATGTGTGGTGAGATGGGGCGTACCCCCAAGATCTCCCCCATTTCGGCCAACGGCAAGAACGCATCCGGCGAGAAGTTCACNCCCGGGCGGCATCACTGGGGCGACGTGTTCCCGTGTTTCCTGGCCGGTGGTGGCATCCAGCCCGGACGGATTGTTGGTCGCTCCGACGCGCACGGTGGCGTTCCAACTGGCGAAGCGTACACTCCGTCCGACCTGGCAGCGACCATTTTCCATGCCCTGGGGATCAGGGCCGATGCGAATTTTTACGACGAGGCGGGACGCCCCTACCATGTGTACCGTGGCCGCCCGATCACACCGTTGCTCTAACGGACGGACCGGTTTCAAAAACATCGGTTCATTCGAATGGTGCCCGGGCATCACTCGAAGTTGGAAGCCACGTCTGTCAGTGTTGATGGACGTACCGCGTGACTTCTTTGGCGGGAGCCTTGTTCACTTCCGCGGTTGGTCTCGGACGTAGCAATGGCCTCACGCTCCACAACACTCGAGGTTGCGACGATGAAAACACGGCTTACAGAATCTGGCCCCGAGGTTTTGGCAGTGTTGTGTTTTTTCCTGGCCGGTTCTGTTTCGGCTCAGGATGCCCGTCCATCAGCCGTCTCGGAAACACTTCCTCAATTGTGTTCACCGACACGAGTTTTCGATTCCGGAAAGCTCAAGGTGTATGCCGTTTCACCGGTTCGAAAGGTGTTTTCAAAACACAAACCCGACGCCTGGGGAAAAGTCACCACCAAAGACAAAATCCGGTTGTCGATGGCTCGCAACGAAACGGAACCGTTCTTCCTGGTATTGCGCCCATCGGCGGCATTGAAGAACGTGACGATTTCATTCGACTGGACGCCGAAGTCGGACACAGGTGGCCGACCGAGTGCCGAACCGACCTGGTCCTATCGGCGTGTTGCAGAAGTTCCTGTCAAAGGGATCAGCAGATGGTACGGACTGGCGGGGTTCGAAACCGGAACGATTCCTGACCCCTTGCTTTCGAATGAAGCGTTTACCGCTCCGGCCGATCTCAACAGCGTGCTGTTGGTCGAAGCACGAACCTCATTCAACATCGAACCGGGGCTATCTTCCGGCTCTATCCGTGTGCATGCCGATGGAGCCCTTCTCGCATCGATCCCCGTGGAAGTAAACACCTGGGACATTGCTTTGCCAAGCAAGCCGATGCTGCAGACGCTGACGCACAACCTGGAGGACAGAAGTCGTGCCTCCTGGAGTTTTCTTCATGAGGCCGGGTTCACCGCGTTGAAGTACGGCCCGGATGCGCCGGCTGTTCACCTCGACAAGACCGGTGAATTGCACGTGGATTTCACGGAATACAAAAAAGGCCTCGACGTGGTCTTCGACGAACTGGGATACGACTACGTTTTGCTTCCCCCGTCGTTGTTGGGTTACATCTCTCACGTGAGCAAGAGCTACCTCGGACTGGGCCTCTCCGTCGGCAGTGAAAATTTTTGGCCGGTGTTCGATCAGTACATGAAGAAACTCGGAGACTTTTATCGGGCCAATGGTTGGAAAGATAAGGTCGTCTTCTACATGTTCGACGAGGTCAACGAAGAACACCACGAGTTGGTCATCAAGTTGGCCAAGCGAGCCAAGCTCCATTACCCCGAAGTCACGGTGATGATTTCGACGCACGTCATGTCTGATGAATTGGCGGCGGCGTTGGATGCATGGTGCGTACCGTGGCACTTTTTTGCTACGCAGCCAGAACATATTCCCAACTGGCGCAAATGGCAGCGAGGAGGACTTGAGCTCTGGGCTTACATGAACTCGCTGTACACTCTCAACACTGCGGCAAGCCTGGGCGCCAACCGTTTCTACCCATCCGTGCTGGCCAAATACGGGTACAAGGGCAATTTCTGGTGGGGGATCGCCTACAACGGAGGAAAAGACCCGTGGACCGAATTGCACCGCCACGGCAATCAAAAACAAGGCATGTACGGCAACGGCCTTATGTTCTATCCCACCCGCAAAAAACGGATCTCCGGATTCGTCCCCTGGCATGCGTCGTTGCGGTGGGAGAGCTATCGCCAGGGCCTGGATGAATTTGCGTTGATGGCCCAGCTAGGGGACTTGCTCACACAAGTCCGGCGGGGCCTGGGGAAGCCGGCCCAAGAAGACCATTTCTCGAAGGAACGGAGCATGAGGTGGTGGGGATCGTTGCTCGCCAGCGAGTTCCGAATGCACACCTTCCGACCTGATGTGGAGTACGTTCATCGGTTCCGCCAGTTGATCGCTCATGAACTGCAGACGCTCAGTCAACGACCACTCGGAATTGTCGATGTCGAATATGCTGGCGGCCCTTATATCGCCAGCAACACAGCACGCATCCGCGGCGTTTGCCAGGCGGGCACTCTCGTGACCGTCGCGGGCAAACGAGTCACAAGGCAACAGGGATTCTCTCAAACGCAGCCGTTCAGCTACCGAATGGAAGTGCGTCTGCAGCCGGGCCGAAATCTGATCCCCGTTGTCCTGGACGATGGAAAAGGAAACACAAAGACGTTCTTTCGGGACGTCCACTATCGAATGCCGGAAAGCAAACAGAAATAGTCCGGGGTCTCACTGGCCGGCCACCCGATCTTCGTCGCCAACCGCCCACTCCGGGGCTAACGGTTCTTGGTGCCGCCGGATGCGGTAAAACGCAAGACGAGCATCGTGTGGTAACGGAAGGGGGGAACGGACACGGTGACACGTGAGCCGCTGGTTTTGGGTCGCATGTCCTGCTGCACGACTTGCTGCGGTTCCTCGTAGTGATACGCACGGCAGGATTGAGCCGCACTCAGTCGTTCACCGGGAGCATCCATGGTGACCTCGACGCCCTTGAGCAGTGAAGGTTCGTCCGCCCAGGCATAGTCAACTTTCGGGGTCGGAGGAATGCGGACCAGGTGGATGATGACGTCGCGTCCGGATTTCGTCTTGCGCTGATAGACAAGCCGTTTCCACCACAGTTCTTCACCCGACTTCACCTGGACATTTTCCCCCGCCATCTGTGCCGGCACGGCACGGATATCGCGAGCCCAGATGAACCGCGAGTACCGTGTCATGAACTGCATGCCCGGCCTGTGACTGGGCACAAACGCCGACGCCAGATGGGACTGAGTGGCGATCAAAACAGACATGACATGGTTCCACGCCGGCCAGCCCCACTTCGTGGCCCCTGGCTCCTGCAGATCCACAGCCGGAGTGGCATAGCCAATGATGTGGCTCACTCCATACTTCTGCACGTAATGATCGCGACTCCGCAATCGATCACGAAGCAGCTTGCGATAGTCCTCCCCCGAGAAGTTCTGGTGCTCGTCAAGCAGCATGACATTCTTGGCGTCCGTCGCCGCTCGGATGTTGTCGTCTCGCGGGTCGCCCTCCACACCTGTTCCTCTCCAGATGGTAATGCCGTGTCGCTTGGCAAAGTCGCCGGTGGCTCCTTCCAGGCCCCAGTTCAACCACGTCCCGAAGTACGGATCGTCGGCCTTGAGAATCTTGTTCCACAAGCGATGGTTGCGAGCGTTCAGGGTGACGTAGTCCTCGTATTTGCCCGACGGGACATTCCTCTTGCCCTCGTGGTCGAATCCCGCCCACACCCCGAGGCAACCATCCCAGTAGACGCCACCAAACCCCCACGACTTGGCGTACGCCTTGATGCGGTTGATGGCATAAAGGACGGCATCCTTGCGGGCCATGTTCATGTTGACATGCTGCCAGGGATGAATCTCCCGGTCCAGATACGGTTTGATCTTCATCGTCTTCCGCTTCGGGCCCACCTCCAGGGGTGATGCCAGCTCCATGGGATTGGGATATCCCCCATAGAGCGTGTCGACGGCCGGCTGACCATTGGGATCGTACAGCAGAAATTCGGGGTGCTGCCGAGCCTGCTCATAGCCCATCTGACCGTCAAACGCCCCGATCACATAGAACGTGCTGAGAATACCCTGCGCTTTGTTGAACGCCATCTGGGCTTTGCGGAACTTCTGATTGATGCGATAGCCCGTCTGCCCCGTGATGTAGACCTCTGCATCGAAAGGCTCGGCTCCCAAACCTGTCGGCTCGTGAGCAAAATAGTGGGTCTGATTGAAATAGAAGATGTGGGGATCTTCGGCCCAGTACTTGGCTTTCACCTGGTAGGAGTGCTGATGAACCCGAAAGAACTCGCGAGCAACAGCGAAATATTCCTGCCACTTGTCCAATCGCTTCCCTTGGTCGTCGACGAATTCCACTTCGATCGCGCGGCCATAGGTTTCCGGCCCCACGTTGTAGGTGAACCTCCACTTCCGAGTTTCCCCTGACTTGATCGTGAAAGACTTCTTTTCTGCCAGGGGGCGCACCGCCCCCAGGTCAACGATGAGTTTCGCTCGCAATACACCAGTTACCGTTTTGGCCGTGTGATTGACCAGGGTCGCCACCGTGTTGGCCGGCTCGTTTTCGTTGTACCGCAGCTTGTTCGAGCGGACGTCGGTGATCGTGACCTGGCTGGGACGCGGATCTCGCTTGCCGGGAAAATACGGTTTCCCGTTGTTCTTCACACTCGTCGTTTTCAGGGCAATGGCCGACCCGACAGGCTTGCCCGCCAGCCGATTCAGAACGCGAGTCAGCAAAATCATCTCGTTGTAGTGAGTCGACTGGACGGTCTTGAGGCCCTTGGACTCCACGTATGGTCCCAGCGAGGCGATGTACCGACGCATGGGTTTCAAGAGATGAGCCGAGACACGCTCCTCGGCAGACGCGAAAGCCCGCACAGCAGTTCGGTACTGCTGAAGCCGATCCGCAAACGTCGCATCGCTCACAACTCGCTTCAAGGACTCCACCAGCGCGTTTTTGCCGTAAAGGCGATTCTCTTCCGCGACAATCGCATCCAGCGCGGGATCGGAATCAAGAATGTCCACATCATCAAAATCGATAGTCCCTTTGAGCGTCTGAAACAGCGGGTGCCCGGTCAGTTCATAGCTGGGTTTCCTCATCAGATACCGATAACGGACCCACTCCTTGCTATTGATCACGACTTCCAACGCCGGCATTCGACCGCCCGGCAGGATCCGTTTGTGATCGTCGGACAACTTGTAGGCCATCAGGCCCGCTCGCAGGGTCCCCTTCCCTCTCGCCCAGAATGTCAGGATCTGCGAGGGCTTGAAGACCTTCCCCCAATAGCCGTTGACGTAACCGGAATTGGTGGCCGACAACCGACAAAACGCGTCGTTGCCTCGCCCTCCGGTTAGTGGAAATTCGACAGTGACCTTTGATCCCTGGCCACCCCAGGAATGCGGCCAGTCCTTTGCATCGGGGCACTTCCAGCCCCTCTTCCGCATTGCAGCCACCTCTTCTGCGGAAAGCGTCGTACCACGAGCCTCCCGAAAACTGCTGTTGCGCACTTCAACGGCTGGCGACAGCGTCGGGAACAGTACCAGGAGCAAACAGGCCATCAGTGAGGATGACCAACGGCACAGGCTCGATCCAGAACACCTCATTGCNGCCCCTCCTCTTTCGACCAGCCAAACAGATTTCGAACCAGCGGAAACCAGCCATCCCAGTCCCACCAGGCCACTTCCCCTTTGCCAGCCAGTCCAGTGGGGCTCAGCGTCAGGGCGGCGACGCGGCCTTTGCCATAACGACCAAGAATCAACGTTGGTTCCGTCCCCGCATTCAGGACAACCGTCGCCTTGGGCTTCGGNGTCACGAAGTGATGCCAGAACACACGTGGCGATTGATCAAACCGGACCCCCTTCAGCAGGGGATGCTCCGGCTGCTTGCCGGACAGATTCCAGGACTTCCCTTTGCCGGCCCACTTGAGATCAAATGGCCCCCGCAATCGCACGGGCAGCACATCCAGGAAACGAGCTCCCTGGAATTCCCCATTGCCAAAGGCGTACGGCCCTCCCGCAACAAGCAGGCTGCCCCCCTGCTCCACGTAATCACACACCATCTCCATCGCGACGTCACCAAGCGCCCGATAGTTCACGTCCGACAGCACCACCAGGTCGTATTGAAACAACTCGTCATATGTGCCAGGGAATGTTTCCACACCATTCGGAGGGCAATTCGCCCACGTGAACTCAACCGGTGTGTCGGCATCACGATGCTTCCAACCGGTGACGGCATCATCGAGGTTCAGAATGTGCGTATAGAGACCAAACACCACCAGGCATCGAAAACGCTTGGGATCGCGTTTCGAAAGCTTCGCGAAATCGGGCTTGTCGAACTGTTTTCGCTTGCGAGGCTGGGGACGAAAATAACGATCGCCACGTCCACTCGGCAGCCCCCCCCCCTCGGTGGCGAAGAGATTCGTTCGAGCCTGCAATTCGGCACGGTCACCCGCGTAGAAACGCTCGTACCGCTCTTCCTTCTTCCCCGTACGGACGACCGCCGAAATCAGCAGACCGTCGGCCAGTGTGGCCGGTTTGAAGACAAGCTCTTGTTGCAACCGCTTGGCGGACAACCTGGCAATCTGGAATTCCCTGGCTGCCAGCAGTTTCTTGCTCTTCCAACCAATGACCTGCAACTCAACCGTGACATCTTTTCGGTCTCGTCCGACGGCCATGACCTCGTGAGTGACCTTGACCCTGCCCTGCCCCACCTCGTCAGCCTGAATGTCCGCCACAAGTGCNGATGACCCGTACACGAAATCCTTGAAGCCACTGACGGGCTTGATCACGTACTTTGTGATAAACGACTTGCCGGGGCCTATCGGCACGGGTTCCAGAAACCACTCGCCCGTAGCACCACTGGTGTAGGTCTTGCTGAGATAGTTGTAGTCGAAGGCGAACACCATCCCGTGCCCGGTCTTGCGATCCTTGACGGCCATCCAACCGGCAACAGGCGTGCGAATCCAATCGGGACCAATGGCACGCCCCCCCCTTTTCTCCGGCTGCAAGTTGACCCGAACGCCACTGGTCGAAGGCAGGTACCAGTTGTCACTGTAGTGACTGCCACTCATGACAAGGTTCTGTTGAATATAGAGGGCAGCAGCCCGCGATTGCGTGGTCGTGTTGACCAGTTCCTGGTCGACCTCGATCGTGTCGTTGTCAGAGTTCAACCAGATCGTCTTNCGCACGGTGAGGCCAACCAGATCGGGCGACGTGGCCATCTTCAGCGACGTGTTACGATCTCGCGCCCCCTTCCCCCCGCCGGACTTGGGAACTCGCACCCACAGCCGCACCCCGGCTCGCCTCTGCCCCTCCTTCACCAACTCGTACTCATACGGCAAGTGCATCAAACCACTGGGCCATGCGTACTTGGCCCAGTGATCGAGAAACAAGCCCGACACGTCGGCGTCGCCGATCACCTGTTCGCCCGTTGCCCGAACCAGCAGCCGGCTACATCGCCCACCACGCGCCGGGTCAAACGTCATTTCCAGGAACCGGTTCTTGAGAAGGATGAGAGTTGGTTGTTTCGAGCCACTTTTCTCTACAGTCACACCAGACGGTTCTTCACCCATCGCCGTGGAAAGCATCAGGCACGNNGCNANGCCGGCCATGAGAAACGTCTTGAGGTTGCTACGCATCGATCTGTCGGCCTCAACAATTAGTTTCCAGAAGTCGCTGCGATCTCCAGGACCGTCACCACAGACGCACAGTAGCCTGAGGATATCGGCACCAGCCAGTCGAGTCATTCATCCTGGCTGAGTCCCGGAAACTCCGCCGAACCAAAACGCAACAGTTCACCGGTACCGCCGGGCAGTGTCANTTCCAACTCATCCCCCTTGACGCTCAGCCGTTCCGGCTTCCCCGTCTCCCTGGACAGTCGCCCNATCGTTGTGACACCGGGGTGCAATTTCAACGTGACGGTCATGCTTCGCCGGGCCGACGACACTCCTTCGCCNTGCCAGAGATTCGTCAGCATGAAATAGTCGCCGCCGTGATCATCCTTGAAGAACCCAACCAGTACGTCTCTCCATTCGATTGGCTTCGAAGTGGCCCCCTTGATGGAGATCGACCTGATGAGCTTGTTGCCACCTGCGCCGGGCTGCCAGGCGGTCGCGGCAGTGGGCACCCGGTTNCCAGGGCCGGCCACGTATCTCACATCCGTGCTTTTCAGAAACCGCAATGCCCGCCCGACGTTGATGACTTCCTGGTTCAGCCGCGAGACGTGGTAATAAATCGGGCGGCGTTGGCGGGTCGAATTGCTAANCATCGCCGGCCCCTGCTGGTCCTCGTAGGTGAAGTAACCGATGCCCGTGAAGCCGCTCGCCAGGTGAGCGAAGACCTGCATGCGAATATCGGATTCACTCGGCATGCGATTTCCTCGGCGCTCGTCAGCGTGCGATTGGACGAACGACCAATACGGCTTGCCGTGCTCCAGCGCCACCTTGCGAGCGGTGTTCATCGTCGGAAACGGATTGCCGGTGCCGCCACCCTCGCGAAAGATGTACGCGTCGTACATCACGACATCGGACCCGAGAATCGTCGAGAAGTCACGCAGGTACTGTTCATAGCTGTACCCGCCAGTCGGAGTTTTTCCGCCGTAGTACCGTTCCGGGGTGGCCCCCATCGGGTAGGCGTTGGAGTAGACGAGCGTCTCGGGCCACGTCTTCTTCAACCATTTCACGGTTTCCGCGGCACGCAACATCTCCGCCCGGTTTGGCTCGTCCCAGACCATCCACCCNGNGCANCCCTTGTAGTTTCCGACATGGCCCCTGAGTCGTGTCTTGAGTTGATCGGTGAGCCCGTCCTTGTTCAACACCACCCGCCGCAGATGCAAATGCCAGGGCAGGCCAACACCCGCACTTCCTTTGAGAAGCTGTTCGCGTTGCTTCCACGCCAGCGTCGTCGTCAGGTTGGCGTCCTTGTACTGTTGCGGATTGCACGATTCCGGAATGATCGTCAGGGCCATCGTCGTAAACGGGTGGCTTCTCACCCAACGCTGACCGCGACTCAACTCCCCGGCGGAAACCGAGGTACAGACAGAAACCGCGGCAATCAGCACCGCGGACGAGACAACTCGTTTAAAATTTTTTGAGATCATGGATCCACTTCTTCTACGACGGAACTGAAGGACGCCACAGTTGGCGATTATGACGGATTGAGAATCAAGTCGACAATTTTGTCGACCGGTTCCAACGATCGGATCTCGGTAGCGAGCGAAGAATCCGGACACCGCCTGTTGTACCGATTCAGCCAAATGGCACGTATTCCCAACCCTGTCGCTCCGAGAATGTCAGACGACCAGGAGTCGCCGATCATTACGGCTTCATCAGATGTACTACCGAGCCGCGACAACGCAGTTTCGAAGACTCTCGCATCGGGTTTGGCCACACCAACTTCATCCGACACGACCAACTCGTCAACGAATGGATCGACACCAATTGTCGCGATCTTTTTGACTTGTTCGGACAGGATGTGATTTGTCACGATCCCGATCGAACGTTCCGCTTTGACACGTTGCAACAGTTCAATGGCCCCTGGAACTGGCCGAAAAGCCGCAAGGTATGCCTCGCGATAACAGCGTGCTGCAGCCCGTGATTCATCGTCCGTTGCAACGGCTTGTTCGTCAGACAACAGCGATCGAAATCGCTCGACTCGAGATTCGTCGATCGATATCGAGCCGTCGAGCACTTTCTCGTGCCACTCTTCAAGCAGCGTGCGATAGACGAACTCCACTTCATCTATGTCGCCATCGATTCGTCCTGCATACGTTCTTTGAACCGCAACCAGGCCGGCGCGACTGCAATACTGGTGGTCGAACAAGGTGTCGTCGAGATCAAACAGAACTACGGGCATGATTCCACAAACTCTACAACACCGGAACAAACCTCTACAGCCGCAGTCGTTGATCAGTTCATGAATTCGGGCAACCGGATCAGCCTGATTCTCGGCTCTACCTCTTGATCGCTTTTGCTGGCCATCAGATAATCACTCACTGATGTCCATCCACTCCCACATCTCTCGCCGCCAATTCGATCGCACCCTTGGCCTGGGAGCCATGGGTTTGGGATTAGGCGATGCACTTGCCGAACGCGGACAGGCCAGTCCCCTGACGGGCTTTGGCAAAGCCAAGCATGTCATCTTTCTCTTCCTCTACGGTGGTCCCAGTCAAATCGATTCCTGGGACATGAAGCCTGATGCCGCGGTCGAATATCGAGGTGAATTCANNCCGNNCNATACNNCNGTNCCGGGNATNACTTGTTGTGANCANNTGCCNCTNCTNGCAAAACGNACNAAGGACCTGGCNNTCGTCCGCTCNNTGACNATGGAGGGNAGCAGCACCGGCGATCACCATTGCGACGCTTACTACGTATTGACGGGTCAACGCCTTGCCAAATCGGACATCGCCCAGGGAATCAACCGCAAGCCGCGACCTGACGACGACTGGCCATTCATCGGTTCAACAGTCTCCTACTGCCGACCAACAAAGGGAGATTTGCCCGCTTCGGTCCAACTGCCGTTCTACAGCAACGAGTTCAGTGGCTACGTGGTTCCGGGTCAATTCGCCGGCAAATTGGGTCGCGCTCACGAATCGCTGCTGGTTCGTGGTGTTCGGGACCCCAAGGTGAAACACGGTTTCAAGCCACGGGAATTCCGAATCCCGTCGTTCGAATTGCCCGGCGAAGTCAGTCGTCGGCGGTTAGCGGGTCGTGAACGGTTGTTGCAGAAACTCAATGCATGGCAAGGAAGCGTTGAAGGCTCTCGCCAGGTTGACAACTTCAACACGCACCAGGAACGAGCATTCCGGTTGCTCACCTCGAAGCGAGTGAAAGAGGCCTTCGACCTTGATCGTGAACCAGAGAGTCTACGAAATCGTTACGGCAACACGGTGACAGCGCAGGGCACATTGATGGCCCGGCGGCTTGTGGAAGCCGGAGTGCCTTTTGTTACGGTCCACTGGCGGACTCCAGAAAAGTCTCCGCTGGTCGCCAACTGGGACACACACGCGGACAACTTCTTCCACCTGCGCACGCACTTGCTCCCTGAACTGGACAAGATGCTCTCGGCTCTCCTGGAAGATCTGGATCAGAGAGGCCTGCTCGAATCCACCCTGGTTTTGGCTATGGGCGAAATGGGGCGGTCACCGAAATGGGCCGACCCTCGTGTCCGCGGCACGAACTATCAGCCAGGGCGCGACCACTGGATCAACAGCATGTTTGCCCTGTTCGCTGGAGGCGGTATCCGTGGTGGCCAGGTCTACGGCGCGACGGACAAGGTGGCCGGCTACCCGATCGAAAAACCGGTCTGGCCCGGCGACATCGCAGCGACGATCTACCACGCACTCGGTATCCGTCGTAATGAACTGTTGATCAACGACCGCGAAGGACGCCGCGTCAACCTGCTGGAAGAAGGCGAACCCATTCCGCTGTTTGCGTAGCTTCCGTGCTCCTCTGTGAAAACCCGCTGGCTGGCAAGTGGGGTCACGTTGTTTTTCAGAGCCCGCCACGTCAACACAGTCGCCAGATCCCAGCAAGGCCATCGCGTCGTTCTTCGTCGAAGTCGACTGCCAGGGAAACGCCAACCTGGTCCAATCAGCCCTTCACTCCCTCCGCTTTTGCCACTCGGAATTCACATTGCCATCACTCCCCGAACAGCCACACCAGAAATCCACTACACCGATCTCGGTGCGTAGGTTGATTGGGGGAGGGGTGGCAGCAGGAATTTGCGTCATTGGGCTGATCGCACTTTTGTTTCCTGCAGTGCAATCGTCACGTGAATCAGCCCGCCTTTCGACGTGTAAGAACAACCTCCAGCAACTGGGGCTCGCCCTGTCCAATTACCACGAGGCGTATGGCACATTNCCCCCTGCCTACATCCCGGACGAAACGGGCAGGCCGGCACACAGTTGGCGAGTCTTGATTCTTCCGTTTCTTGACCAATCCCGAATGTATGACGCCTACGATTTTGACAAGCCATGGAACCATGCCGACAACCTGGCTGTGGCCCAGAAAACGCCACAGGTCTTTCGGTGCCCATCGGCTCCGCCTGGTGGCCAAATCAACGCCACCCACTACGTCTACGTCACAGGGCCAGACACCTGTTTCGACGGCGCCGAGGGGATTCGCCTCCAAGACATCACCGACGGTCAATCACAGACGATTCTTGTCGTCGAAACTCACCAGTCCTCGATCTCCTGGAACGAGCCTCACGACCTGGAGGTTTCGAGATGGAAGCGAATCGGTGTTCCATCCACTGTCAGCTCCACATCGGACCATGCCGCTGGATTTCACGTGGTTTTCGCCGATGGAAGTGTCCGGTTCATCCAGCAGCCGATTGATCCCGGAATCTTCAAAGCAATGACAACTCCTCGTGGTGGTGAGGACTTGGATGAGTTCTGAGGGAATCACGGTTGAGAAGAGAAATCCGATTCAAGCAACTCGCAGAACGCCCTTGAGTTACTGCGTCCGTGATTCCAATTCAAATTGAACATCGAATCGTTCTGACAACTCCCGCAAGTCGGCGACTTCTTTTTTGATGAGCGGGATTCCGGTTTGCAGTCGCTGTTGTTCGGTTTCGTGTTCCATTTCGCCAGGTACGAAGACGCGGTCGTGTTCGGGGGCCGGTGCAGCTCGATGCAACGAGTCGATCATGGCGTCCATGGCGGTTTTGAATTCTGACGGTTCTCGAAACATATCGATCCGAAACGCTCCGAGAAAATGGGCGATCTTGTCTTGAGAGTAGCTGCCATTCTCGTCAGCCCAGCCGGCCGATAGCAGCGCGGTCATGGCTTCGACGATCATCGCCAAACCGAACCCCTTGTGACCACCGGTTTCGCGCGCCCCGCCCAGTGGAAGATAAATTTTGGCGGTTGCCGGATCAGAGGTGGGGTTTCCTTCGGCATCCAGGCACCAGCCGATCGGTATCGATTCGCCTCGGTCCCTGGCAAATTCGACACGATTGACCGGGACGACCGATGTCGACATGTCCAAAATGTAGGGAGGCTCATTTTCACAGGGAATCGCGACGCCGAACGGATTCGTTCCGAACATCGGCTGCAAACTGAACACCGGCGCCATGCCTCGCGAAGTGCCCTCGCCATACAGGTGTCCGGACATCGACACGCCAATCATGTCGTGCTCAATCGCCAGGTAGGCGAAATAGCCGGCCGCCCGGCGGAGTTGGGTGCGCAATTCCATTAGCGCTGCCCCTTGCACGGGGCGGCGCTGCATCCGTTTGCGCAGTTTCCACGCATATGTATCCTCTCCATCGGATTTTCTCCGCTTAGACTTCAAACATCCCCGAAATGATCAGATTGGGTAAATCGTCACACCTGTCCAATTCATTATCCGCCGCTAATATTCCTCTAGTTCATGGTGGCAGGGCCCATTCAACATTCCATCTGGGAATATTTTGGAGCTTGAATGAATTTGATGCCCGATAATAGATCGGCGATGATCTCCGTAGTGTTCGAGCCATTGGAAAGAAATTGCAGATGTCGGGATGCGGTCCGCTCGCTGGTATCAGGGTCGTCGAGATTG
>PBOU01000135.1 GCA_002724415.1 Planctomycetaceae bacterium
AGTGATTCGACGAGGCGAGGCTTGTCCTTTCCACCCACGGTGACCCATGTCGGAAGTTTCAGGAAACGTTGTGTCTTGATCGTCGAAGTGCCGCAAATTGGGACGATGGCCGAGAATCGTCCGGGGGCTGCATTGGCGACTGCCCAGGTGCCGGCCCCCCCCATGCTCAAGCCTGTCACGGCGGTTCGCATTTTGTCGACGTTGTAGGTCGATTGGAGATGGTCGAGCAGTTCGAGTAACGCCGGGGCATTGAAGCGACGAGTTGCAGCGACCTGTGGTGAGACGACAACGAAGGGGAAATTTGGGCGTTTCTGAACAATTTTGGGCGGGCCGTGGGCCTTGACCTTTTCCAGGTTGTCACCGCGTTCACCGGACCCATGCAGAAATAACAACAACGGGGTTGGCCGCCCGGTGGATTTGTAGGAACTGGGGAGAAAGACGAGATAGCGGCACGAGTGCATCTTGTTTGTCGTGCTGCGGAACTGCTGACCGACTTGCTTCCCCGGGGCCGGGGCGTCGACGGCGAATGACGCCTCCGGTTGAGAAGACAATCCGAGCAGGCAACTCAAAACAGCCGTGACATGTACCAGAAACCGTCGCCGTGTTGTCATGTCCCAATCCCGTACGTTTTCAGCGTCATCCCGACCATTCAACGAGTGTCGGCTTCGGAATGCAATGGGCTCATCGGTTCGACGTGGTGGCGACTTGCCAGATCACTGGGCTAGACTGAGGCCCTCAATCTGCGATTCGGTTCCGCGCCGCACAATGCCTGACGCTGACAAAAATTCGTCGATCCTTGTTGACCTTCTCGATCGTGCCCGCGAGGGAGACGTGGGAGCACGCAATGAACTGTTTGACCGGTGTCGAAACTACGTGTCGATCCTGGCACGTGTCCACATCGAGAGTTGGTTGCAGGGGAAGGTCGATCCCTCGGATCTTGTGCAGCAGACGTTGCTGGAGGCATACCGTGGGATGGACAAGTTTGAAGGGCAGAGTGAGGGGGAATGGTTGGCGTGGCTCAAGCAAATTCTCAAACACAACGCCACTGATTACATCCGTCATTACAAGGGGACGGCCAAACGCCGAATACAGCGGGAGGTCCCTATGGAATCTCCCGGTCACGGATCGAGCTTTTTTCGCATTGATCCATCGGACCCGGGCGACACCCCCAGCCAGATGGTGCTGCACCAGGAAAACGAAATCCAGATTGCCGAGGCGGTGAGTCGGCTCGACGAGGATTACCAGGAGGTGATCCTGTTGAGAAACGTTCAACGCCTGAGTTTCAACGAGGTCGCCGAGCGGATGAACCGATCGCGGCCCGCCGTGCAGATGTTGTGGCTGCGAGCCCTGAGGAAACTGAAAGACGTTTTGCGCGATGTCGAGAGTGCCTGAGGGGAGCGAATCGCACGAGTCAGCAATCGACCTGGAACTGGTCGATGCGCTGGATCAGTTTGTTGATGCACTTCATGCCGGTGACGAGCCCGCGGGAAGTCAGTTGCTGCAGGGGCAGCCACAACTGGGAGAGTTTCTCGATTGCCTGTCACGATTGGACGCCCTTGTGCCAGCGACCGAGATCATCGGGGAGGTGCCCGGGCGCGATGCGGTTCCAATGGAGACCTCGGACAGTTGCGATCGTGTCGCGACTCGGTTTGGCCGCTACGAACTGGTCCAACGGATTGGGCAAGGGGCAATGGGTGTTGTCTACCTGGCCCGGCAGACCGACCTGGACCGGATTGTTGCATTGAAATTGATCACACCGGGCCGAGCCGGCGGCGAGGCGGACGTCGCGAGGTTCTATAGTGAGGCCCGGGCGGCAGCCGGCTTGCGTCATTCCGGGATCGTGGGAGTTCTGGAGGTTGGCGAATTTGATGGCCAGCATTACATCGCCATGGATTACATCTCTGGTGGCAGCCTGGCCGATTACCTCCGGAATCAGACCGGTGAAGTCGAATCGAAAGTCTCCANCGCGGATGATTCGGTGCTGCTGTTGACCGCCCCGGGTGGGTTGTGGCGNAAGGCCTCGGCCGGNGGCTGTGTCGAGCCGGATGTGGCGGCCGACTGGGTGGCCGAAATTGCCAGGGCCGTGGATTATCTTCACGGCCACGGTATCGTTCATCGTGATCTCAAGCCGGCCAATATTTTGCTTGATGAAGATCAACGCCCTCTCGTGTCGGATTTTGGCCTGGCGCTTGTTGCAAACGACCAGGCGACTGCCACGTCCGGTGGGATGATCGTGGGGACACCGGCATACATGGCTCCCGAGCAGGCGACCGGGAACAACGAGAAGCTCTCGGCCAGAAGTGACATCTTCAGCCTGGGAGTGATCCTCTACGAATTGATCACCGGCTTGTCTCCATTCGACGTGAAAAATCCACTCGACACGCTGGTTCGAGTGATCGAGGTGGATCCCGATCCGCCCACGACATTGGAGCCGTGGTTGTCCCGTGAATTGGAACACATTTGCCTGAAATGTCTCGAAAAGGATCCTCAAAATCGATACGGATCCGCTGGCGAATTGGCCGATGACCTTCAGCGATATCTCCGGCGTGAAAATGTCGAGGCGCGGCCCGGTGGCCTCATTCATCGAGCCAGACGCTGNNGNCGCCGCCAGCCGGTGCTTGTCACTCACCTGACAGCGTTGGCACTGTCAGCGGGGATCAACCAGGCCGGGTTCGTTGTTGGCGGAGACGTGGCGAATCCGGGCGTCCATTTGCGGGTGATGTCGATACTGGGCGGCTGGATTGTGGTCTCGGTCATCTGCCAGTGGTTGCTACGGAAACCGCGATGGCAATCGGCTGTCCGTTTTGCGTGGTGTGCGGTTGACGCGGCGTTGTTGACGGCGGTACTGGCACAAAATTCGGTGGCCCCCGGACCGATCCTGGTTGGTTACCCGCTGTTGATTACCGCGTCGGGCCTGTTTTTCCGGGTCCGGCTGGTCTGGTTCATGACACTGGCTTGCGTTGTCGGGTATGCCGTCCTGCTGGGATTGCGGCGGCAGTGGTTTGGNGGAATGGAGGTCACCGANCCTCCGTGGCAATATCCGATTATCTTTGCNGTTGGAATGNCGGTTTTGGGAACGGTCGTGGCNTACCAGGTCTATCGAGTTCGCGTCCTCAGTCGTTACTACCGTCGGGTTGGGCGAGGATGACTGGANGTGGAGGGCTGGGGAACTGGGCTTGTTGACGAGTCAACATAAGCGGTAACATCCCGCCGTCCGNGCTCTTTCCAGCCGTCTACCTGTTGCCAACTCATGGTATCCGACCGCATCACTCGGCGATTGTCTGCGGTTAATGTGCAGCGCGTGGCTGTTGTCAAGCCGACGGCACTGGGTGATGTTGTGCAGTCACTTCCGGTGCTGGGGGCGATTCGGGCGAGATTTCCCGCGGCCCGTGTGTCCTGGGTGATCAGTGACACTTTGTCCGAATTGGTGGCTGGNCATCCGGCCNTNNCCGACTGGATCAGCTATCGGCGACGCGGNGGATGGTCGGGGTGGCGTCAGTTGTTGAAAGAATTGCACGATCGNCAATTTGACCTGGTTTTTGACTTACAGGGATTGTTGCGGACCGGCCTGATGACNGTTTCGACGCGTGCTCCGGTGCGAATCGGACTCGAAACGGCCCGGGAAGGNGCGGGATNGGCCTGCCACGNTTTGCTCGAGGACACCGGACGCCANGTCCCGGCATTCCGCCGGTATTGGCGAGTGGCCGAATTCCTGGGCCAGGGNCACCTGNCGCCGACTGCGGATATCGCGGTGCCGACATCCGATCGGGGATGGGCCGACGTGACGGTTCGCCAACTGGGGGGGCGGGTCGTGGCGTTGCATGCGGGGGCTCGCTGGATGACGAAGCGTTGGCCACTGGAACACTTTGCTGCAGTTGGTGCNCACGCGATTCACGAACATGGTGCGGCTCTNGTTCTGGTCGGNTCCTCGGATGAGAGACTGGAAGCCGCGAGATTGAANGAACTGATTGTTGGCCANGCACCNGCTGGACNCATTGAGAANCTGGCCGGTCAGACGGGANTGAAAAAATTGGCGGCTCTTCTNGGGGCCGTGGACACCNTGGTGACCAACGACAGTGGGCCAATGCATCTTGCNGCGGCGATGGGGACACCCGTGGCGGCGGTATTCACCTGCACGTCGGCTCGTCGTTCGGGACCCGCGCCGGGACAACACGTCCTGGTCGAAACGGGGGTCAGTTGCGGGGGCAGCTATCGAAAGCGTTGTCCACACCGGGGCGCGAAACACATGGCCTGCCTGCAGAATGTCTCGACTCTGCAGGTGTGCCAGGGGCTGGATCGCTTGCTGGGTGATGGCCGGTTCATGGCCGAACGGGCAGTTGCCTAGGCGGTGAGCCGAATCGTTTGACTCGCGGTCGCCAGGTCGGGCCAAATGCCACATTGGCTGCCACAAAGCAACGCGGCACCGAAAGCCGCCTCCTGGTCGTGTTCGGTCAGGACGACCGGTAGGCCGAAACGCCGTTGCAGGCTGTCTACCAGCAAGGGGTTTTGTCTCAAGCCGTTTCCTGACCCAATGATCCGGCCACAACCAGAAGGCCGGGCGGACCCCGCATTTTCGTAGAACCAGGCAAATCCCTCGGCGATTCCCGTCAGCACTGCCCGTGCGACGTGGGCCGGAGTGAAATTGTCGAAAGTGACTCCAGNGAATCGTCCCCGTGCCAGTGGTTCNCGTCGGGTGCCCCGGAACAACGGTTCACAGACCAGTCCGTTTGCATCGGGCGGGACGGTCGAGGCGGCCTNGGAAAGTGTCGCATAAATCTNATCGCTGGATGGTTCGGTGCCAAATGGCCNTAGCCAGTCCCTGGCGGTTCGGTTGACCCAGGCGTAGGCGTCGCCGCCAGCCAGNCCGGCTCCCACCAACAGGAAGCGTTCGTGTGGCAGATAGCGGGTGTCCATTGAGTTGACTCGTTGAAACGAAGAGACCGGCCAACTGATTTGGCCACCNGTGCCNACGTTGACCTGGATGGCAGTCTCACCNATTGGCAGGCTGCCAAGGACGGCCGCCTGGTTGTCGCCGATCGCACCACAAACCGGAAGTCCGACGGGCAATCCTGTTNTGGCTGCCCATTCCGATGTGAGGTTGCCCACGATTGTTCCGCTTTCG
Source organism: Planctomycetaceae bacterium (assembly GCA_002724415.1). Taxonomy (GTDB): domain Bacteria; phylum Planctomycetota; class Planctomycetia; order Planctomycetales; family Planctomycetaceae; genus UBA8437. The sequence continues at coordinate 5,123 of PBOU01000135.1, forward strand.
ACCACTTCCGGCATCCAGTCGGCCGGAATACGGCCGGCATGCAGCAGGGTGGGATTCCAGCGGTCCAGGGCCAGGTCAAACAGTCCGGAGGCCGCGGCGTTGCTGCGGTCGGTGGTGATCGGGGTGTGGGTCAGTTCCGAGGCAATCCAGTCGGCCAAAAACGTGGTGCCAGCCGTGGATGGCGGGATCGCGTCACTGGCGATCAGCATGGCGAGAGTCACGCCCATGTATCCGGGGGCTGGATGGGCACCAGTGGTGGACAGCTCCCGTGGATCGCAGGATTCCATGTACAGCTCCAACCAACTCGATTGTGTGCTGTCACCGGATCTCAGGCGAGCAGTTTCGTTGGCGCGGCGATCCTGCCATGTGATCAACCGTCCCAGGGGGTGACCTGTCGGGTCGACCAGCATCATTCCGTGCATCTGGCCGGTGAGCCCGAGTCCGATGGGGGGCAATGGGAGGTGGGATGTCAGTTCCGAGAGGACCTGGCAGACAAGCTCCCGGAGTTTCAGGGGGTCTTGTTCGGAATGGCCGGGGGGAAGGCCGGACACCGTCGCAGTGTTGGCCTGTTGCACCCTGGCGACGATGTTGCCGTCGGGGTCGACGGCAACCGCAGCGATTGACGTGGTTCCAAGGTCGAGTGCCAGGGAGAGTGCCATAGGGAGTCGCGCGGGATGTGGAGGCGTGGTTGTCGGCCCGGTGTCGGCGTCGTAAAGTGACTATACCAATTCCAAACCGGAGCCCCATCCATGCGATTGTTTTCGAATTTCGGACTGACCGCTTGTTGCCTGGCCGTGGTCCTGTCGACCACGTCGATCAGGGCTGCGGATTCGCCGGCATTTCGTGGTGTTCGCGGTGATGGGCAGTCCGATGAACAGGTCCCGGTGAAATGGAGTGCAAAGGAAAATGTCAGGTGGCGGATCGCCTTGCCGTTTGCCGGTCACAGCACTCCGGTTATCTCCAGGGGCCGCGTGTTTTTGACGTGTGCCAACAAGCAGGGGACACAACGCGGTCTTTACTGTTATGACCGCAAGACGGGCAAGGAATTGTGGAAGCAGGTCGTCGCGTTCTCAAAGGTCGAGCCGACTCACAAGACCAATCCGTACGGAGCCTCCTCGCCGGTGACAGATGG
>PBOU01000136.1 GCA_002724415.1 Planctomycetaceae bacterium
TCGTTGGCGTTAGCCGCAGTGAAACTCGCCGTACCGCCGACGGTGGCAACACCACTGTCTGTCACGTTGCCGGTGGTGGCGGTCGCGTCGAGGTTGCCCGAGACACTGGAAGTCCCAAATTCGAGCGTGTTGGCGTCTACCAGAGTCACGTTCAAGGCACTGGTAATGACGACCGATCCAAAGTCGTTGCCGGCTTGGTCCAGTGTAATGCTGTTGCCTGCTCCGGCTTCCAACGTCAGTTCCCCATCGACGTCCAGAGCGGCGGCGTCCGCGATCGTCTCGGCTTCGAGCTGCATGTCGGGGGTGCCCCCGTCAACCGAGACGGCACCATTGATATTAATCACGTCAGTTCCAAGGCCACCGTCGATGTCTACCATCACGCCGATCGAGTCGAAATCCAACGCGTTGAGGTTGATGGTGTCATTGCCGTCACCGGCGTCGGCAGTCAGGTAAGTGACATTCGCCACGGCAATCGTCTGGTCGCCAGCAACACTGGTGTCCCAGTCGATGTCGCTGTTGAAACCGCCATCACCTGCCGTGAACCGATTGTGCTTGAGATTGCCCCCATCGGTGGACAATTCCAAGGTGTCTCCAGCACCATCGCCGCCGATCGTGGCGATCATACCGGTGAGACTTGCTGTGTAGGTCAACAGCGTCCGGTCTTCCAGCAACTCCACCGCCGGTGCCGTCCCGGTAAGCTGACTTCGATGACGACGTCCGCGAAAAACTCGCCTCCTGGAGGACATCACCTTCAGTCGATCAAGCCAATGATTCAGATACATTCGTTCTCACTCGGCAAAAAGCCTGCAAAAATTACCGCCACGGGTCGAAAGACAACGGCCGCAGAACAACCCGAACACAGGAAAACCAGCCGCCAATTGCGACCGAGTGAGTTGCCCATATTGCCCAAACGCACCATCCCGTTTCAATTATCGACGCAAAAGAGACTACACAATGAACAAAAACACCGGTTTTTATCGTGTGAAACCGGTTTCTTGACCGAATAGCGATTCCAAACTTTTGGGCTCGATACAGAATTGCTGCTCGAACAGTTTGGCCGACGCGCGGACTCCATTCGGTCAAGGCATCGGTGGCTGCATTGGCATGCCCATCTGCCCGACAAACCCTTGCAAAACCCGGTATTTCGGGTCATTCTCGCCAACTCGGGTCGCCATTGGATGGTGCCCGTGAGCGCTGATCGCGAGAGAGGGATCCCGGTTCCGAATCGGTCACGGCAACCCCGCCGGCACGTGGAAGCAGGTTACATGTCCAACCCGAGTGAAGAGACGGGTAGTTGGAAGACGCTTCCGCCGGATTCCCAGGTGACATATCCCTCGCGGCCCGCCCAGGAATGGCGTCGAACCAACGAGTCAGACAACTCGATGCTCGCTCCGATCCCGTTGTGGGCAAGGCGATTTTTGGGCGGAGTTGCCACCGTGGGCCTGGCCGGTGCCATCGTTTTGCTGCTGTTGCTTCGCCTGAGCGACCCGGCCACCGAACCCGAGTTTCACGTGATCGGGATCTCTCCCTACAACGCCCCGGGACTCCCACCCAATGCATTTGGCCGGGAAGACGCCGAGGCGTTCGTTGCAGCCTACAACGCCGAGTACATCCCCGATCAATTGACCGGAGAAGGCTTGCGACTGACCCTCGACAATTATTCCAACAGCGACAGTGGCAAGGACAGCAACCTGATCGTGTTGCTCAGCCTGCACGGGATCGTCGCCATGCGTGACGACGATCAGCCCCAGGCCCTCTTCCTGGCCCTGGACGCCACTCCCGACAGCCCGTTCCTGTCAGTTCCCGGCACCCAGGACAGCACGAGTCCTGTGATCGGCCTGGAAGAAATCCTCGGCTCGCTGAAAAGCACTCCCGCCGAGAATGTCCTGCTACTGATCGATGTCGGCCGACTCGCCCCCAACTGGCGACTCGGACACCTCGGCAATGACCTGCCCACACAACTCAGGACCGAGATCGAGAAACTGGCTCCCGAGAACCTGCATGTCATCCTCTCGACCGATGACGGCGAGACCAGTTGGACCATGGACGCGGCGCGACAGTCGGTGTTTTCTCATTTCGTACTCCAGGGGTTGGCCGGGGCCGCCGACGGCTGGCACACGCTGGACTCGAACGTCGCTCGCGGCGACGCAACCACCAACCACCGCGTGAGTTGCAGCGAATTGGCCAGTTACGTGCAACATCATGTTCAGCAGTGGGCCCAGCAGAATCGTGGCGTGACCCAGACGGTCTCCTGGATACCCGCCCGATCCAAAACTCCAGACTTTGACCTGGTCGCTGCCAGCGATGTGAGTCCGACCGAACCCGACACGGCGACCGATGAGTCTACAGAACCCGACAAGGATGGCAGCCCGAAAGGCACCGACGACAAGGCTGCCCCAAAATCCGATGACGCCGCCCCGAAGTCAAAGACCAAGAAGACTGACGGCAAGAAAACAGCGTCGGCCGACGTACCGTCCGAATCGAAATCTGAAGAGACAACCGAATCGGATCCAACCGACACTGGATCCGGAGACACACCCGAGGCCACCCCAACGGCTGCGGAGATTGCCGCTGCCCTGGGTCGTCTCGACGAACTCTGGCAGCAGCGAGACGCGCTCCGGCAGACCCAACGGGCGGCCCTGTTCGCCCCCCGATCATGGCGTGCCCTGCAGACCCGCCTGTTGCGTTCCGAGCAACTGATCCGATGCCAGTCGGATGCCACGACTGAACTGCAGCGAGCCTCGGACCTTCTGGCCGCCATCACCGCCCAGGTCGCCGGAGAGCCGGTGTATTCGAAGCTCGATCGCTCAACTCGATCCTCTCTACCAATCCTGAAATTGACGGTGTCACCCACCGACCGATTGGACGACACCAAAAAGACCGCGATTAGAACATTTGTTGAGGCCGCCTGGACACTGCCCGAAACACGTCCTGCTCAGCCGGCCGCCAAGACCCCCACCGCCAAACCAGCCGAAGCCGCCAAACCGGCCGAAAAGGNAGCCACCAACGCCCCCCCCGCCAACGACGAAACNCCAAAGATCCAGACACGNCAGGAGGCGATCGCTGGANTGNTTGCCCAACTTCCCGAAACCGGGCCNGGTCGCCGTGCNGCCCGGATAGAACTTGCTGCCCAACTCATCAGGCAGTTGGCTTCCAACACGCAGTTCACTGAACAGGATCTGGAAAAATCGAGACCGATCCTGGAACTCATCGGTGAGCCGGCACTCCCGTCGGAACTCGTTTCTCTGAAACGACTTGCGGACCTTGCGCTGCGTTCTGGCGAACTGGGAATCCGGTGGGACAAGAGCTTTGCGACACTGTGCAATGCCGTGTTCAGGCTGCGGGTTGGCCTGGAAGATTTCGCTGCCAGGAACTCCGATCTGCTGCCACGACTCGGTACAGATCTGGACAAGGCCCTACAACACACCACCGCAGCCGAGAGATGGCTGGAACACGGTGCTGGCGATCATGCCCGGGCACAATTCCAGTTGGCCGAAACCTTCCACAAGGCGTTGGCCACCAACGAGACCCTGATTCGCCACGCCGTTCTGCTCCGTGCCAGGCTGATGATCGAACTTCCGGATCTCGCCAGGTGGGTGGCTCACCGCATGGAAGCCGATCCCACACGGTGCCAGCAGGCCCCGCTCTCCCAACCGGCCAAGGAACTCCTCAACAGCCGAGGCCGATTCGCGAATCTCGACCGCAGCCCATTGAAGGAACAGGAAGAGAAGAACCTGCTACGGATGATCCTGGGCGCTCGAAAATTGAACCAGTTGCTCGGTGTCATCTCGCACGACGCGAAGACCCGCACGGCCCTGGCCGAGGTCTGCCGGAAACTCGACGGGGAATACGNGGCGTTCCAGGCCACGTTCGACAGGCACGTTGATGAACTCAACCAGGTGCCGCCCGGCGACATCACCCCGTTTCAGTGGCGAGAAGTCGACCTGTTGATGATGGTCCCGTGGATNTCCACGACCNATCGCAGCGAACTCCGCACGCGACTGCTCACNATCCGCCCCTCGACGGTTGCCNGNGACGCCGAAACCAGGCAGCGCGANTTGGCCGGTGTCTGGCAGGCATTCTGGGCCATCCAAACTCTCTCCCTGGCCGTCCCGGCCACCACCGACTCGACCAACAAGAAACGGCCGGATGAAGGCCCAGTCGAACTGGAAACGCTCTGGACCCTGTGGGACGAATTCATCAACGCCAGCGCGGCTGGACAGGAACGCAGCGGTCATCCCACGATGGTTGCTCGCCTTCGTCTCGGCCGAGAAATCAATCGTGCCTGGAGACGGATTGCCGACGATCTGGATGACCCGGCCAGGACCTCACCGGCCCAGGTCCAACAGCAGGCACTGNTGGTCCGATCNCTGGACGGTGCCGACGCTCCCNATCCTCGACTCGATCGTGTCGATTCGATCGTCCAGGTGAACCGGGCCACGACCACGCAGAACCTGTTGAAGCAACGTGAGGACTGGTCCCTGCGACGCCAGCCTCCCGAGTGGCTCAAGACCTGGCTGCCACAAAGAATCGAGTGTGCACTGAAGACGGCTCGCGCCGATTCCAGCCATGACATNCGACTTTCGATACCCGACCAGGGCCTGGACGGGTCCTGGAAACTGGCNTTCGAGGGCAGCNGCAAGATCCACCCGACTCTCAACGGACAGAAGATCACTGCCCCGCTGAGTGTCACTCGCGAGACAATCGACGGACTGCGAATCCAACTCGACNAGGATGTCGGCCACTCGCGGAAATGGCTGGCCATCGCGCTGCTGGACAAGTCCGGTTTCCCAGTGGCAGTGGAAAGGGTCCCGGTGATTCCGCCGTTCGACCCGACCAAGTGGCGGATCGTCTTCCTGGCCGATGGTGAGAGCAAGACCTTTCGGATCGATCAACAAAGTGGTCGCAACGAACTGGTGACCACCGCCTCGGGCACACCGGTTGCCATCCTGCGACTCCCCCCATCCGCCGGTTCCCCTGTTGACCCCATGCCCGCTGCTGCTCCGGGCAAGGCAGCCGGAGACAAGGCCCCGGCACCGAAAAAGCCAGACTCATCGGTGNTGCAACTGACACCATTCCTGGTACGGCCAGAGAACGATGACAGCAAGAGTGTCTCGGTCAAGGTGTTGCGACGGACCAGCGATGGCAAAACTCAACAGTTCCTTCAGGGCGAATTCCCACTGAAACAATCCGACCGACTGTTGCCGCTCACATTCCAGTCGACCGACAAGAAACCCTTTCCCCAGGCGGAACTCTCACACGGGTTCATCTTCGAACTGGAACTGCGGGGAAATTCGGAATCCAAGACCGTCGCTTACCGGATTCAGCCCGACTTCTGGCATCCCCGCGACTTTCTGCGTGTCGGCAACCCGCAATTCCAGGACTTCCGACTGTCGTTGGAATTGGGCCAACAGTTTGGCATCGACCCACTGGTGCCGCGGATGCTGGACGTCGAATTGATCCTGCCAAGCGAGTTGCAGACATTGGCCAGGGATTCGTTCTTGAAANCCCGGGTCGGTTCCCAGGGCGAGACACTCTACGTGGAGTTTGACGAAGCCGACCTCGATCGCCTGGCGGGNCCATGGCCCATCGGNCTNAAGGTGNNCGGATANCCCCGCGCATTCAGTTGGACGCTCGAACACGGTTTCCCGGCCGCGACCAGGCCGGCGGGGCTCCGGGTGATTGCCCCACAAAAAGGGCCCATTTTCGAAAAGGGCTCCAGGGACAAGCCAGGCCGTCTGCTGTTCGACATCAACTCACCCGAACTCGATCGACAAAACCGTCGTGATCCCTGGCAACTCGACACCGGACGAACCATTCGATACCGGTTTGCGGCCAGGGACCCGAAACTGGTCAGTCCCTCCGGGCTGTTCGCATTGCGGTACCCGGTCCACAAGAGATTCGACCTGGTCGGCCTGTCCAAGACCNGGGCCTGGGAAATCCGTCGGCGTGTCGACGACCACCATATTGTCGCAGCCGGCGACATCCGGTTCCCCACCCGTCCGGGCAGGTACTCGCTCGAGGCNGTCCTGGAGACTGGTGACCGCACCACGTTCCAGGCGCCGCCGATGGAAATCGGGATCGACACCGCCCGCAGCAAGCCCCGCGTCGCCATCACCGGCGTCGCTGGCCGTTTCGAACTGGGTCCGGACTTCAAGGTCGAGGTGACCGCCGNCGACGCCGAGTCGGGAATTCGGCAGTTGGCTGTCGGATTCGACACCGACAAGGACGGCAAACTCGCCNAAAAGGAAATCCTGGCCACCAGGCAACTCGCCGGAACCGACATCCTCACAACCTCCCGCGTCACCCTCACCCTGCCCGCGGCCAAGATTCCCCAGGCCGTTGGAAAACACGAACTGTTGGCCAGTGCCACCAACGGCATCAATGTCTCCAGTGAACACGCCAATCGCACGATCACCTTCGTCCTGGCCAAGGCGATGGTGGTGGTGACGGGCAAACGATTGGGCCTCCGCAGCGCCAAGTTGACACTGCAGAGAACTGGTGGCAATCCCCAGGAATTCATCGTGGGCCGTCGGGCCAATGCCAAGAAAAATCGAACCGAAGTGATGGCCGGCGAGTACACGGTCACTGACACCGCAACCGGCAAGAAATGGAAGATCACGATCAAACCACGCGTGAACGTGGCCGTCACNGTCGACTATTCCAATCCCAAGGCCCCACAGTTGACCGAACCCGCCCCGTAGTCACAGCCAGCGTTTCTGCTTGATTCCCGATTCCGCCCCCCACCCCTGCCAAATGGACTTCACGCCACATCCCTGCCGCCNCATCGAGAACACGGCGACGAATTCCCGGCTGGACCACAACTGGAAAGAACGAGTGACCTAGATGATCGTCTGGAACTGGATCAAGACAATCTGGCGATGGGTGATGGCCGGTGTCCGGCTGGTGTTTGGCCTGGGCCTGCGCACGACCCGGATGCCGCGCTGGGTCTACCAACTGCTGCATTTCCTGATCATCACCACCATCACTGTCGTGCTGGCTATTTACAGTCGCGACCTCGTCACCCCCTCGAACATCGCCACGGAACTGCCCCAGGTCCAGGACTGGTGGTGTGGCATCCTGTTCCTGGCCCTGTACGCNTTTGTGCGGACGATCCACTACTTCTATTGCCTGCTGTTGATGGAGGAGAGTTCGGCTTATCCCGACATCGACCGGGCCTGGGCGGCGGGCATGGACGCGCTNGCTCGCAACGGGCTNGACATCCGCTCGATCCCGATTTTCCCGATCATTGGGCTGACCGAGGAGGAGGAGACCCAGTTCTTTTCCGGCGCGAGATTTCACGCCCGTGTCGTGGCTCCGGGCATCGATGAGTCACCGATGCCGTTGCGTTTCTTTGCCAACCGGGAAGCGTTGTTCATCAGTTGTCCCGGCGTGTCGGCTGTCTGTGCCCAACTGGAATCCGGGCCGCTGCTCAGCGGCGGCATCTCCAACTACGTCGGCGGAGACTCGACAGCGGCCGGCGTGGCCACGCTGGAACCCGGTGGCCACACGCCAGCACCACCACGACCGGCCGACCCGCAAGATGCCGCCACAACCGGAACTCTCGCACCGGGACAGCAGTCGCTGGAGACCNGCTTGCCGGCCTCACCGNCNCCGGGCGGATACAGCGGCACGCTCGAACCGGGGGCGGCGGGGCCCGCCGCCACGATGATGCCAGGTGCCCATTCGGCGGGACGGGCGGTCGGCACATCCCCGGGCGCCGGACAACCNCTCAGCCCCGGGAAACTCGACGAATGTCGACAGAGGTTACGTCACCTCTGCCGACTGATCACACGGTACCGTCAGCCGTTTTGTCCCATCAACGGGGCCGCGATCATGATCCCACTGGAGTGGTCGGAGATGGCAGGCCAGTCGGCCATCGACCCCGCCCGGCAGGATATCGAGACCCTGCACACCAGCCTCCAGATGCAGTTCCCGGTGGTCTGCTTCTTCAATGGGCTGAACAACGTCGCGGGACTGCGGGANTACATCCAGCGGTCCTCCCAGGTCGACTCGCGATTCAGCACCAAGGCCCGGGCCGGTTCCCGGTATCCGACCGGACACGCCGTCGACAACCAGGCCGCCGGCTGGGTCAGTTCGCGNGCGGTCGACTGGTTCCGACGTTGGATCTACTCGGCCTTCGCCCAGGACCTGGGAAATTCCACNAACCCGAAACTGTACCAATTGCTGTGCAATCTCGATGGTCGGCGACAGCGACTGGCCAACTTCATCGGGTCGGTTTTTGGCGGCAAGCCAGATGGCGAATCGATCCGGCTCTCTGGCTGCTACTTCTGTGGCCGTGAGCCCAGCACGCGGCGGTTCGAGTTCGTCAAGGATGTCATCGACAAGCTGACCAACGAGCAGGACCAGGTCGCCTGGAGTCCCCGGAGGATCTGGCAGGACCACCGTCAACGCCGCTTGACGTTCTGGTTGTACACGGCGATATTCTTTCTGGTCCTGCTCGACGCCGGCCTCCTGTGGTGGAAGATCTACGGCGCGCCTCCATTTCTCAGCTAGACATCGAGTCCGAAGAAGGTCGAGCAGCCATGTCCGACGTGCCTGGAGAGTCCGGTGGTCGCCCCTCCTGGAGAGATTCTGGCGGCGACGGAGCGGGGGGCGACTGGCAGCGTCCCGAAGGGGTCCGGTCGTGGCGGCGTCCCGGGGACGAAGAGAACAGCCGCCCCGCGGGTTCCTCGCGGATCCGGTGGCGACAGNTCTTCAAGTCACTGGCCGCCGCCACGGTGACGGCCGGTTGCGTGGCGTTGGCCGTGTGGCTCTTGCTACTTCCCGGGTGCGTCCAGACCAAGCTCGCCCCCGTGGTGGCCTCGATCGCCGACACGCCGCAACTGCCTCCCAACCTCCCGGTAGCCGGCGACCTGGAGGCATTGAAATCGCTCGACTCGCACAACGGCATCCGGACCGAATTCCAGGACACGCGCAACGATCGTCACGTGCTGGTGATCTATCTCTCGGCTCTCTGGGTCCCCGACGCCCNGGGTGGAGTGCTGGTGATGGACTCCAGGAACCCCAGGCCCGATNACCTGCCGGGTCCCAAGCAANCCCAGCCGACAACTCAACAGGGTTTCCGCTCGCTGGCCGCCTACCTGGCCCAGGCCATCGGGGACGCTCCCCAGCAGAACACCCTCGTCCTGCTGGATCTCTGCCAACTGCGGACAGACTGGCGAATCGGTGTCCTGGAAAATGATATCGAGAAGGAGATCCAGGACGCGATCAATTCCCTCTCGCGAGGTTCCCGGGAAGACTCGGCCAAGGAAGCCAGCACCGGGCCGGCCAGCAAGAACCTCGCCGTCATCCTCTCGTGCTCGCGAGGTGAACACAGTTGGGCCAGCCCACACCTGGGCAACGGACAGACCGCTTTCGGCTTTTCGCTTCGCGAGGCATTGGCGGGNAAGGCCGACGAGGATCACAACAACCGGCTCACCGTCTACGAGTTGTTCCGGCACGTGGGNTCACAGACCAACCACTGGGTTCAACAGAATCGTGACCGGGGTGGCCAACACCCGGTCCTGGTCACCGGTGACAAGACGGTCGCTTACCTGGACCCGCTGGACAACAACGACCCGCTGAACTTCCCGATCCTGCAAGTCGGCACAACCGAGGTCCCCGACGCCCCTGTCAGCAAAAGTTCTCCGCCCAAGGCCAATCTCGACACGCTGCAGAAACTGTGGGCCGAACGGAATGCTCTACAAGCCAACTCCAACCCGGCTCCCGCCTTTCACCACGACCCCCTCCGATGGCAGGAACTCACCCTCCGNCTCCAACGCGCCGAGCACTGGATCTTCTGGAACCAGCCTCGGACGGCCAGCAACGAACTCGATCGTGCCAGGACCCTGTTGAAGCAACTCACCGCCGAGCGTTTCCCCGGAGTGAGATCGCCCTTTGTACGGCAGGCTGTCCTCCCGCGACTGGTGGACCCGCTCTCCGCACCGTTTTCATTGCCCGAGACGGGCGAGGAGGTTGTTGGTCCCGAGGATCATCTGCAGGACATCCTGGAGAGGACACGCAGCACCCGCCCTGGTGAAACCGGCGACCTCGCCACACGAGCTGTCCAGATCCGTGGGCTGGCCGAACGGGCCACCAGCGGCGCATTCGGAACATTGCACCTGGTGCAACCCACGCTCGTCTCGGCCGATCGTGACCGCCGCAAGGCCGAGGACCTGTTGTTCGTGGGCGACAAGACGGCCTCGACAGCGATGCAANCGGCCGAAACACAACTCCAGCAGGCCATGCGAATTCGCAGCACNCTCTATTCCGCGATGCTGTTCAGGAACCGGCTCCATTCGGAACTGCCCGACCTCGGCCGGTGGGCGGCCTCGCACAACGTGTCCAGGCCGGCCGGTCACCAGGAGGTCATCGACGATCTCGTCGACTCCTTCGATCGCCGCGAGGAATGGCCCTCGGCGGCACGAGTCGAGATCCTCCTGGAGAAGGGGCANCAAAAGAAAGAGGATCTCAGCGGCGCCCCGGTCCACTTCCGACTGCTGGCACTTTTTGAGCAGGCACACCTGCTCGACCGTCAACTCGCCAGTTGCCTGTCCGTCTCCCCCGGAGAGGACAACCCCGCCGGCCCAGGCACCGTCCTCTCTGCCCAATCACTCAAGCAACTGCAGGACCTTGTCGCCGGGGCACAAACGGGCCTGGCCCGGTTGCGGGATGCTCTCGGTACCGAGGGCAAACGCTGCCTGGGCCTGCCGGACCAACCCGAGTCCTGGCGGGACATACAGGACATCCTGCGACACACGAATCTTGATGCCGCTACGAGGCGGCAACTGGTTCAACGCAGCATCAGCATGTCACGCAAGCTGGGATCCGACTCGGCCTCCGGTGGACAGACCAAGCCGCGTCCCCCTTCCAGTGGGCCGGGCATGTGGCACGCGCTGTGGGCCATCAAGGTCCTGTCACTGGGACGTGTCACCGATGACCCCTCGCTGCTGGCCGCCTGGAACTCCTGGCGAAGCGTCAAGGAAAAAAGCGACACCGAGCGACCCGGCACCCTGCGAAAACTGGGGGCTGAAATTCGCCAGTTGTCGTTGACCAAGCGGCAGGTCGTGGAACGCCTGGCCGCCGAGGTGAAACAGCAGGACACCGTCGACACGGCGCGAGCCATGCTTCAGCGAGCCGACCGCATCGCGAGATCACTTCCGGCCTCCGATGCCGTTCACGTCCTGGGCGGCGGAACGGACCCCGCACTGGGACTCCGTCGCTTCCAACTCGCCGAACTGCTTTTTGCCCAGGCCGGACGCTATGTCGAGGATTTCTGGCAAGGCTGGTTCACGAGNGCCGCGGGGGCATGCATTGCGGGAGGAACTTCCCTGGAAGTNNCATTGTTTGGCCAACGCGCGAAGGAACTCGAGAAACTGCTGAAACAGCGGACCACGCTGGCTGAANAATTCAGNACCGGCACACTGCTCAAGACCACCTCTCGCAATCCACTCCGCTTCGGGATCCATGACGAGGCCACGATCNCTGTCGCTTTCACCCCCTCGGCGGTGGCCCCGCCCGGTCTCGCCTCGCTGCGACTGGATCTGGAGCCCAACGGCAAGAACCTGCTGACTCTCCGGGACCAATCAGCCCACCGCCTGGCGATCACGGCAACAGAAACTCCAGCCACGGCCCGGTTCACACTGCAANGAAACGCGTCCCTGAAACTCACGGCAGGTTCCCTTCAATCTGGTTGCCCCGGGCTGTCACTCAAGGCACTCCCGCGAATCTTTTATCGTGGCCATTCGACCAACAACCCGTCACTTGCTGTCGCCATCGACCCCTGCCCGCCACCGGTCTTCCGCGTCTCGCATGCACCGCTGAAAAAGAAAACCGGGCTGGTCTCCGTGGCAGGCCAGAGTCAACGACAGGCCATCATGTTCATTCTCGACTGCTCATTGAGCATGAGTTACGGCCTGGCCAATCGGGACGATCCCAACAAGCGATGGACCACGGCCACNGAACGCCTGGGCGAGGTCATCAAGGGGCTGTCGACGTCCAGCACGATCAAGCCGGACGTCGGCCTGATCGCGTTCGGTCACCGTGTCGGAAAGACCGGCGATACGATCAACCTCAACAATGAATACCTCAAGAAAAAAGGCACCCCGCTCCAACCCGAGATCGCCAAGGATCCCTGGAAAGACATCGAGATCCTCAGCAGTTTCCGACCGTTGACCGCCACGCACCTCGCAAAAACACTCAAAGACATTGACGATCTCGGTCCCTACGGAGCCACGCCGTCGCTGGCAGCATTGCGGATCGCCCTGGGAGAATTCCAGAAGCGACGNTCCGGCGGAATCGTCGTGCTCATCACCGACGGCATCTACACCGATCCCGANTACAATCGGAAACTGGCCGCAATCAAGGGAGCCATGCAGGCCAGCCCGGGTGTGTCCCTGCAGGCCGTGTTGTTCGGACAGACCATCGAACGCTTGCTGAACGACCCGACGGTCGACCCCACCATCAAGGTCAAGGACAGGCAGCAAGCACTCGACACACTTCTCGCGTCCGGCACGGGACACAAGTTTCACGAAGCCCCGCAGGGAGCCCAGTTGGCCACAAAACTGGCAGCCGCGATCGCGCCGCGTCCTTATTTCATTCTCGACCGATCCACCACGAACAAGATGCCTCGAACCGATCGACAACTGGGCGATGAATCGCCACGGTTGCAACCGGGCAATTACAGCATTGGCTACGAGTCGGTCCGCGCGATTCCGTTTGAAATCCGTGGAGGGGAAAAGCACCAGTTCAAGCTGCTGCGTGGCGCCACGCTCAGGTACGAGCCTCCGCCAGAACGCCGACACCTGACGTTGCCCAGCGGCCGATTTGTGACCGTCGAGAACGGCATGTCGTTGATCTGTTCTGAGTCCATCCTCGTGCCCGCCAAAGACTCGACCCACTCGGCGATCTTCACGTTGTGCCTGGTGGGTCGCGGCGAACAGGACATCGTGTCACGCCCCCGCGAGATTCTCTTTGACATCGTGCCCACGTCCGAATCGACCAAGCCCCTGGCCAGGCAAAAAAGTCGCACGACCCGATGGGAAATCGTCCCGGACCGAACAACCCCCACGTGGAAAGTCACCGTCGACAACTGGCCGCAGAAGGCGGGGGCGACGATCCAGGCTCTCTGGAAATCAACACCAACGCCACACGACAAGAACCGGGTGCGTGTCTGGACCGAGGTGAAGGAGGACGGCGCGAAGGTGGCCGTGCCCCTGCCGGGTTTCCCCCGTGCCGATGGCCCGCCCGCCAGTGTGGAACTCAAGGGAACAGAGACGCTGCCGGCAACCGCCCGGGCAGGCAGTGGCAGCCGCAGGCAACTCGTGATCACGCTGACACCCAGCGATCGCTCCCCGGAAAGGGCCAACGGGTTTCACGAACACTTTGGCAGACTGTTGCCAGAATTGGTCTGGGAGAATGGCACAATTGTCGCCGACCTTGAATACTCGAGTGAGTTCATTTGCGAGCCCGGCTCGGAACGATTGACCGTCACGTTCACCTGGCCTGCCAAATTGGAATTCAAACCCAAGGAACTGCGAGTCCGGATCATCCCATGGGCGGACAGGGAAAAGACAGCCGTACGACTGACCAAGCCACTGACCACCAGGCTGCTGGATGCTGATGGACGAGCCGGCCGTCCGGACGATCGCTAGACAACAACCTAAGGCGGCCCCTGCCGGGGCCTGCAATTCACATCATGACGAATCACGCAGTACATTGGGGCGAGGGGCTGTTCCTGAGGCCCCAGCATCTGCAGGCCGCCGAGCGGCACAGCCGCGAGGAACTCCGGATTTCGGAGAACTGGGGCCAGGGGTATCCGTATGGACTGCAGTCGATAGACATCGACGAGGACGCCCTGGCCAACTGGCGGGTGGTGCTGAGAACCTGTCACATTCGCCTGCATGACGGGACACACCTGCGGTACCCCGAGGACGCCAATCTCGCAGCGCTCGATTTGCCCAAGGACGCCTTTGATCGTCAGAGCACCGTGATGGTCCACCTGGCGGTTCCACCGTTACGGCTGGGCCATAGCAACGCTGCCCCCCAGGCCGGCGACGCCACCGTCCGCTACCTGGTTGATTCGATGGAAATCGAGGACGAGAACCAGCCGGGGAACCCGCAACCGGTGGAAGTCCGCTGGGCGAATGCTCGCTTGATTGTCAACGAGGACGAATTGGCCGGGTACGAGAGCCTGCCGATCATGCGGCTGCGTCGAGGCACGATGGCCGAGGCGCCTCCAGAGATTGACCCCGAGTACATACCGCCGGTGGTGACCTGCGATGCCTGGCCCATCCTGTTGCACAACGTGATTGATTCCATCTGCCAGCAAATCGGCAGCCGGGTGGAATCGCAAACCCGCCAGATGTTTGACCGCAATGTCGCCTTCGAAAGTGGACACAAGGAAGACCTCGAACTCATCTTCCAATTGCACTCGCTGAACACCGCCATGGGCTACCTCTGGAACCTGCCACACGTGGTCGGTATCCACCCGCTGGTGGCGTACATGGAACTGTGTCGCGTCGTTGGTCTGCTCGCGATCTTCTGGCCGGAACGACGGATGCCCGAGGTGCCCCGGTACGATCACGATGACCTCGGCGGCTGTTTCTATGCCATCAAGCGGTTGATCGAAGAAACAGGTGAAGGCACCGCCGACCCCGTCAAGCGTCTCTTCACCGGTGCCGGGCAGCAAATGCAGGTGCGACTCGAGCAGGAATGGCTCCAGCCAAACTGGACCTTCTTCATCGGTGTCGAATCCTCCCTGTCCTACAACGAGATCAACAATCTGCTCCGTGGTGAACTGAACATGAAGGTCGGCAGCACGGCGAAGGTCGACAACATCTTCCAGAGAGGCCAGGCCGGGGTCAGCATCGTCCCCGAACCGGAAGCGCCACGGATGCTGCCGGGCAAGAACTGGACGTACTGGAAGGTCGACGAGCGTTCCGCGGCCTGGAAAGATGTCGCCGACACGCTCAATCTCGGTGTCCGCATCAACGAGACCCAGGTCGACGGACCCATCCAGGATCAGCAGGACATCCGTGTCCGAACACCCGACGGCGAATCGGTCAAGATGGTGTTTGCCCTCTACGCCGTCCCGGCAGTGGCAGGCTCATGACTCCGGAATTCTCCAGCCTTGTCAATCCCACGATGCACTACGTGCTGGACCTGGTCAGCCGCATTCAACGGCAGGCCACCGGCATCGACCTGCGTCAAGAACGTGACCACATCCGGGGTGAACTGGAAGCGGCGGCCGCGACGGCTGACGGCCACGATTCTCCGGTCAGCGGCGAGGAGTTCCGACTGGCCAAGCAGGGGTTGATCTACTGGATCGACGAGGTCATGACCATCGCGGACCCGGCCTGGCAGACCATGACGCTCGAATGGCATTACTTCCAGTCCCTCGACCGGGCTTGGAAATTCTACGTCGACGGCGAGAGGCAGGCACTGCGATCCAGTCCCGATGTCATCGAACTCTGGTACCTCGCGCTGGTGCTGGGATTCGAAGGCGACATCCGCAACGCATTCGACGAACATCTCAACGAACCCCTCTCGTCGGAATCCAGCGACGATCAGGAACGTCAGAACTGGGCCCGCAAGCTCGAACGTCAAATCCGCCAGACCAAGTCCACCGACCTGCAACCGGTGCCACTCCAGGGGAATGTCATGACACTCTCCGGGGGCTTGCACCTGAAATCAGCCGCCGGCTGGAGCCTCACGCTGATTGCCGTGGCAATCCTGCTCGGACTGCTGCTGTGGCGGCCCGACTTGCTGGGATAACAGCCCGTCACAACACAAAGGACACACCCGGTGTCATCATCCGCGTTCGATCAATCCGGCAACGAACAGGAACAGCCCTACCGGTCCGAGGTCGAACAGCCCAACGCCGCCAACCAGGCCGAACAGGAACGCCGGTTGCTGGACGAGGTCCTGCAGCAAACCCAGGCCGCGTTCGATTCCCACGAAACCGACGACCTCTCGGAAATGGGCCCATTCCTGGACGTCGCCAAGCGACACGCCGACAGCGAATTGACTCTCGAACCGGTGGTCCTTGACCTGGTCAAGGCCGCGCTGGCTGAAACGATCGGTGCGCTGCCGGACGCCACCGACCAGCCTGACCGGATTCCGTTGAAAATTGCCACCACACTGTTCGAAGACCCCACCTGCCATGATCGGCTCGTCGTCTTCTGGTCACGACTCCTGGCCACTCAGAAATGACTTCCGGAATCAAGACGACCGACCAACTGATCGAGGAGTGCCAGGGGCTGGTCAAGTCCCTGGCCTGGAAGGCGCGAGCCGGCCTGCCACACAGTGTCGACATCGACGACCTGATCGGCTACGGCCAGGTTGGTTTGTCCGAGGCCGCCAGGGCGTATGACCCGACGCGGGGCGTGAAATTCTCGACGTTTGCCTACTACCGCGTTCGGGGTGCCATCTTTGACGGCCTGACAATGATGTCCTGGTTCCGTCGCTCCCCCAACCGTGAGGTCAAGTTCGAACAGATGGCCAACGAGGTCCTGGAAGAACAATCCGAGACGGCGAGTCAATCCAACACGACGAGCCTGGGCAACGATGGACGGTGGCTGAAAGACCTCTCGGCATCACTGGCCGTGGTGTACCTGGCGAGCGATCGAGCCGAGGGCCAACCCGACTCTCAGGTCGTGGACACGTCGATGCCGACACCACAGGTGGAAGTCGGCCAGGACGAAGTTCACGATCGGCTCACGGCCCTGGTCGATTCTTTGTCCGGACAGGAAGGTGCCCTGATCCGCGCAGCCTACTACGAGGGACTTTCCCTGACCGACGCAGCCCGCAGAATCGGAGTCAGCAAGTCCTGGGCCAGCCGCCTGCACGCGCAAACCCTAAAACGACTCGCGCATTCACTCCGGGAAGCAGGTATCGTGGATTGACGGTTCACCCGGTGGGCAAACCGGTTGTTTTGCCGTGCGGACACGGTGTCGGTGAGTCGGGATCAACAACAGCGGGATATTGGACGAGTACATGGCTTCGGTTGAGACTCTGGATTTTGACGGGCTCCTGGCGCCGATTTCCGAAGACGCTCCGTCGGGGGACGAGTTGCGTTCTTCTGATGCCGAGGCGTACTGGGAAATCAAGCGGCTCCGAGACGCCGCACGGAAGGACGAAAACCAGGCCCCCGGCGGCGACAGCGACATCAACATCGCACCGGAATGGACCGAGGTCCTTCAACTCAGTGAAAAAGCACTTGCCGAATCCTCCAAGGATCTCCAGGTGACCGCCTGGTTGATCGAAGCCCAGGTGCGGCTCCAGGGTTTCGCTGGACTCCGCGACGGGCTCAAACTCTTTGGCCAACTCTGCAACCAGTTCTGGGATGACATTCACCCCCGTCCCGACGAGGACGGAGTGCTCACGACCGTGGCTCCCATGGCCGGGCTCAATGGCGAAGACGCCGACGGTCCCCTGGTGATCGCCATCAAGCGGATCCCGGTCACCGAGGGCCAAACCCATGGCGCCTTCGCACTCTGTCACCTCGCCCAGGCCTATGACCTGGACCTGAAGCCAGAACTCCGTGACCAACGCATCGGGGACGGCTGGGTCAGTCGCGAGATGTTCGACACCTCCGTCGATGAAACATCACCGGAATTCTTCCAGACCTTGCTGGAAGACGTCGCCGAATGCCAGGACGTTCTCTCCGAGATGGAGGCCACACTCGACGAGAAATGTGACAAGGACGACAGCGGGTTCCCACTGGCTCCGTCGACGTCGCGCATCCGAGAGGCTCTCGAGGATGCCTTGCGAACGATCCGCGGGTTTGCCGGGACGACCATTGGCGAGGAATTCGAGGAGGAGGGCGACAGCCAGGATGGCCCGGCCGCAACCGACGGTGGGGGGGGGAAGGCTGCTCCCAGTGGTGGAGTGAATTCACGTGTTGAAGCGTTCAACACCCTGATGGAAGTCGCCCGCTTCTTCCGCAAAACCGAGCCCCATTCCCCCGTGTCCTACGCGTTGGAACAAGTCGTCAAGTGGGGCAAGATGTCGCTACCGGACTTGCTGAAGGAATTGATCCAGGATTCCAGTGCGCGCGATGACATGTTCCGCCACGTGGGCATTTCCGATTCAGACGATGACGATGATGGATGGTCCAGTTCCTCCTCGTACGACGACGATGACGACGACGAATAGACGAATTCGTCCCTCCCAGACTTCCCCCGCAGTATTCTGTACGCCATTCTTGAAAGCAGTCGAGTAGTTCTAGAGAATACAAGTCCCGTGCCCACAGCCATTAGCACAGTGGGCCTGGCTTCACTTCACCCCGTAGCCCTCTTAGGAACCGGCAACAATGGCCGAAAGTGTCCACGAAAAACTGAAACGGGTACGAAAACCCCGCGTTCACATCACGTACGACGTCGAGACCGAAGGCGCCGTCGAGCAGAAGGAATTGCCGTTTGTCGTTGGAGTGCTGGGTGATTTTTCCGGTGATCCGACACAAGAACTCAAGCCGATGCGTGATCGGAATTTCGTGCAGATCGATCGCGACAATTTCGACGACGTGATGCAGAGAATGACACCTGGACTCAACCTCCGCGTCGAAAACACCCTGAAGGACGATGGCAGCGAGATGCCCGTCGCCCTGCAATTCAACTCGATGGAAGACTTCGAGCCTGCCAAGGTGGCCGCCCAGGTTGAGCCATTGAGCAAACTGCTGGAAACCCGGGAGAAGCTCAAGGAACTCCTGACCAAGGTTGACCTCTCGCCGGACTACGAAGAAGTCCTGCAACAGATCCTCGAAAACACCGAGAACCTCGAGCAGGTTGCCGGTGACCTCGGGGTCGAGGCCGACGCGGGGGCCGATGATGACTCTGACAGCGGAGAGGGAGATGACCAATGAGTACAGGTGAAGAACAACAAGCCCAACAGGGGGCAGAGGCGGAAGCACAGTCGTCCAGCCTGCTGGACCAGGCGATCGCCAACACGAAATCGGCCACGCCGGATCATGCCAAAGACCTGCTGGCCGCGCTCACCCGCGAGGCCATGGCTGGAACGGTCACGTTTGACAAGGACGTGACCCGGACCATCAACCAGGCCATCTCCAAGATCGATGACGCCGTCTCGAAGCAATTGGCTGCGGTGATGCACTCGGAGGCCTTCCAGAAGCTGGAGGGCAGTTGGCGTGGGCTGAACCACCTGGTGATGAACAGCGAAACCGGCACTGGTCTCAAGATCCGGATGCTGAATGTTTCGAAGAAGGAACTGTTCAAGGACGTCGACAAGGCCGTCGAATTCGACCAGAGCCAGGTCTTCAAGAAGCTGTATGAAAACGAGTTCGGAACACCCGGCGGCGAACCCTACGGGGCGTTGATCGGTGACTACGAGTTCGAGAACCACCCGGAAGACATCGAGCTGATGAGCAAGATGTCCAACGTGGCCGCTGCGGCCTTTTGCCCGTTTCTCTCGGCCGCCTCGCCGAAACTGTTCGGCCTGGACAGCTACACCGACCTGGCCCAGCCACGTGACCTGGCCAAGATCTTCGACACGCCCGAGTACGCCCCCTGGCGTTCCTTCCGAGAGTCGGAGGATGCACGGTTCGTCACACTGGCGATGCCCCGGGTCCTGGCCCGCCTCCCCTACGGGGCGAACACCAAGCCCGTCGACGACTTCGATTACGAGGAAGTCGCACTCAACGAGGATGGTTCGGCCAAGAGTGTTGGCCACGAGGAATACTGCTGGATGAACGCGGCCTACGTGCTCGGAACACGGCTGACCGATGCGTTCGCCCAGACCGGATTCTGCACGGCCATCCGTGGCGCCGAGGGTGGTGGAAAGGTCGAGGGCCTGCCGGCTCACGTCTTCCAGTCCGACGATGGTGACACCGACCTGAAGTGTCCCACCGAGTTGGCCATCACCGATCGTCGCGAGAAAGAACTCAGCGACCTGGGTTTCCTGCCGTTGTGCCACTACAAGAACACCGATTACGCCGTGTTCTTCGGTGCCCAGTCGGTGCAGAAGCCCAAGAAGTACGATCGCCCGGAAGCGACAGCCAACGCGGCGATCTCGGCCCGGCTGCCATACATCATGGCGACGTCCCGATTCACCCACTTCGTCAAGGTGATCGGTCGCGACAAGATCGGTTCGTTCATGGAGGCCGAGGACTGCCAGGCATTCCTCGACCGGTGGATCCACAACTTCGTGTCGGCCGACTCCAACCCGGCTCCCGAGCAACGGGCCAAGTACCCATTGCGAGAGGCACAGGTTGAGGTCAAGGAAATCCCTGGAGCACCGGGTTCCTACAACGCCGTCCTGCACTTGCGGCCCTGGCTGCAGATGGAGGAGTTGACCGCATCGATGCGAATGGTCGCCCGGATCCCGAAGATGGGTGGGTAATCCCCGATGAGCGCGGGTTTTGCGGCGAACCAACCGGTGGCCGCAGGAGAATCGACAAGCGGCACGGTAACGGCCGACCAGGCTCCCTGGTCGGCCGACGCCGCTTCCCGGTTAATCGAGATGGTGATCGCCGAGACGATCTCCTCGGGACAGGTCTCCGGCACAGAAACGGCCAGTACGGCTCCGCCGACGTCCGTTCTCACCGGACAACTGGACGGTTTCCTCAAGGGGGAATCGTTGATCGAGACCCTCTCTCACTGGCTCGGCCCCCAGATCCCCCGCGACAAATCCGACCTGGTGCGATTGCTGGGTCGGGCCATCGCACTGGTTGACACAGCCTTGTCCGACCAGGTCAACGCCATCATCCATCATCCCCGCTTCCAGAAACTCGAAGCGTCCTGGCGTGGGCTGCGGTACGTGGTGAGTCAACTCGAGGACGGTCGCAACGTCAAGGTCCGGATGCTCTCCGCGTCCTGGAAAGACCTGTCCAACGATCAACGCAAGGCCGTGGAGTTCGATCGCAGCGAATTGTTCCGCAAGGTCTACAGTGGAGAATTCGGAGTCGCCGGCGGTGAACCGTTCAGCGTGTTGATCGGCGACTACGAGATCGGCCCGTCGGTCGAAGACATGGCGACACTCGGTGGCATTGCCCAATCTGCCGCTGCCGCCTTCGCTCCCTTCATCGCCGCAGCGGCTCCGACGATGTTCGGACTGGACGAGTTCCAGGGACTCGAGCGTCCGATCAACCTCCAGCGGATCTTCGAACAAAAGGAATTCATTCACTGGCGACGATTCCGCGACGAGGACGAGGATTCCCGATTCGTTGGATTGACCATGCCCCGGGTCCTCTCCCGGTTGCCCTACGAGGACCTTCAACCGGACAACCACGGCCGACCGCGAGTCGATGGTTTCCGGTTCCACGAGGACGTCGACGGTCCGGACCGCAGCGGTTACCTCTGGGGCAACGCCGCCTACGCGTTCGCCGGTGTTCTGATCCACTCGTTTGCCGAATCAGGCTGGCTGGCCGATATCCGCGGGGTTCAACGTGACACATCGGGAGGTGGACTGATCACCGACCTCCCGGCACATTCGTTCTCGACGGACAAACAGAACCTCGTGCCCAAGTCGTCGACCGACGTGGTGGTCACCGATGAACTCGAAAAATCGCTCAATGAACTGGGGTTCATTCCGCTGTGCCACTGCAAGGACACCGACTTCTCGGCGTTCTACAGCAACGGCTCGGTCCAAAAACCCAAGGTCTATGACCGGGAAGCGGCCACGATCAACGCCCGCATGACCGGCATGCTGCAGTACACCCTCTGCGTATCACGATTCGCCCACTACCTGAAGGTGCTTGCCCGAGAGAAACTGGGCATGGCCATCGAGGCGGACGACTGCGAACGACTCCTGCAGGATTGGCTCGTACAATATGTCACCGTCGACCAGGAAGCCACGGCGGAGGTCAAGTCCCGGTTCCCACTTCGCGAGGCCAATGTCAACGTCCGAGAGATCCCCGGCCAGCCGGGCAAGTTCGAGTGTGTCGCCCACCTCTGGCCACACTACGAACTCGATGACCTCACGGCATCGGTTCGCCTGACAACCGAATTGGCAACAACATCAAGCGGCTAAACGGCAAAACCCGGGCAGCAACACCGCCCCGGGCCAGCCAGTGAATTTTCAAGCAACTTCCAGGAAGAACTCGACATGACGCCGGTAGAACATTTTCAGGCTGGAGACCTGACCGAGGCGATCAACACAGCCACCGAAGCGGTCAAGAAGGATCCGACCGACACGTCGTCACGGAGCCTGATGGCCCAATTGTTGTGCTTCGCCGGAGAACTGGAGCGAGCCGACAGTCACCTCGATGCAATTGGTCAACAGGACCCGGCGGCCGCGGTCGGAGCCGCCCTGGTGCGACACCTGATTCGCGGCGAACAAGCCAGGCAACAGTGCTTCCAGGAAGGCCGACTTCCCGAATTGTTGCAGGAACCCTCGATGCACATGCAACGGCACCTGGAAGCCCTCGTCTGCCTGAGGGAAGACAAGCTGTCGGAGGCTGCCGACCTGCTCGGACAGGCCGAGGAACTGCGACCACGAGTCAGCGGCACCTGCAACGACGACGCCTTTGACGACCTGCGGGACCTCGACGACCTGACCTCCGGTTTCCTGGAAACGATCACCAGCAACGGGAAGTATTACTGGGTGCCGCTGGACCAGATCCGCGCCCTGGATCTTCGACAGCCCGAGAGATCCCTGGACCTCCTGTGGCAACCGGCCCACATGGTTGTCGAGGGGGGGCCTGACGGAGACGTCTACCTGCCGGTGATGTATGCCGGCAGCCACGAACAGGCCGACGATCGGCTTCGGCTGGGACTCGCAACCGAGTGGACCGACGGCGAGACCGGCCCGGTGCGTGGCATCGGACAACGCGAACTCCTGGTGGGCGAAAACGTTCTGCCGATCCTCCAAATCAAGAACCTGACAATCGCCCCCGACAATGCCACCGATTGATCGCGATCAACAACTGACCCCCTCGCTGCTCGACCGGCTCCTGGACGATGAACCGGGCAACCAGCGAGAAGCCGTCAAGCAACGGCACCAGGTGCTGCGCGAGATGAAGCTGAGTGTGCGTCGCGACCTGGAAAACCTGCTCAACACCCGGTGGCGGTGTGTCTCATGGCCGCCCAATCTTGAGGAACTCGAAACGTCCCTGGTCAATTACGGGATTCCTGATTTCACGGGAATCCGCTTTGCCTCCGCCAACACACAGGACGAACTCCGGTCAATTCTCGAAGCGGTCATCAGGCGGTTTGAACCCAGGTTCTCCAAGGTCCGGGTCGAATTGATCACCAATGCCGATTCGCTGGATCGCACCCTCCGGTTCCGCATTGACGCCATGCTGCACGCCGAACCGGTCGTGGAACCGGTCGTCTTTGACACCACGCTGAAAACGTCGACCGGAGATTTCGAGGTTGTGGGTGGGAACCAATGAGCGAAGAACTGCTCCCCTATTACCAACGCGAACTCGCGTTCATCCGGACGCTGGGGGCCGAGTTCGCCCAGAAGCATCCCAAGATCGCCGGGCGACTGCGACTGGGTGCCGAGGGAACGCAGGATCCCCATGTCGAACGAATGATCGAGGCTTTCGCGTACCTCAACGCGCGAACCCGGTTCAAGCTCGACGACGATTTCCCCGAACTCACCCACGCCCTGCTTGATGTCCTGTATCCTCATATGCTGGCCCCGACTCCGTCGATGGCCATTGCCAGGATGACCCTCGACCGGGCCCAGGCGGAATTGACCTCCGGGTACCACCAGCCGGTCGGAACACCCATCGAAACCGATCCGATCGATGGTGAACCCTGCCGATTCCAGACGTGTTACCCGGTCACGCTCTGGCCACTGGACGTCACCTCCGCGTCGCTGGACGGCCCCCCATTCCAGGCTCCCCAGACGCCATTCACCTCCAAGACCAACGCCATCATCCGGCTGCAGTTGTCCTGCTGGTCCCCGGAGGTGCAGGTGGGACAACTCGAACTCGACTCGGTTCGGTTCTTTCTCAAGGCCCAGCCGCAGCACGTTTATCCACTCTACGAGTTGATCTTCAACAACCTGCTCGGTGTGGCCGTGGTCGATCCAGAGAATGACACCGACACGGCACTACTTGGCCCGGACTGCGTCACCCCGGTGGGCTTCGGTCGAGACGATGGCCTGCTGCCGTTTTCGAGTCGCTCGTTCGTCGGTTACCGGCTACTGAGCGAGTACTTCGTGTTCCCGGAAAAACTCCTGTTCTTCGACCTCTCACTGAAAGGACTCTCGCCCGAGACCCGCGCGAACCTCGGACGAACGGTGGACATCACCCTGTACCTGGACCGTGGCCAGGACGAGTTGGAGCAACACGTCTCCAGCGACACCTTTCAACTGGGCTGCACGCCAATCATCAACCTGTTCCAGCAGCGGGCCGAGCCCATCCGGCTGACCCACAGCGACTCCGAATACCGCGTCGTACCGGATGCACGGAGGCCGATGGCCATGGAGGTCTACTCGGTCGACCGGGTCACTGCCACCTCGCCGCAGAACGAGGTGGTCGAGTATCAACCGTTCTTTTCCTTCAAGCACGCCTCCTCCGGCACACCACAGCAGACCTTCTGGCAGTCGTCTCGGAAACCGGCCAATGCCACCGGCCCCGAGCCGGACCACGGCACCGAAGTGATGCTCAAGCTGGTCGATCTCGAACTCTCCCCGTCCCAGGCATCCGATTGGACTCTCGATGTCGAAACCACATGCATGAATCGCGACCTGCCGCACCGGCTGCCCTTTGGCGGCGGCCAATCCAAGTTGCAGGCGTTGGGTGGCGAGCCCATCGAGTCCATCGAGTATCTCACTCCTCCGACACCAACCTATCGCCCACCGCTGCGACACGGCGCCATGTGGCGAATGGTCTCTCAACTGTCGCTCAACCACCTCTCGCTTCACGACTACGAACAGGGAGCGGACGTGTTGCGGGAAATCCTGACCGTCTACGATGCGACCCATTCCGAAGAGACCCGGTCGATGATCGACGGCATCACCAGCGTCTCCACGCGACGGATCGTCGGCCGCAGCAACAGCGGAGTCTCGGGCGGACTGTGCCGGGGCCTGGAAGTCACCGTCGATTTTGACGAGGAGCGATTTGTCGGCAGCGGGGTGTTTCTGTTTGCAGCGGTCCTGGAACGATTTTTGGGCCTGTACTGTTCGATCAACTCGTTCTCGAAGCTGGTCGCGACAACAAACAAGCGAGAAGGAGTCCTGAAAGCATGGCCACCGCGAGCCGGCGACAAAGAACTCCTCTGATCAGCCAACTGGCCGAGGAACCTTACCGTTTCGACTTCTTCCAGGCCGTCCGACTGCTGGACCGGTTTGCCGAGGAAACCGCGAGATCCGGGGACCAGGAACCTCGCCCCAGTATCGGCCACGACGGTCCGGCCAATTCCGAGATCACCAGGTTCTCCGTCTACCAATCCCACTCGTTTCCTCCGGGAGCCGTGCACCAGCTCACGCTGAAGGACACCGACGAGAGCACCTCGCCGCTGACGGAAATGACGGTCTCCTTCATGGGCTTGACCGGGCCCGCCGGCGTCCTGCCCCACCACCTCACATCACTGATCATCGATCGCAATCGACAGCGAGACCACTCGCTGCAGGACTACCTGGACCTCTTCAACCACCGCATGATTTCCCTGTTCTACAGGGCGTGGGAAAAATATCGCTTCCCACTGGTCTACGAGCGGGCCCACAGCGGAACATCCCCGGATGCGACGGACGCTTTCACCGGGGCTCTCTTCAGCCTGCTGGGCATGGGAGCCAGCAGGATCAGGGGCCGGCTCGATGTCGACGACGAGGCCCTCCTCTACTACGGCGGCCATTTCGCTCATTCGCCTCGCAACGTGGTCTCTCTGGAGGACCTGTTGCAGGACTATTTCGAACTGCCCGTCCGGATCGAGCAGTTCCATGGCCAGTGGCTCTACCTGGACCGGTCTGCCCAATCACGCATGCCCGACGCCGGCCACCCTGACGGACTCAACTGCAGCCTCGGCACCGACCTGATCGTGGGAGACCGGGTCTGGAGCGTCGAGAACATGTTCCGCGTGCAACTGGGACCGTTGCCCCGGTCAGCCTTCGATCAATTCATGCCGGGCAGCGAGGCCCTTGTGAGATTGGCCCAGTTGGTGCGGACCTACGCCGGTCCCGAGTTCGATTTTGACGTGCAGTTGATCCTGCAACGCGAGGACGTCCCGCGCATCCAACTGGGAGGCGACTCCCGACTGGGATGGAACACGTGGATGACCACGGAGACCCCCAAACATGATGCCGGCGACGCCGTGTTTCGACACGAGGGTGGTCCCTCGCATCATCACGCGACCACTCTCTAGTATTGTCTCTTTGATCAGGCCACGAGCCGCTTTTAAGAGGATGCCGCGATGCAGGTGAATCTGAAATCCCTGGTGAGCAAGCTGAACGACACGTGTCGAGCCACGCTCGAAGCCGCCGCCGGGCTCTGCCTGTCCCGGACCAACTACAATGTCGAAGTGGAACATTGGCTGGTCAAGCTGCTGGAGATTCCCAACAACGACATCTCGGCCATCCTGCGTCATTTCGAGATCGATGAATCCCGGCTGGCCAGCGACCTGACGTCGGCGATCGACCGCAAGAAGACCGGAAACGCCGATGCCCCCGCGCTCTCGCCCAACATCGTACAACTGGTCCGCGAATCGTGGCTGATCGCCTCGGTCGAATTCTCCTCCGCACGCGCTCGTTCCGGACACCTGTTGTGCGCCCTGCTGGCCGACGAGGGACTCTCGAGAATCGCCGAATCGATGTCCTCGGAACTCGAAAAAATCTCGGTCGAATCGCTCCGCCAGGACCTGCCCAACATCATTGCCAACAGTGCGGAATCGGATGGTGACGCCGGCGAGGAGACCACCGGAACGACCGCTCAACCGGGTGCCGCAGCCGCCGGAGCACCGGGACTCGGTCAATTCACCATCGATCTCACCGAACGGGCCCGCAATGGCGAGATCGACCCGGTACTGGGACGAGACCCCGAGATTCGACAGATCGTTGACATCCTGACCCGGCGTCGACAGAACAACCCCATCCTCACCGGTGAGGCCGGTGTCGGAAAGACCGCGGTCGTCGAGGGCTTCGCGCTGCGGATCGCCGCCGGTGATGTCCCGCCAGCACTCCAGAATGTCGCCATCAAGTCCCTGGACCTGTCGCTGCTGCAGGCCGGTGCCGGGATCAAGGGCGAATTCGAGAACCGGTTGAAGTCGGTGATCGCCGAGGTCAAGAGCTCCCCGATTCCCATCATCCTCTTCATCGATGAAGCACACACCATGATCGGTGCCGGAGGACAGGCCGGACAGGGAGATGCGGCCAACCTGTTGAAACCTGCCCTGGCACGCGGCGAACTCCGCACGATCGCCGCGACCACCTGGGCGGAATACAAGAAATACTTCGAACGCGATGCCGCGCTGGCCCGACGGTTCCAGGTCGTCAAGGTCGAGGAACCCAGCGAGGACGCGGCCGTCCAGATGATGCAGGGACTCGTCGAGACTCTCGAAAATCACCACAA
The DNA here is from genome assembly GCA_002724415.1 of Planctomycetaceae bacterium. GTDB lineage: Bacteria > Planctomycetota > Planctomycetia > Planctomycetales > Planctomycetaceae > UBA8437. Next base: position 27,473 of record PBOU01000136.1, read on the forward strand.
CGTGCGAGTGCTTGATGAAGCGGTCACCGACGCGGTGAGACTCTCGCACCGTTACATCACCGGGCGGCAATTGCCAGACAAGTCGGTCAGCCTGCTCGACACCGCCTGTGCCCGGGTCGCCATCGGACACTCGGCCACCCCACCGCGAATCGAGGACCTGCGGCGGCAAATCGAACAACTCGGCGTCTCGCTCGAAATCCTCGCACGCGAACAGGTCACCGGGGCCGACCACGACGAACGGGTTGAACAAATCACACAACAACGTGTCGACGCCGAGAAGGAACTGGAGGAACTCGAGGAACGGTTCGTCAAGGAGAAGCAACTCGTCGACGACATCCGTGTCATCCGTTCGAAACTGGAATCCGGCGCCGGAATCGGCGGCGACAGCAACGAGGCCCAGGACACCGAAACGGAAGACAGCGAGGAGCCAACCGCCCCCGCCAGCCAGGAGGACCAGGACCAGTTGCGAAACGAACTCGGTCAACTCTCCGAGCAACTGCTCGAACTCCAGGGCGAGGATCCTCTGATCCAGGTCTGCGTCGATTCCCAGGCCGTCGCCGATGTCGTCTCGGGGTGGACCGGGATCCCGGTCGGCCGCATGGTCTCCAACGAGATCAACACCGTCCTCTCGATGGAAAGCCAGATGGAGGCCTCGATCATCGGGCAGTCACACGCCCTGGAGGCCATCGCCCAGAAAATCCAGACCTCCCGTGCCAAGCTCAGCGACCCGCGAACACCGATCGGCGTGTTCCTGCTGGCCGGACCCAGCGGCGTCGGGAAGACCGAAACCGCCATCACGCTCGCCAATCTCCTCTACGGCGGCGAGCAGAACATGACCACGATCAACATGTCCGAGTTCAAGGAGGAGCACAAGGTCTCGCTGTTGATGGGATCACCTCCCGGATACGTCGGTTACGGCGAGGGTGGCGTCCTGACCGAGGCGGTCCGACGCAAGCCATACAGCGTCGTGCTGCTAGACGAAATGGAAAAGGCCCATCCGGGCGTTCAGGACGTGTTCTACCAGGTGTTCGACAAGGGCACGCTCACCGATGGCGAAGGTCGCGATATCGATTTCAAGAACACGCTGATCATCATGACATCCAACGCGGGCACCGACCTGGTCATGAGCCTCTGCGGTGACCCCGAGACCCGGCCAGATCCCGAGGGACTGGCCAAGGCCCTCCACGATGAACTGCTCAAGACCTTCAAACCCGCGTTCATCGGGCGATTGACCGTTCTGCCCTACTACCCGCTCAGCGATGACGTCATGAAAACGATCATCGAACTGAAACTTGGCAAGATCGTGCAACGTGTCCGCGACAACTACAACGCCGCGTTGACGTACACTCCCGACCTGGTCGAAAGCGTCGCCCAGCGTTGCACCGAGGTCGACACCGGAGCCCGGAACGTCGACCACATCCTGTCCCGCACCCTGTTGCCGGAACTCGCCGGAGAGTTCCTGGCCCACATGGCCGAGGGCCACGCGATCACCGAGGTCAACGTCGGTGTCAACAAGGATGGACAATTCCAATACGAATTGTCTGCCGACAAGTGATCCAAAAAAACACACGTTTTTTCAGGATTCCACGCAACACTTTTCACCAGGTCACGAGAACCTTAGTAACAAGAGTTCAAACAAGTGACATGGACAACACACACGGCCAATAACACAAGTTTGTGACTCGCCCGGAACGACGGACGCTCCGGAACAATCACGACACAACCAGTACTTCGCAGAAGGAGACAGACCATGGCAGCCTACATCAAG
>PBOU01000137.1 GCA_002724415.1 Planctomycetaceae bacterium
GATGCCCGGGACGAACACCGGAAACAGACAGTGAAACTGCAGCGGTCCGGACCACAGCAGTTCACGCTCCGCGACAAGCTGCCACCTTATGGTGTCGCGTTTTATGTCCTTTCCTGACAAAGTTCTTTTTGTGCCAGGCGAACCGGGTTTCTGACAAGATCGGTGAGGTTCACCCGAATACCCTGGTGCATTCGTCTTCAGCGCAAATGCCAACTGCTAAGATTGGCTGTGTCTCGGGTACGCATGTTTCTCGACATGAAACGCCCCCTGATCCTGTGGATCTTGTCCCTCTGATCGTGCAGACCGATTCCAGCCGGGTCGTCAGCGTCATGATCCAGGACCACTTCGTGGTCCCCCAGATCGAGGATGTGACCGGCAACGGCAACGCCCACCACGCACGCAATCTGCCGATCTTCCTGGCCGACGGCGAGTTCAAACACGTCCGCTACATTGCCCGGGAGAAGAAGAAAAACACACCGCTGTGCGATCTGTTCGTTACGATGCTCAACAATGCGGGACTCGAGACGGAGTCCTTCGGCCAAAGCAGGGGTTCGCTGACCTGGTGATCAATTCGACTTCGCCAGGCACCAGTTGATCTCCGGTGGCCATATTCACCGCTCCTGGATTTCTGGCGACAAAGAGCATGCCTCAACACTACATCGCTTTCGATCTCGAGACGGCCAAGATCATCGACGGCCCGGTGGGTGACCTGAAATCGCACCGGCCGCTGGGAATCACCTGTGCCGCGACACTCTCCAGCGAGGAGGACGAACCGCGCACGTGGCACGGGAAGACCGCCGAGGGGACACCGTCGCCCCGGATGAACACCAGAGAGGTGGTTGAACTCGTCCACTTCCTGGTGGACGCCAGTTCCCAGGGTGCCACCATCTTGACCTGGAACGGACTCGGATTTGACTTCGACATCCTGGGCGAGGAATCGGGACTGGTCGAGGAGTGCAAGCAATTGGCCAGGCACCACGTGGACATGATGTTTCACGTCTTTTGTCAACTGGGCTACCCGATTGGCCTGGGCAAGGCCGCCGAAGGCATGGGATTGCCGGGCAAGTCCTCCAGCGAAGCCCAGAAGCTGGCGCCCAACATGTGGGCCGAGGGGCTGTATGACGAGATCCTGGACTACGTGGCCCAGGACGCCCGCGCCACGCTGTCGGTCGGGCAGGCCTGCGAGGAACGCGGCGAGATCTGCTGGATCACCCGCAAGGGGTACCCCACGTGCAAGCCGCTGCCCAACGGTTGGCTGACGGTCACCCAGGCGATGGCGCTTCCCGAACCGGACACATCGTGGATGGACTCGCCGATGCTCCGCACCAAGTTCACCGACTGGTTGTAGTTCGGGATCTACAAACCACCGGGGTCAGGCCGGTTCAGGCGTCATCAACTCGAGCGTTTTTTCGGCTGAAGAAACGTCGGGTTCCTCGCGTGTACACGCACGCACGCGTGCATGCGCGGCCGCGTTAATTAACGGGTAGAGGGCGACGGCAAAATCCGAACGCCTATTTTCACCCGTTTCAAGGAGACGCGAAATGACCCGCAACAGAACCCGACGAAACCGCAAACCAGCCGCCTGGAAACAACTCTCGGATGGGCGTCTCGAACGAGCCATCTTCCTGGACTTCGAGAGCTTCAAGAATGGACCTCCCATCCTGGCCGGTGTTCAGTTTGACGAACACTTCGAACAGGTCGTCTTTGACCCTCGGCTCCGACAGGCCGCCAAACACAAGGACCTGGAGTCCGTTGATCTTCACCGTTGGCTCAAGCAACTGGTCGAACGAGCGGTGGATGAAGACAGACTGGTCGTCGCGTTTTCGACCGCAGAATCCACCACTCTGGAAGCACTGGGCATTCCATTGCCCGCTAACCGATACGTCAACGCTCTGAAGATCGCCAAGAGCTGGCGTTGGAAGATCCATCGCCCTGTCGCAAAACAGGTCCGATCCAATCTCAAGCGATGGCGAAACTCGACCAAGAACCATTTGAGGAACCGTTGGTTCGCTCGAGAAGGAAACCGTCTGACCGACTTCGCCAAACTGGCCGATGTGACTCCCCCCGGAAAGTACGGCAGTGGCAAGGTCACGACCTGGTTGCGAACGATTCTCGGACAACTGGAGCGGAAGAACGACTTCACCCGGTTGACTCCCCGTGCCAAAGGCAAATGGACAAGTGTGCTGAACCACAATCGGTTCGACGTCACCGGACTGGCCATGACCATCAAGAAAATGGTCAACGATCTCCAACCACCCCGATAGACATCAAAACACGGACCGCCAATTCACTCGCTCTCTACCCATTCCAGGAAAACGCTCATGCCAGTCATGATCGAATACATCAACGTCATCGTCACTCGAAAAGTTCTCGAAGAGAAATTTCCGGGAGGGATCGCGGCCTACGAACACAGCGGTCCCTACCTGACTTTTTGCAGCGATCGCTACATCACCCGGGTTGGATTCATGGGTCCTCAGGGTGTCCACTGGTTTGTCCGAACACTCGAGTCGAAGGGGCTTCGTTACATCCGCTGTGGCCGATCGGAGGATATTGCCGTGGTCGATCGGCTCTTCGGGCCATCTGTCCCATGTGATTGGCTCAAGTCCGGAGACGATCCTGACGATGGCCCCTTCGTCGCCCACATCGAGGACGACAGCCGGATAATTGCAAAACCCAAGCCAATTCCCCTTGAGGAGCACACCGATCATCCTGATCACAAATTCGACCTCGGATTGGCTCTCAGGTATCTCGAGATCCTGTTGATCAGTTATGTCGTCCTTCCGCTCGTGGTGCTCACCCCGTTTCTTTTTCTTCAGTGGCTATTGACCTGAAACCCAGCGAGTTCAACGCGTCCCAATTGACCCCCGTTCCGTCTCTGCGATAGGCTGGGGTCTTCTCACATCTCCCCGCGACCACGATCCCATGCTTCGAATTCTTGGCACCGGACGATCGCTGACCCACCACGGCCGGGGTGGATTGAACCGCCGCGAGATGCTGCGGGTGGGAGGACTCGGGCTGGCCGGCTCGCTGGCCGGTGGTTCCATCGCACCGGCTGCAAAACCGACAGCACCAGCCGGACTGGAATCGACCTTCGGCCGCGCCAAGAACTGCATCCTCTTATACATCTACGGAGCCTGGAGCCAGCTCGATACGTTCGACCCCAAGCCCGAGGCTCCCGAGGAGATTCGCGGTGAGTTCGGGACCATCGACACCAGGTTGCCCGGAGTGCGGATCAACGACCTGCTGCCAATGACCTCGAAAGTGCTGGATCGTTGCACGGTGATCCGATCGATGTCACACCCGTGGCCGCTCCACAATGCCGCCTACACGTTGACCGGCAATCTCGAAACGACAAACCTCGAGGGTCGGCAGCGACACCCGGACCACTGGCCGTTTTTTGGTGGTGTGCTGGATTTCCTGGACGAGAGAACCAACCGGACCGGCCGTGACTACAGGCCCCCGGTCAGTGTCGGGCTCCCCTGGGTGCAAAGCACTCGCTCGGGACCCAACAAGCGAGCCGGCACGTTCGGCGGTTTCCTGGGCGCGTCCTACGACCCGGTCTGGGGAGAATTCCGGGGCGAGATGCCGCAGGGAGACCCGTACCTGGAAGTCACACCCGAGGGCCGTTTTTCCTTCAGCGAACGCCACGTCCCCGGCCTGACACTCGATATCCTCAACCGCCGCCGGTCCCTGTTGGGGCAACTCGAAGACCAGGTCCGCTGGATGGACTCCGCATCATCTGTCCAGAGTTACCAGCGGACCCGTGACCGGGCATTTTCGGTGGCCGCCTCGAACAAGTTGCGACGCGGACTGGACATCCAGGACGAACCCGCCAAGGTTCGTGAACGTTACGGCATGAATCTCTTCGGCCAGTCCTGCCTCTCGGCCCGTCGATTGATCGAGAACGACGTGAAACTTGTCACGGTGCTCTGGGACGAATGGGAACGATCCGACGAGAGCTGGGACACGCACCACGACCATCACCCGCGCATGCGAAAGATGCTGCTGCCCGGTTTCGACCGGGCCTACTCGGCCCTGATCCTGGACCTCGAACAGCGAGGCATGCTCGACGACACGCTGGTGTTGTGTCTCAGCGAACACGGTCGCACGCCGAAATTCTACAACACCTCCAAGGGACCGGGCCGCGGCCACTGGTCGGAAGTCTACAGCCAGTTGTTCGCCGGAGCCGGCATTCGGCCGGGCACCCTGATTGGGGCGTCCGACGAGATCGCCGCCTACCCGACCGAACGACCGCTTTCGCCCAAGGACATTCTGGCCACCGCCTACCACCTGCTGGGCATCGACCACGAGCAGGAGATCGCCGACCGGCAGGGACGTCTCTGGCCGCTGGTCCACGGTGGTCATGTCGTTCCCGAGTTGATTGGCTGAAACGCCGCCGACCCGCGAACCACGCGAACGGATCACTCCCGATGCGCATCACCGAAATCGAATCGATCATCCTGCAGCACGACATGCAGGAGGAGCTTGGGTTCTCCCAGGGGTACTACGACAAGCGGACGGCTCACCTGGTGCTGGTGCACACCGACGACGGATTGACCGGCATCGGCGAGATCTTCGGAGCCGGGAACTTCGCCTTCGCCAACCAGGCCATTCTCCAGCACGTGATCGCTCCACGACTGGTCGGCCGCAATCCGCTCGACATCAACGTCATCTGGCACGACATCTACAACACCGTCCGTGACCACGGCCAGAAGGGCATGCCCATCTGCTGCCTCTCGGGTGTCGACATCGCCCTGTGGGATATTCTCGGCAAAGCCACCTCCCAGCCCCTGCACCAACTGCTCGGCGGCAGGGCTCGCGACGATTTCGTCGCCTACGGTTACGGGATGATGTTCCGCAAGCGGGATGACCTGGCCGAGATCTTTGAAAAAGAAGTGGCCGCCATCGTCGAAAGAGGATTCACCGCGTCGAAGATGAAACTCGGCCTGGGCGTGGACCGTGATATCGAGTTGGCCGAGGCCGTGCGGCGCGGCGCGGGCGAGGGTTTCAAGCTGATGGCCGACGTCAACCACGCCTACACCGTCGGCGAGGCCATCCAACTCGGGCTGGCACTGCGAGACCTGGACTATTACTGGTTCGAAGAGCCCGTGATGCCCGAGGATTACGACGGCTACAGGCTGGTCCGCGACGCACTGCCGGGAATTCACATCGCCGGCGGCGAAGCCGAATGGACGCGGTTCGGACACCGCGAACTGCTCTGTCGCCGCTCGGTGGACATCCTGCAACCGGAGGTCGCCGCCACCGGCGGCATCAGCGAGTTCATGAAGATCCTGTCGATGGCCCACGCCTTCGGCACCCCCGTCATCCCGCACGTCTGGGGCTCCGACGTGCTGGTCGCCGTCGACATGCACCTGGTCTCGGTCCTTCCCGATCTCCCGGGCGGCCTGAAACAGTTCGAACCGATGCTCGAATACGACACGACCCCCAACCTGTTTCACGAGCGGTTGTTGACCGAGCCGCTGGGAATCTTCGAACAGGTTCGTGACAACAACGGCCGTGTTCGCCCGCCCGAGGGACCGGGCATCGGCATTGCCTTGGACGAGGATTTCGTGGCGAAGTATCGTGTCGGCTGAAGCCCACCCGATGCAGTGACCAGAACACCCCGCTATTCACCAGGAACACACCCGGCATGCGTATCCGACAACTCACCTGGCTCATCCCGCTGGTTCTCGCCTGCACCGCGTCCCACTCGATGGCCGAACCAACGATGATCAAGGATATCGAGTTTGCCAGCGTCAACGGGCAGAGCCTGAAACTCGACCTGCATCTGCCCGAGACCCCGAAAGGGTCTCGACTGGTGGTCTGGATCCACGGTGGTGGATGGCGGGGAGGCTCAAAGAGCCGCTGCTACCTCTCGTGGTTGTCCCGGTACGGCTACACCGTGGCCAGTATTTCCTACCGACTCTCCAACGTCGCCAAGTTTCCGGCCCAGTTGCATGACTGCAAGGGCGCCATCCGGTGGCTGCGAGCTCACGCCGCCGACCACGGCTACCTGGTGGACCGCATCGCGGTGTCAGGTGCCAGCGCGGGCGGCCACCTGGCGACACTGCTGGGAACCACTGGTGGCAACAAGATGCTCGAGGGAACCACCGGGGGGCACCTGGAACAATCCTCCCGCGTCCAGGCCGTCGTGGACTTTTATGGTCCCACGGATTTCGTGTTGAGGAGCAAGACCCAGCCCTCCCGGGCCAACAAGGTGGGATCGGTCGTGTACAACCTCCTGGGCGGTGGCGCCGACAAGAAAGTGAAACTGGCAAAGCAGGCGTCCGCCGCCTACCACGTGACACCGGACGATCCTCCACTGCTAATTTTCCACGGCGCGATGGACCAGACGGTCCTGCTGGACCAATCCCAGGCAATCGAGCGGGCCTACAGGAAGGCCAACCGGCCGGTCAAACTGCACGTGCTGGCCGGATCGAAACACGGGGGCACCGAGTTCTACACCGGTCAGAACGGGAAACGGGTTTTCAGTTTTCTTCAACTCCATCTCAATCAAGTCGCCGTCAAGAACACCGTCTCCTGGAAATACTCCGATCCCAAGCCCCGGCAATACACCCTCTCGGAACGAGCCAGCAAGATCGACCCACGAGCCAAGGAGCACCCCGAGATCGACTTTGTTTTCACCAGCGGAGGCAAGGTGCAGGACCTGCAGCAGGCGATCGTCGACACCCGGGTCGCCCCGCGTGGCAAGCTGGTGATCTGGCTGATGCGACACAACCCGGGCCTGTTCCAACGGCTCTCCAGCTACGGCCTGCACGCCATCCAGGTCCACTACGCCAACCGCTGGTTCGGCAAGATCTGCCGCGAGACCCCGGTGGGGAACATGTGCCGGGGCGACGCACGACTCGAGGCGGCCACCGGCGAGGACCATAGCCCGAACCTCTCGATCCCCAGGCCCGACGGCATGATGGAGCGGTCCAGGCAGTTCGTGATGTGGTTGGCCAAGCACAACCCCCAGGGACAATGGAACCGCTTCCTGACTCCCGATGGCAGCGACCTGCAATGGGAAAACGTGATCGTGGCGGGCATCTCTCATGGTTCCACCACAGCCGCCCGGTTTGCGGTCCACAAGAAAGTCAGCCGGGTGGTGATGTTCTCGGGACCACGCGACCAGTTCCAGACCTGGCAGGCACTGCCCTCGGCCACTCCCACCAACCGGTTTTTCGGGTTCACGCACGTCCTGGACACCGGCTGGTCGGGCGACCACTACTGCCGGTCATGGGAACTGCTGGGACTGCACAAGCACGGAGCCATCGTCGACGTCGACAAGGCCGCATCGCCCTTTGGACATTCGCGTCGACTGGTCAGCACTTTCGATGTCGGCGGCAACACCCGGAGGGCACACGTGGACGTCGTCCCCGGAGGCAGTGCCCGAAAAGACCCCGCCGGCAAGTATCTCCACGAATCGGCGTGGAAGTACCTCTTCACTCACCCGGTGGGAAAAACAGGCAAGGCTGTCCCGCAGGACAAGAACTGCAACAAGCAACAGCGACAGAAATGATCCGGCCATCGCCACGACACAAATGACCAATGGCCAGCGACCACTGGCGGTCACTGGCCATTGCTGTCGATGTCGACCGCGTGATCTAGATCAGCCCCCGGATCGGCTGGCCGGTCCCCAGCATCGGGATCGGGCGTCCGGCGGGATCGTCAAAGGACGTCTCTCGCTCGATGCCCAGCACGTGGAAAATGGTGGCCATCAGTTGCTGGGGCCCCACCTTGCCCCCGGCAGGCACCTCGGCCTTGGGGGAACTCTTGCCGATGACCTGGCCCATGTTCAGGCCTCCACCAGCCAGGGCCAACGTACTCAACGGACCCCAGTGATCTCGACCGGCGTTCTTGTTGATCCGCGGCGTGCGACCGAACTCGCCGGAAATGACCAGCAGGATGTTCTTGTCCAGTCCGCGTTGGTGGATGTCGGAGACAAAAGCCGAAACCGCACGATCCACCTGGGGACCACGGCTGTTCATGCCACCGGCGACGTTGCCGTGCATGTCCCATCCCTGCAACGAGACCGCCACGAATCCACAACCGACCTCGCACAGGCGACGGGCAGTCAACAGCGACTGGCCCAGTCCACCACCGTACTTGTCGACAGTCCGTGGATCCTCTCTCTTGAGATCAAAGGCCTGGGTGGCCTTGCCCAGGATCAGGCTGAACGCCTGGTGGTTCATGCCATCAATCCCGTCCATCACGCCGTTGGCATCGACATCTCGCTGGAGCTTGTCGAGTCCCTTCAACAGCGACCGGCGGTCTTCCAGGCGTGACACCTCTGTGGTCAGGTTCATGTTTTCGCGAGACGGCCCACTGGGAGTGAATGGGCCGTAGGCCTTACCCAGCCATGCGGGACCGGGAATGATCGGGGCATCGGTGTTGAAACCAATCTTGCCCATCTGCAGATAAGTCGGCATCCCCGACACCGGGTGATTGGCACCGCGGACCCGAGAGGTGATCGAACCCAACGACGGACGATTCGAACCCTGCTTGTAACCGGTGTTGACCCAGAAGGCGCCGCGATTGTGACTGCTGGTGGGAACCACGAACGACCGGACAAAGGTCATCCTGTCGGCCTGCTGGGCCATGCCCTCGAAATGACCTCCCAGCGTCACACCTGGCAACCGGGTTTTCACTTCACCGGAAACACTCCGGTACTCTTTCGGAGCCGTCATCTTTGGATCGAAGGTCTCGATGTGTGTCGGTCCGCCATTGAGCCACAACCACACGACCGAGGTGTCACGGCTGATCTCCGGCGAGCTTGCCGCCCGTGCAGACAAGAGATTCGGCAACGTCAATCCGCCAAACCCAAGACCGCCCACCTGCAACGCGCTGCGCCGCGTCATGCCAGCACAATTGGTCGCCTTGTCGCCAAACAAAACCTTCAACATGGACCAGGTCTCCCGGGAAAAGTTGAGTCAATCGCAAGACAAACGTCGCATCAATGTTCCTCGATGCAAGATTCTAGGCACGTTTTCGAGCACCTGCAATGTCGAGTCAACGTTGTGGCGGGTGCGACTACCTCAACAGTCGCCCAGACGCCATGATTATTTATCGACCAATGACCCAGTTCAGACCGGACAGTTTCTATGACAAACAAGACTTGGTGTCTCTTCGCCGTGTTGATTCTCGCCGCATGCGTCCCTTCCAGCCGTGCCGACCAGCCCAACATCCTGTTCATTTTTACCGACGACCAGGCCCCCTGGGCCCTGGGAGCCTCCGGCAACAGCCTGGCCAGGACTCCTCACATGGACCGCATCGCCCGCGAGGGAGCCTACCTGCCCAACGCCTACACGGTGACACCGGTGTGCAGCCCGTCCCGGGCGTCACTGATGACCAGCCGGTACGGGACCGAGGTGGGCATCACCGACTGGATCCACCCGGGGCGTGAGGCCCAGTTGGGCCTGGATCCCGGTTTGCCGGTCTGGCCACGCCAGTTGCAGAAAGCCGGCTACCACACCGGGCTGATCGGCAAATGGCATCTTGGTCGACAGGACAAGCAACACCCCACCAGATACGGGTTCGATCACTTCATGGGACATCGCCAGGGTGGCTGGAGCCCGGTCAACCCGACGCTGGAGAAGGATGGCAAGAAGCGAAAATTCGAAGGCCTGACGGCCGACGTCCTGGCCAATGAAGCCCTGGGATTCATTCGGTCACACGCAAAATCTCGAACCGGAAAGCCCTTTCTCTTGTGCTGGCACACCCGCGCACCGCACGCCCGCTGGTTGCCAGTGGCCCCCGAGGACATGGCACCCTACAAGGGCGTGGACGTCCCGATCCCCAACCCCGACTTCCCGAACCTGGACGTGCCCCGGGTCAAGCGGATGACGCGCGAGTACCTGGCCAGCGTGCGGAGTGTCGACCGCAACGTGGGCCGGATGCTGAAGGTGCTCGACGAACTGGAACTCTCGCAAAACACAATCGTGGTCTTCAGTTCCGACCATGGCTACAGCATGGGTCACAACGGCATCTGGCATAAGGGCAACGGCCACTGGGTGTTGAAACCACCACCGCCGGCCAAGCCAAACATCCCTCGCGGACAACGGCCCAACATGTACGACAATTCGATCAAGGTCCCCACGATGATCCGTTGGCCGGGCGTGATCAAACCGGGCACGGTCGTCACCCAGACCGTCTCCAACCTCGATTGGTTCCCGACGATCCTGGCCATGGCCGGAGTGAAAACCCGGGCGGCCTGGAAACTCCGCGGCCGCGACATCACCCCGTTACTCAGGGGGCAGAGACCAACCAACTGGGACAACACCTACTACGCCCAGTACAGCACTCACCACCAGTCGCGGACTCACATGCGAATGATCTCAAACGGGAAGTGGAAACTCATCCGCGATTTCCTGAATCCGACCCGAGACGAGTTGTATCACCTGGAAGAGGATCCAGCCGAAGCGAACAACCTGATCGCCTCGAAAACACCCTCGGTTCAAGAAATCGTTGGTGAACTTCACGGCCGGTTGATTGCACGGATGCAGGCCACCGGAGACACGGTGCATCAAACCCGCTGAATTCGGCCGGTTGCTGCGAGCATCTCGCCACTCCTCCAGCATCGGGACAACGTGTCTCGCGTGCGTCGTTTCCAGTTGGCGAGAACAGGACGAAATGAATTCGATTCCCTCGAGAAAACATTTCAACCCCACATGGAAGGTTTGTGCGTCAACACGGTGACTGCTTTACTAGGTGGACCGTTGAGGCGTGGGGACCTCCGGCATCAATCTGATCTCCCTCACATTCAAGAGACACCGCAGGAGTTTCCCCATGAGATTTGCGTCCCGATTGTGTACCGCCGCATTGTGTGCTGTGCTCGTGACACCGGTCATGGCCGCCGACGACGCCAAGTCCAAATCCGCCAAGCCGGCCGTCGACGTCACCAAGCTCCACGACGTGCTTGAGAACGACAAGGCACTCAACGCGTTCTTCGGCAAGACCTTTGGGGTCATTCGTGGGCTGATCGCCCAGGATGTCGATGCCGCCGAGAAGTTGAACAACGCCCTGGAAGCCGAGGTCAAAAAGGCCAAGCCAAAAAATGCCAAGAGTGTTGCCTTGATTCCCAGGGCCACGCGAGCCATCGACTTCTACCGCGACAAGATCACCCTCGCGCGGGTCAAGATCGAGGACCTGCAGGCATCACTCAAGAAGAACTCGAACCAGCCCAGGACCATTCAGCAGTATGGCCAGAAAGCGGCCCAGGAAGTCTCGAACCTGGCTCGCAGCCAGCCGGACAAGGCCGAGGCCAAGCAGAAAGCCGCCGCCGCATTCCTCGACGGACTCGCCCTCGACGAATCCGCCTCCGCGGCCCTGAAGGCTGTCACCACGGCCAAGACGGCACTGAAGCGATACGACCGCACCATCGCTTCGACCCGCAAGCTGCTCTCGCTCAACGGCAAGGACATCGCTCCCCTGCAAGTCGACAGCTGGATCAACGGGACACCACTGACTGATGCAGATCTCAAGGGCAAGGTCGTCGTCCTGGACTTCTGGGCCGTGTGGTGTGGACCGTGCATTGCCACCTTCCCGCACCTGATCGAATGGCAAGAGAAGTACGGCAAGAAGGACTTCGTGATGATCGGGCTGACCAGCTACTACAAGCGGTACAGCTTCGACGATCAGACCGGCCGGCTCGGCAGAGCCGCCACGCCCCAGACACCCGAGGGCGAACAGGCAATGGTCCAGCAGTTTGCCGAGTACCACAAGCTGAAACACCGCCTGGCAATCCAGCCGGCCAACTCGACTCTGTCGAAGTACTACGGCGTCAGCGGCATTCCTCACGTCACCGTCATCGACAAGAAGGGGAAAATTCGCATGACCAAGGTGGGCAGTGGTCCGGCCAACGCCAAGGCACTCAAAGAGTTGATCGAGAAACTGCTGGCCGAGTAGCCCGATTCCTGGCGAAGACACCACAGCCACCCACTCACTGCAGGCCAACAAGTCGCCGAAAGTCGATTTTTCCTCGACCGGATGGTTGGCCTGCACTGTGGGGCCGTGTGCCGTCACCCTCCCAGGGAGACGGCATGGCCGGAAGCTGACCTGAATCCGTTGTCGCCGGCCGAGAGTTGCAACAGTCCCCTGTGCAGCGACAATCAATCGTGATGCTCTCCATCCGCCTGAACCTCGCACTGGTGGTCCTGTCACTGGGCCTTTCGCCCCTCCCGGCGACCGCCGCACCTGGACCATCCGCAAAGGACCTCGAGTTCTTCGAGAAGCGGGTACGGCCACTGCTGATCCGTCGCTGCCACAAGTGCCATTCGGACAAGTCCAAGCCGATCGCGGGTGGCCTGAAACTGGATCGGTCCGCAGCGATCCGCCGGGGCGGTGACTCGGGAGCCGCGATCGCTCCGGGTCGGCCCAACGCCAGCCTGTTGATCGAAGCTGTCCGGTACACCAATGCCGATCTGCAAATGCCACCCAGGAGCAAGTTGCCGGCGTCGGAGATCGCGATCCTGGTCGAGTGGGTACGCCGTGGAGCGGCGCTGCCCAAGGACCGTCCACTCGACAAGCCGAGACCAACCCGTGACCTGAAAACCGCTCGAAACTTCTGGTCATTCCAACCGCTGAAACCCACCTCTTTGACTCGCACACCACGGGGCGATGCCTGGGCTCGGACACGAACCGACCACTTCGTTCACGCCCGCCTGGAACAGCACCGCCTGGTCCCGTCCGGCGAAGCGGATCGACGCACACTGGTCCGTCGACTGAGTTTCGATCTGCTGGGACTTCCGCCGACCTCCGCGCAGGCCAACCGGTTTGTCACCGACACCAGGCCCGATGCCTACGAACGCCTGGTCGACACGTTCCTGGCCAACCCGCACCACGGCGAACACTGGGCCCGCGACTGGCTGGACCTGGCTCGCTATTCAGACACCACCGCATCCTGGCTCAAGAGCACCGCCGGAGCATGGCGGTATCGTGACTGGGTCGTTGAGGCGATCAACGCGGACCTGCCATTCGACGAGTTTGTCCGGCGACAACTGGCCGCCGATCAACTCGACGGACTGCCCATTGAACAACGCCGCGCATTGGGGTTCCTGGGCCTCTCGCCCACGTACTGGAAAGAGCCACGACTGGCTCCGGGACTGATCAAGGTCGTCGTGGCCGAGGAGTGGGAGGAACGGATCGACACGATCGGTCGCACCTTCCTGGGACTCACCCTGGCGTGCGCAAGATGTCATGACCACAAGTTCGATCCGGTCAGCCAGGCCGACTACTACGCCCTGGCCGGCGTCCTGGCCAGCACGCGATTGTTCGACCAACCGCTGTTGCCGCCCGACCGAGCCCGGGTGGTCCGCGACGCCGATCGACGGATCAGCCAACTCGAGCGAGCCGTCACGCAGGTCACGCTCCGCATCCCGCCCGCCAAGGACAAGCAACAACAGATCGCAAAGCTCCGGTCACAGATCGACGAGATCAAGAAGTCGACTCCCGACTTTGATGCCCCGCGCACACATTCCCTGGAAGACGCCAGCCTGTTCGTGCTGGCCGACGGACAGGACATGACCCGACTGGAATACCGGCTCGGCCATGTCCGCGACCTGGCAATCCATCGCCGGGGCAACCCATCCAGCCCCGGGAAGATCGTCCCACGACGATTCCTGGAAGTGCTCTCGCCCGGCAAGGCCCGGCCCTTCCAAAAAGGCAGCGGCCGACTGGAACTGGCCAACGCCCTGGTCGATCCCCGGCAGGGGGGGGCATTGACGGCCCGTGTCATCGTCAACCGGATCTGGCGACAGCATTTTGGCCGTGGCCTTGTCACCACGCCCTCGAACTTCGGCCTGCAGGGCGAACGCCCGTCCCACCCGCGACTGCTCGACGACCTGGCCTACAGGTTCATCCACAACGGGTGGTCGCTGAAGTGGCTACACCGCGAACTGGTGCTCTCGAGCACCTACCGGCAGCTCAGCCGTTCCGACGGCGTGGGCCAGGCCACCGATCCAGACAACCGCTGGCTGTGGAGGATGAACCCCCGACGGTTGTCGATCGAATCGTGGCGGGATGCCATGCTGACGGCCAGTGGCGAACTCGACACGTCCCTGGGTGGTCCCGCCCGGACCGTCGACGATCCCGCCCACCGGCGTCGCACCCTGTACTCGACCATCAAGCGCCGCGAACTGGACACCATGCTGCGACTCTACGACTTCCCCTCTCCGACAGGTCACAGCCCCAAGCGAATTCGTACCATCACGCCGCTGCAACAACTCTTCGTCCTCAACAGCCCCTTCATCGTTCGGCAGGCAACACTGACAGCCGCCCGAATCCCCGACGGCCCGGAGCCCCGGGATGCCGTCGACCGACTGCACCGACTGCTCTTCGGTCGCCGCGCCGAGCCGGTCGAGATTCAAACGGCTCTCGAGTTCCTGGCGGCGGCCGGGCCGGGCGGATGGGCCCAGTATGTCCAGGTGATGCTGGGCAGCAACGAATTCGTGTTTGTTGACTGACGCGCCATGACACCACTTTCACGACGACAGATGATCTCGCGGCTGGGTGGCGGGCTGGGCAGCCTGGCCCTGGCCGACGCCGTGCGATCGGCTCCCGCGCCCCATTTCCAGCCCCGCGCCCGTCGAGTGATCCAGTTGTTCATGAACGGTGGCCCGTACCAGGCCGACCTGTTCGACCCCAAGCCACTGCTGCACAAGTACGCCGGCCAGCGGCCCGAGGCGGTGAAGTTGCGGACCGAGCGGCAAACCGCCGGCCTGATGCCCTCACCCTTCCGGTACCGTCGACACGGGGAAAGCGGACTGGAAATCAGCGAGTTGCTGCCACACCTGTCCCGACATTCCGATCGCCTGTGCGTGATTCGCAGCCTGCACACCGACAACCCCAATCACGGACCCGCGCTGCTGCAGATCAACAACGGCACCATCTCGCCAACGGTTCCGAGCATGGGCAGTTGGCTGAGTTACGGGTTGGGAACCGAGAACGAGAACCTGCCCGGCTACGTGGTGCTGTGCCCGGGCCGCCCGGTACGGTTCTCGGTGTTGTGGACCAGCGCATTCCTGCCGGCCGAACACCAGGGCACCTACATCAATCACAAGTCGCTCGACCCCAAGCAGATGATCCCCTATCTCCGAAACACCAACCTCGATCGGCCCACCCAGGCGCGGCAACTGGCGTTGATGCGGAAGGTCAACCGTCGGCACCTGGTCCGGCGCGGTGAGGATCCGTTGCTGGCGGCCCGGCTGAAATCGATGGAAACCGCCTTCCGGATGCAGTTCGCCGCGACCGACGCATTCGACCTGTCCCGCGAACGCAAATCGGTGCGTGAGGCGTACGGAACGCGGGAATTCGGCAACGGATGCCTGCTGGCACGGCGACTGGTGGAACGCGGAGTTCGCTTCGTCCAGCTTTATTACGGCAACGGCCAGCCCTGGGACACGCACCACAGCCACAACGCACGTGCGGCCAGTCTCTGTCGCGACATCGACCGACCGATCGCGGCATTGCTCGACGACCTGGCCCGCTCGGGGCTCCTGGAAGACACGCTGGTGGTCTGGGGCGGCGAGTTCGGACGAACACCCACCACCGATCTCACCGAGGGCAAGGGCACCGACGGGCGGGACCACAACCACTACGGCTTCACGATGTGGTTGGCCGGAGGTGGCGTGAAGGGGGGACAGGCCCACGGTGCCACCGACGATTTTGGGTTCCAGGCCGTCACCGACAAGGTGCACGTGCACGACCTGCACGCCACGATCCTGCACCAGATGGGGCTCGATCACGAACGGCTGACCTACCGTTACGCCGGCCGGGACTTCCGGTTGACCGACGTCCACGGCAACGTGGTCCGTGAACTGCTCGAGTAGCCGTCAGCCCTCCAGCGAGATCTCCTGGTACTCGCCCTCGCAGGCGCAGCCGCCACAGATGTGCATGCTCCGCTCGCCCAGCACCTGCACCATCGCCGCGATCGTACTGCCGCGCAGATGATCCGGCTCCTCGGGGCCACCGTGTGCACAGATCGACCGGGGGTAGGAACTGTGGTCGGCGGTCATCGCCTTCAACGCGTCGCGGTCCAGGTCGTCCCGCTGCAGAAAACGACGCAGCGCCGTGTAACGGGCAATCGAACTGCCGATGGCCGTCGACCGGATCACCTGCCGCGGCTGCAGCCATTCGGAGAGGTAGTGGTTGGTGTGGCCGTAGGGCTTCCCGTCGGGATACAACAACGCGAATTGCTCGGCGGTCGTCTCGACACTGACCACGTGCCCGGCATCGTCGGCGACCAGGTAGTGAGATCCACCGGCTCGTGTCCCGGCCGTTGGAGCAGCGGCGGCATCGGCGAGGTTCGTGGCGGCCAGCACCTGCCGAACAATCACCGAGTGCAACTTGCCCGGCTGACAGTCCTTGCTCGAGAGGTAATTGATGTTGATTCCCAGGCCGTGCTCGTTGAGCCCTGCCAGGCCCACCATGCCGGCCAACGAATACACCAGTTGCGAGGGCCCCTGGTCGGGTCGAATCCGCAACACGATGTTGAAACGACGGCGAAAAGCAGCCAGGTCATACGTCTGGCCCAACAGGGTCTGTCCGGTCCCGGCCTCGTGAGGCACCACAAAACAGGTGCAGCCCACCAGTTGTTGCACGCAGTCGATCCAGCGAAGGTTGCCGACGTCCAATAGCGAATTGACCTGGAAAACGTGTGCGAAGGGGACGTCCGCACCACGGGCAATCCCTTCCATCTCCTCGACCAGTTCCGGGGCCACCTGCCGGTTGGCCTCGACCCACGGCTCCCACGTCGCGTCCAGGCTCTCGGCATCCATCGGCACCGCGGAGTTCTCGAAGATCCAGTCCCTGTGGCAGGAAATGTGTTCCCTCACGAGGTCACGAAATGTTTCCCCGTGTGCCTCGCCGATGGCCGAGGGTGTGCCAGAGACATTCAGCAGTGGAATCGTTGTATCATTCATCCCCCGTTTTTACTCGGGTTCGACCACTCGATGCCACCAACACCACCGGTACCGGGTCTTGATCGTGACCAGGCCGCTCACCACACTGAACCGCGTGCTCCCGGAACCAACAACGATGAGGCGACCTTCGATGCGGCACATCCTGATCATCGCGACGGTACTGGCAGCAGCCTGTGCGTCCTCAACGCCGGCAGCCCAGCGACCCAACATCGTGGTGATCATGGCCGACGACCTGGGCTTTGCTGACCTGGGTTGCTACGGCAGCGAGATCGCCACTCCCAGGCTCGACGGCCTGGCCGGCAGGGGATTGCGGTTCACCCAGTTCTACAACACCGCCAAGTGCCACTCGTCCCGGGTCTCGCTGTTGACCGGCCTGTACTGCGACCAGGCCGGTGGAGCAAAGCTCAGCCGCGGATCAACCATCGCCGAAGTCCTGGGACAGGCCGGCTACTTCACGGCGATGGTCGGCAAGTGGCACCTCAGCGGCCAGCCAACCGATTTCGGATTCGACCGTTACTGGGGCCATCTCTCGGGAGCCACCAACTTCTTCACCGGCGACGCGACCTTCCGTCTCAATGGCCAACCGTGGCAGGTGCCCAAAACGCTGGGCGGCCGCCCCTTTTACACGACCCACGCCGTCGGCGACTTCGCGCTGCGGTTCCTCGATGAAGCGACCGACAGAAAGAAGCCCTTCCTGCTTTACGTCGCTTTCAACGCACCGCACTACCCGCTGCAGGCTCCCGAAGTGGACGTCAGAAAATACGACGGTCGCTACGACATCGGCTGGGACCGTCTGCGACTGCAACGACACGAGAAACAGGTCGCCACCGGGCTGTTGCCTGCCAAGTGGAAGCTGAGCCCGCGACCGTCTCACATTCCGGCCTGGAGTCGCCTGGAGCCGAAGGAGCAACGGTGGGAGGCGGACCGGATGGAGGTCTACGCCGCGATGGTCGACGTGCTGGACCGTACCGTCGGCCGGGTGGTCGATCGCCTCGAGAAGCAGGGCATCCTCGACAACACGCTGATCCTCTTTTGTGCCGACAACGGGGCGTGCCCGTTCGAGCGAACACGGGGCCGATACAAGAAGCCGTGGGATCCCAGGTCCTACTGGACCTACGACGCCAGTTGGGCTCATGCCGGCAACACGCCGTTCCGGCTATACAAGCAGAACCAGCACGAGGGTGGCATCTCGTCCCCGCTGATCGTCCACTGGCCCAAAGGGCTGAAGACCAAACCAGGCTCGATCACCCGTCAGCCCGGACACCTGGTCGACCTGATGGCGACCTTCCTGGACGTGACGAAGGCCAAGTACCCCGCCCAGGTCGGCGACCGCACGATCGATCCACTGATGGGCCGCTCGCTGCTGCCAATCTTCGCAGGCGAAACCCGCGCCCCCCACGAATCACTCTATTTCCATTTCGGGACCGATCGCGCCCTGCGGCAGGGTCCCTGGAAACTGGTCTCAGCCAAGCGAGGACGCTGGGAACTGTACAACCTGGACCAGGACCGGACCGAGTTGAACGACCTGGCCACCAAGCACCCTGAACGGGTCGCCGCCATGGCCGGTGAATGGTTTCGGCTGGCCAAGGACGTCGATCGGTTGAAGGGTCGGCAGTTGGCACCGGTACGAAAGAAGATCACTCCGCTGAACTTCCGCAGGAGCACCACCTCGGGCGCGGCGGGGGCCGGAAAAAATCGCAAGAAACCAGCAGGCAAGGGGCCTGACACACGCTGACGGGAGCCGTTTCCGTGGCGGCCAGGTGGGAAATGGCACGTCCGGTAGCAGCCACCGGTCTTCGCCGAGTGACACAAATGTCGTGTCTGGCGTGAGCAACGAGCAGATCAGATTTGCCACGAGTGGCGGTTTGCAGTTCACCAGGCCTGCAATTGACACTGCCGATTGAGCCCAGACAGAATGAGGTCTGAAATTCACTTCAACGGACAGACCTCACCTGTTCCGTGGCAACCCTCTCTGGACCTGGCGGAATGACGAGCCCTCGGCCTTCGACTGGCTCTGGACGCCGGGCTCTTTTCCTGATCGGCGCTGTGGCCCTCGCCGCGGCCCTGTTTGCCGGATTCTGGAAGCCACCAGCCAACCCGGATGCGACGACAGTTGTGGTCGACGAGAAACTCAAGGCACGGCGACTGACGAATCCCCTGCGGTACGCTCCGCCGCACGCACGCTCCATCGCCTGGTGGGACGGCGTGCCGGACCAGGTTCGTGCCGACTCAACGGAAACCGGTCCGGAAAGCAACATTCACCCCGCCGACTACGCTGGACCGGAAACCTGCAAGAAGTGCCACAAGAAAAACTACAGCAGCTGGTCAAAGCATCCTCACCGGTGGATGAATGCGATGGCGACTGAATCAAACGTCGTCGGAGATTTTTCCGGCGATGCCGGCATCTCTCACCTGGGAGGCCACGTCGAGTTTTTTCGCAGGGGCGGTTCCTTCCGCATGACGACCGAGCGAGGAGACCACTCGCGCGAATACGTGATCAACCAGACAATCGGTTCGCGTTTTTTTCAGTACTACATCGGAAAACAGGTGAAGGGCGAGGCCCCCGACGGCAGGCCGACCTACCAACGCGACCACGTCCTGCCGTTTGGCTACTGGATGGACCGCGCTGAGTGGGTCCCTGTCGTGCACGTTTACTCGGAGGACGAATTCGCGGACGGCGAGCGAACCGACGCTTTCGCCGAGNACTTCCCCAAGGTGTTTTCCGATTACGCGGTCGCGTGCAACCACTGCCACACGACATTNCCNGCCGCCGATCAGCTTGTGCGACTTCCACATGCCGTCAGCCGTCACGCCCCGATGCCGATGCANTTNTTGTTCTCGGAATATCTTGCCGACGCTCATCCGAAACTCTGGGACGCCTCAAAACACACCTCAACAGTCGATGCCAGGGGGCTGCTGGGACTCATCAATTCGTTTGAGAAATACGAAGCTCCCGAGCACGCAGTCACCCTGGGNATCAGCTGCGAGGCCTGTCACCTGGGCTGCAAAGACCACGTCGTCGGTCGGGACGCGAAGCCGGGCTTCTTCCCAACGAGCCCTCATTTGCTGGTCGAAAATGACGGCGCGAAGATCCAGACGGATCGCAATCACGACAACGTCAACTGGACGTGCAGTCGCTGTCACGCCGGAAACCGGCCGCAGTACGTGGGGACGATGTCGACATGGAATTCCACGGAGTACACCGACGCGACACGCGGAACGTGCTACTCGAAACTGAAATGCATCGACTGCCACAATCCTCACGAGGCGACCGGTCCGAAGTGGAAGAACACGCCGGCCCAGGATGACGCCCTCTGCCTGCGCTGCCACGACAATCTCAAAACCGAACAAGCTCGTGCTGCTCACACACACCACCCGNTGGGCAGCACCGGCAGCCACTGCATGGACTGCCACATGCCGCGTCTGAACGAGGGGCTGCAGGACGTCGTGCGAACTCACACGATCACCTCACCCACTGAATGGCGAATGATCGAGTCGAACGAACCCAACGCCTGCAACATGTGTCACACGGAAAAGCCCATCGACTGGACGCTGTCGCATCTGAAGGACTGGTTTGAGGCNAACTACGATGAGCGGAAGGTGACGGAGAACTACCCACAGCGGGACGGCGCTGTCGCGATCGGCTGGCTGAAGAGCGCGAAGCCGCATGTCCGACTGATCGGTGCGGACTCGCTGTTTCGCATGCAGTCCACCTGGGCTCTACCGAATCTCGTGGGAGCTCTCGACGATCCCTACCTGATCAACCGCCAGTTTGCCCGAATTGGGATCGAAGAGCTTTTCGGCGTATCGCTAAAGACATTTGGCTACCAGTTTTACATGACTCCCGACGAACGAAGACAGCCGATCGAGAAGATTCACGAGCATCTGAAAACGACGCCGGCCGCCAAGGTTTCGTCCGCCCTTCCGACCACACCCTCGGCCGCGATTCGGGAACCTCGTGCACAGATCAGAACTGAAAGTAGATAAACGGGTACGTCCTGGGCGCCTGCANAAAGATGATGCCGTAGTAGACCACCANGCCGGCTGCGGCCTGAGCAACCAGCGGCCAGTTCGTCCAAAATTCCTGATCATCACGTGAGTGCTGGATCAGCTGTACGATCAGCAGTGGCAGCGAGCAGGCGGAGATTGTGACCAGGTCTCTCAACGTGACCGACTCCAGGCCCGGGTTCGCAAACATCGCCCAGGCAAAATGACTGAGCTGCTCCAGCGACGCCGATCGGAACAGCAGCCAGCCGACGCACGTCAGCTGAAAAAACAAAAACACCTTCAGCCAGAACTTCACTCCCGCCCGGCGCCGACTCGTGACATCCTCGGCGAGTTCGTGACGATCGGCCGGCGTAGCCAGCACACGAAACAGAATCAGCAACAGTCCGTGGTACGCTCCCCACAGAACGAAATTCCAGGCCGCTCCGTGCCACAGGCCTCCCAGCAGCATCGTCAGAATCAGGTTCCGGTACATTTTCCGCTCGCCATGCCGATTCCCNCCCAGCGGTATGTAGAGGTAATCCCGCAGCCAACTGGACAGGCTGATGTGCCACCGCTGCCAGAAGTCGCCGGGAGTCGTCGCGAAATAGGGCAACCGAAAGTTGAGCCGTAGCTCAATGCCGAGCATTCGAGCGACTCCGCGTCCGATATCGGTGTAGCCGGAGAAGTCACANTAAATCTGAATNGCAAACGCGTACGTCGCCAGGACAACCATCGAACCTGGCGGCGAGGGATCGGAAAAAGTNTGATCGACGATGACCGCAACGTTGTCCGCGATGACGGCCTTCTTGAAATAGCCCCACACGGCGAGCAAAGTTCCCGACGTGAGCTGATCCAGGCGCACCTTTCGCGGCGAGTCAATCTGTGGCAGCAGCTGAGCCGCTCGCTCGATCGGCCCCATGACCAGTTGCGGAAAGAAGCAGACGTAAAGCATGAAATCGGAAAACCGATCGACCGGCTTCACACGGCCACGGTAAACATCAATCGTGTAACCCATCGTCTGAAACGTGTAGAACGAAATCCCGACCGGCAGCAGGACTTCCAGCGTTGGGGTGTCGAGCGTGACTCCCGCCACTCCAGCCAACTCGACAAGCGATTCGGCAAAGAAATTGAAGTACTTGAAAAGGCCAAGAATGCCGAGGTTGGCCACGACGCTTGCGACGAGAAACACTCGTCGACACGTCCGCTCCGAAAGAGAAGTCAGAATCGGATAGAGCAGATTCCCGGCCAGAACGGCAAGCAGAGTCCCACCGACACTCCACTGAGCCAGCCCACCTCCACTCGCCAGGGGAGCGTTCTCAAAGACCGCCGCGAGTCCGTCGGAAATGGAGTCCGCCGCACACACGGCGTCCCAGTCGAGGCCGATGAAACACACCGCGNCCAATGGCAACGCCAGGGTGCTCCAACACCGCTGACGACGCGTCAATNCGCCTCGCTCAATCATCAATCCGGCACAGAAATCGACAACCGTCGAGATGACGATCAGCAACAGCAGCCGGACATCCCACCAACCGTAAAAAACATAACTTGCTGACACCAGCAGGAGATTCTGAACCCGGTGTCCGGCAGAGGCCGACAGACAGCGTCCGGCGATCGAATACGCACTGAGAACGATCGCAAAGAAGACCAGAAACTCATGACCCTGCGATACGAACGACATGAATCCGGCTGCCCCGTGATGTTCAGTTCCAGGCCTCGGAAATCTCTCGCGCGGCCGGACAACCAGTTATTCGATCAGTTTCTGCTCGGCCAGCCATGCGAAAAGAAGCTCTCCGGCCTGCCGATGCCCAGACGGATTCCAGTGGTCGTCGTGATTGCCCTCGAGAATCGCGTTCAAATCGAGATTGCGTTTCTCGAACGCCTCGTCGAGGTCAAACAGCCACAGACCCGGGTACCCACTGAGAGCATCGTTGAATATCGCCTCTCGCTCGTCGAGTGATCGTTGAAGTTTCCGGAATCCAATCGCCTCGGGTTTGTGCCGAAAGAAAAACGCACCGAACTTCATGACAACCAGCGGGCAGCCGTACTCTTGGCATTCGGCAGCCATCCGTCGCAGAATGGAAATCGTCAGTTCTTCCTCACTGGCCTGGCAGGTCAGCTTCGTCGACTGCCGGTCGGGTGTCGGAACGGGCACATTGCCCAACTCCAGGTTCGTGTTGAGGAACATCGGCTTGGACAGTCCGAAAATGTGTGACGTCGCGCAATAAATCGGATGCTCGGTGAGATGAAACGCTGCGACGACCAGGTCCGGTTCGAAGTCGAAGCCTTCATTTTTCAGGAACAGAAACTCCTGATCTGTCCCCCACCCCGAGACCCCCGTGTTGAGAACCTGGTAGTCGTCCCCGTTCTCTCGGTCGAGAAGCGACTCCAGCACGTCCGTGTAATTCTCGCCGTCGGCCACGCCGTAGCCCCACGTATACGAGCCGCCCAGAACGAGAATCCTCTTGCGGCCAGCGGGCTTCTGGCGTTCGTACTCGCGATCGCGCATCCCCAGCGAATTGATCGTCAGCTTGTGGCCGTAGGTCGTCGCAGACCAGTCCGGGATATTTCGCCAGCCGAGAGTCTTGTCGTAAAGGTACCGATGCCCGGTGATTTCGTGACCAGGTTCCTGGACGTAAATCGGAGCTGGTGAAAGTCTGTCGCGAAGCCACGGAGCCGCCACGACGAGCAGTACGACGCAAACAAGACCAAAAATGACCGGGCCACGACGAGGCTGTTCCGGCGCAGGATCGGAACAGTGGACTCCGTCAGATCGACTGGCGGCTTCCGGGGGATCGGTCACGAATTCGGCTCCGGAATGCGACGGCCCAGGCGTCTGGCAGATAGGCTCCAGCGGCGGCATGTTCGCCTTTGAGCAAGGATGCGTCAAGACGCCAGCGGTAGTGGCTCTGCACGGTGGTCTCAGGGTTCAGCAGCTTTCCTCGACGGCCATCCGTTGGCGACTTCCCTAATCACGCACCCTGGGCCGGGTGTGCTTGAGGACGAATGCCACGATCGGCCCGGGGTCTTTCAACGAGTGGGGATGATGTCCCACGCCCGGCTTGTGGATGACCCGGATCGAGCCGCCCAGTTTCTTGTAGCGTGCCTCGATGATCGCGGTGTTTTCCTCGACTGGCACGACGACATCGGCGTCGCCCACGACATGCAGCAACGGCACACCGGCACGCGCCAGCGGCTTGAGGTTGTCGATCGGATTGTGCCGGTACGCCAGCGCTTCGGCCTCCGTTAAGCCGTAGGCCTTCAGGCAGGCCCGCCACGCCCCGCCACCGCCTTTTCCCTTCCCCTTGCCGCCCGGCCAGCTCTTGAAATCGCACACCGGGGCATCGCCATAGATGCAGGCGACCTTTTCGGGATTCGCCGCCGCCCAGTTGTAGATGATCAAACCGCCACGGCTCATGCCCTCGAGTGCCGGTCGTCGGGACAATCGGTGTTTTTCCGTCAACACCTGGTAGAACGCGTTCCAATGCCCGACGGCCTGCGGATTGCCAAACAGGCCGCCGACATTGCAATACGCCAGGTGGAACCCCTGCTTGAGCAACGCGATATCCGCCTGGGGTTCGTGTCCGAAGAACCGTGCCCGCCAGATCCAGGGCCGCCCCTTCGCAACCACCTTCGGCACGACCACCCAGCATCGACGTCCCGAGACGACAAACTGGTACCGCTGAAAACCGTTCCAATCGGAACTCTTGCCGGTGAATTCTTCGGCGTTGGCCACCTGGGTTCCGGCCAGCAAAAGAACGACACAACAGGATCGTCTGTACATCACTGTTTTCCGTCAACCAGTTTTGCTGTCCGCGACCAATCCATCCCAATCACAAACCGGGCCCCATCACGAACTTTCGGACATCTTCTGACCC
>PBOU01000138.1 GCA_002724415.1 Planctomycetaceae bacterium
CCCTCGAATCGCATGTGGGCAACAAGTCAGTTACGAACGAGTTTGTCTCGCGTCGGAGGACTCTGAATGGCAGCAAATTGGGTCAGGCTGCCGTCAGGGGACTCACCCTGTCGTAATGTTGACTTGCCGTTTTCTCCCAGTACTACTCGAGGGCCCTGGCTGGGCTAATTAATGCGGTTCGCTCNTAGGCAAACCAACTCGACATTTTGCAATTNCCGTGCCAATGGTCCGGAACACGATGCGAGCATTCAACAAGAGACTNCCATTTCAGCGCAANCCNNTANNAAACAACATGTTACACNACACACTCACAGTAAGTTTTTTGAGCGCCGATAAAACGAATTGTGACGACACCNCGGTTTCGGCGCCGANNCTTGCGATTTCGGCGCCGAAACGACAGTATGGANAGGGCTGGAGAAGTTTGAAAATCCGCACGTGTCAGGAAATCAGGCGTGAATTGGCGAGGGCTGCAAGCCCGCCAGGTCCTGGCCACGACGGGCACACTGGCGGTTCTGTACTGTATCGTGGTCTTGTCCTATGTGGCCACGAGTCCCGACCTTCGGTTTCGTTGCCTGTTGTTCGATTCGACACGCCCCTCGGGCCTACCCGAGGAGGTTCACGGCGTTGTCATGCGGCGCGTGGAATTGGGTCGTGAATCGGTTCCTCCCAACTGCAAACTCCCGCGAGAAGGCGACGTTCTGACCCGGGTTGCGGGTGGGCGAGTGTTGTCGTTTTTCGACTTNTCACTCCAAGTCAGNGGGTTGCGCCATGCGCAACTTAAAGACAACGGCCAATTGGCCCAGGGCGCNGACATTTCCGAGCACATGGACACGGCNCCCGATTTGCTNCAGGACACGTCGATGCGGAGATGGGTTCGNATCGCTTTTTATTCGCCGCGCTCTCCGACGGATTCCTCCGGCGAAGCGATCTGGGCACAACACGAGACCTACGTCCTGGTCCAGGACATCCCCACGGCCGAAATTGTTTTGAGCCTCGTGTGGTTTTTGCTNCAACTGGCAATTTTCGCCGTCGGNGCTCTTGCCGTCTGGCGGCGCCCCGATGACGGACCGGCGGTCCTGTTCTTTGCGATGTGTATCGTCACNATCGTCGCGTTTGTCGGCGGCTTTCANTGGGGGCTGGTCGCGGGCAGTTCGTGGCTCAACTTCCCCTTCATCGTCTGTGGAGTCCTGCTACCGGTCGTGTCGCTTCATTTCTTTCTTGCCTATCCCCGCCC
Organism: Planctomycetaceae bacterium; assembly: GCA_002724415.1. Taxonomy (GTDB): domain Bacteria; phylum Planctomycetota; class Planctomycetia; order Planctomycetales; family Planctomycetaceae; genus UBA8437. Next base: position 1,235 of record PBOU01000138.1, read on the forward strand.
CCGATTTCCTCTGTCGACTCACAAACGGAGGACGTTGTTGATCGGCTACGCGACTCCGCTGGTCGCTGGTCTCGTGCTGTTGGGNGTGCTTGAAACGGCCCGTTGGGTCAGCCAGTCGGATCTGGATGATGCCACGAAACTGGCATCGATGAAAACGTGGCTGAGCGTGATTCGTGTTCTCATCGACGTCTTCCTGGTATTTGCGGGGGTNTGCTTCGTGGCCTTGTTGGTCGTATTGTTCCACAGCGGCCGCACGACGCGTCACCCGATCGAAAAAAACCAGCTCGAGTGGCTCTTCTGGGCCGGGCTTTTGGCGGCAGTCCCGGTGGGTTACACGCTGTTGTTGGCCTTGTCCAACGACAATGACCATCGGGTGGAGTTTGCGTTGGGATGGACCGCACGACTGTCAATGTTCCTGGCCAGCCTGACCTTCTTGTGCGCCTACACCGTAGGGATCATCCGTTACAAGTTGATGTTGATTGACGAATTGGTCAGCCGGGGAGTCATGTACTACCTGGCAAGAGTGCTCCTGGCCGTGGGATTCGGCGTGGCGGTCTCGACCGTACTGCTGATCCTCGACCGATTGACTCACCAACAGAATGCACCACCCGGCGCCCAGCGTGTCCTGGTACTGGGCACCATNCTGGTCGTTGTCGCGTTGATCCTGCTGTGGNTCCGAGGCCGTGTCCAGCAGGCAATCGACAGAAAGTTTTTCCGCGAGAAGTACCGTTTGCACACGGCGATGGAGAGGATCAACCAGGCCGTGGTCCGGGTCGGAGATCCCCAATCACTGGCCGACAGGATGCTCGGTTCTTGTCACGACGTGTTCCAGGTGCGATCCGCGGCCATTTATCTCATTGACGAAGCCCCGCAACACTTCCGNCTCATGGCCGTCCGTGGCACGCCCGACCACGAATTGCCACTCAGGGTGGAACTGGAGCCAGAATCGATCGAGCAATTGCAGACCCACAGCCACATCCTCGGTCCCCGCCAGGGAGGTTCGCAGTCGGAGTCGGGAATAGCCTGGCCATTGATGCAGGACCTTTCGGCTGAACTCCTTTACGGCCTGGAACTCGATGGGCGAATCGGTGTCCTGGTCGCCTTGGGCAGCAAACCAGACGAGACCATTTACTCGGCCGAGGACCTGACTTTCCTGGGCGCTCTCGGCCAGATCACCAGCGTAGCGCTGCACAGCGTCCGAGTGCACCGCGATGTGACGCGACTCAACGATGAACTCCAGGACAAAGTTGAAACAATTGCCGAACAGGAGCGTCGGATCGCGGTGATGCAGGCCCGGCTTTCGGAGGGTGGAACCACCNCCCCNATTTCCTCCGAACAACCACACGCCGAACGGGCTTTTCANCGGGAACCGATCATCGGCAGTTCCCCGGCTCTCAAAAACGTCCTGCAGACTGTCCAGAAGGTGGCCGGAAGTGAAGCGAGCGTGCTGATTCACGGGCCCAGTGGAACCGGCAAGGAACTGCTCGCCCAGGCAATCCACGACAACAGCCCGCGGCGTGATGGTCCATTGNTTCGTGTCCANTCGGCCGCTCTGAGCCCAAGTCTTCTCGAAAGTGAACTTTTCGGACACGTCAAAGGAGCATTCACCGGCGCGCATCGTGATCGGGTGGGACGTTTCGAAATGGCCAACGGCGGCACCCTGTTCCTGGACGAGATCGGCGACATTTCCCTCGAGACACAGGTCAAGTTGCTGCGGGTCCTGCAAACCCGTGCATTCGAGCCGGTCGGTGGAACACGAACCATCGACGTGGACGTGCGGTTGATCACCGCGACTCACCAGGATCTCAAGTCCTTGATCCGTGCCGAACGTTTCCGCGAGGACCTCTACTATCGACTCAACGTGATCTCGATTGAAATCCCCGGACTGGCCCAGCGCCGCGAGGACATCGTTGAATTGGCCATACATTTCCTGCAACGCAGCAGCAGCCGTATCGGAAAGGCCATCACCGACATCGATGAACCGGCCGTGGCGGCTCTACTGGAATATGACTGGCCGGGGAACATCCGCGAGTTGGAGAACGCCATCGAACGGGCCACCGTTCTGACCGACGGTGACGTGATCATGTTGGAGGATCTTCCCGAAGAGGTTCGACTGGGGAACAATTCAGCAGGTGCCACCATGGCATCCCATGCGGTGACGTTGCCACACGCCGAGTTGGACAAACCGCCCCGAACGCTCAACACGGGAAATGAACGCGACCGATTGCTCCAGGCGTTGCAAGAATCCGGTGGAAACAAGGCACGAGCCGCTCGCGCACTGGGAATTCCCCGCAGCACCTTTTTCAGTCAACTCAAAAAACACGGCCTCGACTGAACCGTCCTGTCGACGCCGCGCCCATTCAGAACGCTGGACCACCACTGCCGCCGGTGGGCGCACCTTGCTCGATTTTCACACCGCCGCCCGCCGCTCCAGATGGCCCGCCGGGCAAGATCCCACTGGCCAATTGCTGGCGTCGACTGGCGTAGCGAATGATGAACGATGGCCAGATTGTATTCTTGCGAGGACCGATCCCCTCGCGACCGAGGCCCCGGTAGGTCTGTGGCCCGTCAAACACTTTTCCGTCTCCCGGCCATTTGAGCGATTCTTCAGACACCCATTGCGTGAAGCCCAGCCACTGCCGGTCGGGTGCCACCGCTCCCATCAAGTTGCGGCGTTCGGGACGGAATCCCCAAAAACTGTGGGGAAACGGTCCCGTGTGAATGGCAGTCAACAGAAACGCCATGGTGACGTAACCGGCCAACAACCCGCCGCTCCANCGNCCCAGTTGGAACACGAATCGATCGGCAGTGATNTAGCGGGGCGAAATGTGATCGGTGCAAAGGCGCAAGACGGTCACCGAACCGGCAAACANCCCCAGGATTGCAAAAATGTCGCAGTGGCTGCGCCACCACAAGCTGCCACTGATTCCCTCGAGCAGTGCCGCGGTGGGTTCGAANAAGTTCATCGCCAAGAGCCCACTGATCACAACGATCAGGCTCGTCAACGCGGCACCCCAGATCCCCTCGCTGGCAACACTCCACGTGACCAGTCCCAACACAATCAGCAGGATGATATCTATTCCACCCATTGTTGCGTCGCCTGTCCCTGTTACCCCGAGGGGCGTTGCCGTTTTGTTACTTGACCACTCTCAACAATTCATCAACCGATGTGACCCCTCGGACCACCAGCCTCAATCCCTCTTCCTTCATGTACAGCATGCCATTCTTGCGAGCCTCGGCGCGGATCGCCGTCATCGCCGACTGATCACGGATCATTTCACGCATCCGCTCATTGACCGGCAGCAATTCGAAGACACCGATCCGGCCCCGGTACCCCAGGCCGCCACACGCCGGNCAATCNGTNTCGGGATTCTTTGGCGGTCGGTAGAACTTGCTGATCCGTTCTGCNGGCAAATTTGCCTTCCGCAGGAATTCCGGCTTCGGCTTGTACGGCTCCTTGCAGTGGGAACACAGCCGGCGAACCAGCCGCTGGGCAAGGATTCCCGAGAGCGAACTGGCGAGCATGAACGGTTCGACCTCGAGATCAATGATCCGGTACAAGGCCGTGATCGTGTCGTTGGCGTGCACCGTCGAAAACACCATGTGCCCGGTGTTGGCTGCCTGGCAAGCAATATTGGCCGTTTCAGCGTCCCGAATCTCGCCGATCATCACGACATCCGGATCCTGTCGTAAGACGCTGCGCAAACTCGTCGCAAAAGAGTTTCCGGCCCTGGAATTGATCTCGATCTGGTTGACGTTGTCGATGCGGTATTCCACCGGATCCTCGATCGTGATCACGTTCCTCTGGAAAGTGTCGATCTCGTTGAGCGCGGCGTAGAGTGTGGTTGACTTGCCAGCCCCGGTCGGTCCGCACACCAGCAACAANCCATGAGGCTGGTGAATCACGTCGTTCAGGCCATCAGTCATCTGGTTCCGCAACCCGAGATCGGCCAGTGTGCTGACCGAATTGGACTGGTCGAGAATTCGCAGGCTCAATTTTTCGCCGTAATTGGTGCCCTGGGTCGCCACACGAAAGTCGACCCGTCGTCCCTCCGTCAGCGCCTGAAAACTGCCGTCCAGCGACCGTCGCTTCTCGGTGATGTCCATTGCACCGAGCACCTTACAGACATTCACCACGGCGTTGCCCACCGCGATATCAAAGGGCTCCATGGCATAAAGCACCCCGTCAATCCGCATCCGGACCGCGATCTCGTTGGACTTGGGTTCCAGGTGAATGTCGGTCGACCGGCGGACAATGGCATCATAGACCAGTTCCTTGGTCGCCATGTATCCCCGGGAATTCTCAACCTGCCGACTGCGACCATCGTCGCCGCCTCGACCATCGGACTTCCCGATAAACTGGATTTCCGGCCCGGATGTCACTTCGGCGGTACGTCCGCCACCAACCGGAAAACCAAGCCGCCTCAAGATCCGCCGCAGGTGGGCTGGCGTCATCACCTTGGCCGAATCGGGGACCTTGGCATTGCGTTCAATGACATAAAGCCACGCCGGTACCGCGTAGGCCAACAACAGCACCGGGTAACCCAGCAACTTTGGCACACACAGNGCCGAGAGAAACCCAATCCAGCCACTGGGAATGATCACGGATGTCCAGAACTCGTTACGGACCTGAAGTGCCTGACTGTCGTCGTCCACCCAGTAGCAGGTCCATGTCCACAGGAAAAACAGGCCCAGCAGCGGCACGTACAGGAACACGTTGAAATAATTGCCGCCTCGCTGGCGAATAACCGATCGGGGGTGAGGCAGGTGGTTGCCACGCGAGAAGACCCCGGGAAACGACGGCAGGCTCCGACCACCAATCGGAGTTGTTGCCATCGGCACAGCCTGGGGCTCTCCCGCATTCGACGGTTCGTCAACCACCGTGGGCACAGGCGGAGACTGGGCCCGGGTGAACTCCGTCGACACCAGCATGATCCACGCCAGTACCAATACGAAACCAACCCGTGAACCGCTCACGCCTGTCACCCCAAAGACTCCCGGTTCCCGCATCACCCGGCGGCCCGTCCGGTGAGAACACTCTCCCGAACTACAGGATCGCCGCCGACTTCACGTCGATCCCCTTGAGCATCATTTTCAGTTCCTCGACGGACCCTGACACCTCAAAGGCTGTCGCCCTGCTGATGAACTCGTCTTCGATAAACCGGTAAAGACTGTCATTGAACAACTGCATTCCATCGTCTTTACCAATCCGGATCGCGTCGACGAGTTTGCCGTCCTCTTCGTCGAGAAGCAATTTCCGGACTGTCGGTGTGAATTTCATGATTTCAACAATCGGCACCCGCTTGGGATCCTCGCGAACCGTCGGCACCAGTTTCTGAGCNATAATCCCCCGCATNTTGAACGCCATGCTGCTTCTCAAAGCCCGGTGCATGTCCTGCGGAAAGAGGTCCAGGATTCGACCAATGCAACTGGGAGCGGTCGAGGCGTGGATCGTTCCAAAAACCAGGTGGCCGGTTTCGGCAGCATGCATCGCCGTTTCAAACGTTTCTGCGTCACGCATCTCGCCCACCAGCATCACGTCAGGATCCTGTCGGACAGCATGTTTCAGAGCAATCTCGAAGTCCTTGACGTCCAGCCCCACCTCGCGCTGGTTGATCAGGCACTTGTCGGGCGTGTAGACGAATTCGATCGGATCTTCGATCGTCAGCACGTGCTTGCGGTAGTTGGCATTGATCCAGTTGAGCATCGAAGCAATCGTCGTNCTCTTGCCGCTACCGGTCACTCCGGCCAGCAGAATCATTCCCTGGTGATACTTGCACAGGTCTTCCATCACCGGCGGCAGGNACAGGCCTTCAAAGTCCGGGATCCATCGCTCGACTTTCCGAGCCACCATTCCCCAGTTGCCCAGTTGAATGAACAGGTTGACCCGGAAACGCCACTTCTCGCCCTCGTACTCGACAACATGGGCAAAGTCGGCTCCGCCATTTTCATCAAAGATCTCACGGCTCCGTTTGTCCATCATCGGACCAAAGAGTCGCTGCATGTGTTGTCGATCGATCGGCTCCATCTGGAGTTCACGCAGCGATCCCTTCACCCGCAGGATCGGGGCCTTACCGACCTGCAAGTGGAGGTCCGATCCCTCGTGCTTGATCAACTGCCGGAAGATCTTATCGACTTCCAGCTCAGTGCCCTCGGCTTCGTCCTTGGGGGGAATGTCGAGTTCGGTAGCCATTGGTCGTATTTCTCCACTTTTGCCAGCAACCAGGAATGCCCCGGCGTGTCAGACTGCTATCCCATCGGTTCTCACCGGAACTCCTCGTTCGGCAAGAAACTTCTTGGTTTCNGCAATCGTATAAGTCCCGTAATGAAAAATGCTCGCCGCCAACGCAGCACTGGCACCACCCGTTGTGACCACTTCGCGAAGATGCTCGGGAGATCCCGCCCCTCCGCTGGCAACAACCGGAATTGAAACCGCCTCGGCAACCGCTCGTGTCATGGGGATATCATACCCGTTCTGGGTACCGTCGGCATCCATCGACGTCAGCACAATCTCGCCCGCCCCCAGCCCTTGAGCCTCCCTGGCCCATTCAACCGCCTCGAGCCCGGTCGGCACTCGGCCCCCGTTGACATGCACCTCCCAGAATTCCTCTCCGTCCCGATCCACTCGCTTGGGATCAATGTTGACCACGATGCATTGGCTTCCAAATCGCAACGCCGCTTCGCGNACCAGGTCGGGATCNCGAACAGCTGAGGAATTGATAGAGACCTTGTCGCATCCGGCCTCGAGCAGGCTGCGGATGTCGTCGAGAGTGCGAATGCCACCGCCGACTGTCAGCGGCATGAAAACCACTTCACTGGTTCTTCGAACCACGTCGAGCATGATGTCACGCTCCTCGTGGCTCGCCGTGATGTCCAGAAACACCAACTCATCGGCCCCTGCACGCTCATACCCCTCGGCAATATCCACCGGATCGCCGGCATCACGGAGATTGACAAAGTTCACGCCCTTGACCACCCGGCCAGCATGCACGTCCAGGCACGGGATGATTCGCTTGGCCAACATCACCGGTCACCTCGACAACCCTGGGAGCACCTCAACTCTATGCCTCGCCTCTTCCATCGTCAATGTGTCACAATGACTCTTCCCAGGACTGTCCATGTGACCCGGAACCCCTCGCTATGATTCCTGCCACCCAACTCGAAGACCTCCCCATTCGCGTCGGTCTCGGCCAGTTCCAGGTCCCCACCGATTCCCTGCTGGCCTACATCAAGCAGTGCGGAGTCGACGACATCCAGATGAACACCGCGACGTTGCCCGGCGACAGTCGCTGGGAGTACGAGGATCTGGCNGCCCTGCGAGAACGGGTGAATGCCGCCGGACTCAGGCTGATGTCACTCGAAAACGTGCCGGTCACGTTCTACGACCAGATCATGCTCGGCCTGCCCGGTCGCGACAAACAAATCGACCACATGGTCGCCACCGTCACCAACATGGGGCGGGCAGGGATTCCCATCCTCGGCTACCACTTCATGCCGACGGGGGTCTGGAGAACCAGCCGGACCCAGCCAGTCCGTGGTGGTGCGCTCGCCACTCGTTACGAGCACCAACTGGCACTCGATGCCCCCGACGACCGCTACCAACACAAGAATTCGACGGCACACCCCGATCGGGACTACACCCTTGACGACATGTGGGAAAACTACTGCTGGTACCTGGAGAGAATCCTTCCGGCCTGCGAGGCGGCCGGAGTCCGCCTCGCCCTGCACCCGGATGATCCACCCGTCGATGCGTCACTGGGACGTGTCCCGCGGCTGTTCCACGGGTTCGACTGCTTCCGCAAGGCGATGGACACCTTCGACTCGCCCATGCACGGACTCAACTTCTGCCACGGATGCTGGTCGGAAATGAAAGCCGGGCAGGGAGTGCTGGACGCCATCCGTCATTTCGGCAGCCAGGACCGGATCTTCTACGTCCACTTCCGGGACGTGCAGGGCGGGATCGACGATTTCACCGAGTGTTTCCTGGGCGATGGAAACTGTGACCCGGTCGAGACCATTCGCACGCTCAAGGAAGTCGGTTTCCGTGGGTTCCTGATTCCCGACCACGTGCCACAAATGGACGGGGACGAGGGCTGGAACCACCGGGGCCGGGCCTGGACAGCCGGCTACATCAAGGGACTGCTCGACGCGCTCGCCGATTGACGCGAGAACGCCTCGACCACGACCTAGACCAACTCGTGCAACGGCCCAAGGTTCTGGTTGAGCAGTTTGACGGGCAGGTTAGCGTCGTCGCGGATGAAGCCCTTGGGGTTGATTCCCATGGCGTGGTAAACCGTCGCCAGGATCTCCTGGTACTTCACCGGACGCTTGTCCGGATGCCCGGCGTCCTTGGTGGTCGAACCGATCACCTGTCCGGTCCGCAGGCCACCACCGGCCAACAACGCACAACTGGCCGGGGGCCAGTGATCGCGGCCGGCGTTCTTGTTGATCTTGGGCGTGCGACCGAATTCGCTGCAAACCAGCACGGTCACGTCCTTGTCCATGCCCCGCTCGTGCAGGTCGGTCACCAGGGCACTGAGCACCTGGTCAACCAGCGGCAGGCGTTCTTTCATCTGGCCAAAGTTGTTGCCGTGGTAGTCCCAACGACCAAAGCCCAGCGTCACGCACCGCACGCCCGCCTCGATCAAGCGCCGGCAAATCAGAACCTGCTCGTTCCAGACCGGGGGACCGTCGCTGACGTTCTTTGATGATCCCTTCCCGTAACGCTCGCGAATCTTGGGATCTTCCTTGGACACGTCCAGGGCATTGAGCAACTTGCTGGAAGTCAGCACCTCGAAGGCNTGCTCGTAAATCGCATCCGATCCTCGCAGGATCGCGTTGTCACTGGTTCGACGGAACCCGTCGAAAGCGGCCAGCAACTTCTTGCGGTTGTTGAGTTGATCCAGCGTGATGCCCTTGAGCGTCATCGCCTTGATGTCGTCGCCATCGGGCTTGACCGGAGCGTAGGCACGGCCGAGCTTTCCGGGAAAACCAACATCGCACCACGGTTTGTGGCCGCAGGTTTTGGTCAGGCCCATGAAAGCTGGCACGGTCGAGTCACGGCTGCCCAGTTCCTTGGCCAGGAACGAACCAATCGACGGCTGCTGCATCCGGGCCTGGTCGGCACGACGNACACCACTCCAGCATTGGGTGGCGGCGTGCGCGCCATCCGAATCAGCGATCGATCGGATGATGGCAAACTTGTCGGCCATCTTGGCCATCCGCGGGTTCAGTTCGCAGATGTCGATACCCGGCACGTTGGTCGGAATCGGATTGAACTCGCCCCGGACTTCCTTCGGGGAGTTCGGCTTCAAGTCGACAAAATCCTGGTGCGACACGCCGCCCGCCAGGAAGATCATNATGACCGCCTTGTTCTTCGTGTCCCCCTGGACCCCGTTGGTCGCCTGGGACTGGGCCCGCATCATCTCGGCCATCGACAGGCCACCCAGGCCCAAGCCACCGATCTGCAGAAAAGAACGTCGCGACACACCGTCACAAAAACGATGTCCAGAACCACCATGAATTGAGAGCATTCCGGGTCTCTCCTGATTTGTGTTGTCAGCCCAATTGGGACGGTGAACTGCCGTCCAAACAATTATAAACCGAAAACCTGACCTATCAACAGATATCGATCGATTCGCCCCTTCCGCCTGAGCCAATCATGGCCGGAAAGCCCAGTCCTACACGGGCGGTGGCAACCACCCGTTCTTCAGCGCCAGGGCATATAACACGACCAGAGGTGAAATCACGGCCAGTGCCAGCCCGCAAATCCAAAGGAAAACCGTTGTCGGCGTCGAGGGCCGGATCCGCGGATCCACCCCCTTGTGCCGCAACCAGATCGTCCCCAGGGCCAGCGACGGGTAAAACACGACCGACACGAGGCTGGAAATCATCAACATGAATGGCGGATTGGTGAACAACGAATACATGACCGTCCCCGTCAACAGGGCCACGCACATCAGCACACGAATCGCACGTTGCCGTGCCGGATAATCCGACGGGTCGATGATTCGCATCACGCACAGCGCATCGGTCAACAACCGTGCTCCGCCGGCCGCTCCGGCCAGTACGGTCGAGAACAACACGAAAAAGGCACCAACGATGAAACCCGTCGCTGCCCAACTGGCCAACGGCCCGGTCGTGAATTCATTGATGACCGAGGTGTACATCTCCTGGAGAATCGAGAGCGTTTGCTTGGAATCCGGATCAATCTGCTTCTGGTTGAGAATGGCCGCTCCCAGGAAGTAGAAGCAGAGCGTGCTGAGCGTGTAGACGATCATCGTCAGAAACACGTCGGTGTACATCACCCGGACCCAGCCGCGAGCGCGTCGAGGCCAGTCGTCCCCGGGCACACACTCCCCCGCATTCCGGGCGTATCCCTTCTCCACGCACCAGTAGGTGTAGGTGATCATCTCGTAGTGGCCGATACCGGTCCCGGCATACGCGGCCAGTCCGGTCATCACGATCGTCGAGGCGGCCAGTCCCGCCATCAGCGTGCCCGGAAAGACCCGGAACTCCAGGCCGCTCTGGATGTCGTCCCAGGTCACCGCGTACCCGGTCCACTGCAGCAAGACCGTGCAGGCGATCGTGATCAACGTGAACGTGAACACCAGCCCGATGGAAACGCGNTCAAGCACCTTGTAGCCACCCGACAGCAAGATGGCGGCGGCGGCAACCGCCACGATGATCGTCCAGATCACCGAACCATTCTCGCCCAGTTGTCCCGGCAGGGCCAGTTCGACCGCCTGCCCCGCACCGCCGACAATTGCTCCACCGTTGATGTACATCAACAGAACGCTGACCAGGTACACCCACATGAACCAGTTGATCCGGGGACGCTCGGCCGATTCGCCCCTGCGGAGTTGTCTCCTGCGGATTTCCACCGCCGCGGCAACCAGTGCGCCGAAAATCAGCAGTGCGACCCAGACCCCCTCGGGAATCCCCAGTAGGCCCGCTTGGCCCCCTTCAATTGTCCTGTTGCTGTAATACGCCACGCCGGCGATGAACCCGATCAGCACCAGTGCCAGCCACCTGCGAGTCAGCCAGAGCGGACGCCGGTGTCCCGGTCCCGGCAACGCGTTGTAGACCTGCAGAAACGTCTTCCCACTGGAGATCGTGTAGCGAACCAACTCGGCCTGGACCACGACCTTCAAAAAACACGACGCGAGAATGAACCACAACAGCAGGAAACCAACCTCGGCTCCCAGCTTGGTCGTCATGATCAACTCGCCCGAACCGACGATCGAACCGACCAGGATCATGCCGGGGCCAAGATGCTTCATCGTGGCCAGGATCCCCTTGGGAGGGTCCTGGAACGAATCGACAGACCNCGCGTAGGGATTCTCCGCCGGTGCCCCACTACCGCTCTCAGCCGGGGGTCTGTCACCCATTTCACTCATCCGGTTTTCCTCACGCGGCCCGATTAATCCCGCTAGGCTCGAGCATAGTAACAGAAACCGCCCTTGATGCTGCACGATCGGTCCATTGAGACCAAGAAGTCGCCAGGGGAAGCAAATAACCGCCCTGCACGGCGCATCTTCAGAGAGTACAATTTGGGGATTGAATCCCTGCGCCGCTGGAATGTTTTGATGCCACGTTTCCTCGCATTGTCNATCGCCTGTCTCATCGCGCTGGCCCCTGCCGTTTCGGCCAGGGCTGCCGATCAACCAGCAGGCAAAGCGAAGGTCAAGAAACCCACCGCCCAGCAACTGGCGTTCTTCGAGAAGAAGATCCGGCCGTTGCTGGTGGCCAGGTGCTACAGCTGCCACTCGGCCAAGGCCAAGGCGGTCAAGGGGAGCTTGCTGCTGGACAGCCGGGCCGGTTGGACCAGGGGAGGCGAGAGCGGTACGGCCGTGGTGCCCGGAAAACCCGGAGAGAGCCTGCTGATCGAAGCGGTCCGGTACCAGGGTCTCGAGATGCCTCCCAAGGAAAANCTCTCGGAGCAGGAAATTGCCGACCTGGTCCGCTGGGTCGAAATGGGNGCNCCCGATCCCCGNCAGGGCAACACCGCCTCGTTGATCCGNCGCGAGATCGACATCGAGAAGGGACGCAATTTCTGGGCCTTCCAGCCACCAAAGGCCGCCCCACTGCCAGGCGTCAAAAACAACAAGTGGCCAATCTCCCCGATCGACCACTTCATCCTGGCCCGTATCGAGGCGGCTGACCTGGCGCCCGTCGATGATGCCGACAAGATCACGCTCGCACGCCGACTGCACTTCGACCTCATCGGCCTTCCGCCCACGCCCGCTCAACTCGAGACCTTCCTCAACGACAAGCGACCCGATGCCCTGGAACATCTCGTCGACGGGCTGCTCAAATCGCCTCACTTTGGCGAACGCTGGGGCCGACACTGGCTCGACGTGGCGAGGTTCGCTGAATCGACCGGCATGGAACGCAACTACACGTTCCCCCACGCCTGGCGATACCGCCGGTACGTGATCGACGCTTT
>PBOU01000139.1 GCA_002724415.1 Planctomycetaceae bacterium
CCGGGGGACAACAGGATCGACCTGTCGGCCGTCCGGCCCGGTGATTTCCCGGCCCTGGCGAGTGTCCACATCGACGCCGGAGATGGGAACGACGTTGTCATTGGCAGTGCGTTCGCCGACGTGATTGAGGGTGGACTGGGCGACGACAAGCTCAACGGCGCCGGTGGGAACGATGTCGTCTCCGGTGGCGATGGCCAGGACACGTTGGTGGGTGGTCGTGGCCGTGACACGTTGCGGAGCGGCACAGGCAACGATGTGCTCAAGGGGCAGGGTGGCCCGGATCGGTTGGAGGGCCAGGATGGCGACGACTTGCTCGTTGGCGATCTGGGCCATGACCGACTGTACGGTGGCCGTGGTCATGACGTGATGCGTGGTGGCGCGGGACACGACACGCTCAATGGCGGTGGGGGAAATGACACGCAGTCGGGCGAAGCGGGGAATGACCGCCTGTTTGGTGGAGCCGGGCGAGACTGGCTGCGGGGAGATTCGGGCAGTGACGTGATCAAGGGCCAGGGGGGTATCGATACGCTCGACGGCGGCGATGGTCACGACAGGATGTTTGGTGGCAGCGGCCGGGATCGAATGCACGGTGAGGACGGCGACGACACCCTCGACGGCGGGAGCGGAGATGACACGCTCGACGGCGGCCGGGGCAACGATGGCCTGGCGGGAGCCCGGGGCCGAGACATCCTGAATGGTCGGCACGGCAACGACACCCTGGTGGGGGGGGCCGACGACGACACGTTGCTGGCCGGTGCGGGGCGCGACCTGGCGATGGGTTCTGATGGAAACGACTTCATCAACGGGCAGGGAGGAAGTGGCGACACGATCTCCGGTGGCGAAGGTGACGACACGACCCGAAACGCGGATGGACTGNACCGGATCGACGAGGCTTTCCAGTTCTTTGCCGATTGGATTCCGGCCGTCTGACTGCAAGCCGGCGACGTGCTGCCGTCACCGGAGCATGAAATGCGGCTGAGGGTGTCGCGTCCCGGTTTGTAGCGGGAGCCTCCGATCGTCCGAGGTGAGCTCCTGTCGCGCAGCCCAACTCGGTTGGCACGATTTGGAAATGACGTGTAGCATGGCGGTACCGGAGCCGGTGATGCGGCTTTCCGGAAAGGCCAGCCATGAGTTCACCAACAAATATCGTTGAACAGGTGCGCGAACAGTTTGGCCAACTGCTGGGGCGTTTCGAGACGGCCTGGGAGGACGGGGCCGAACCGGAGATCAGCGATTTCCTGTTCCTGGAACCGATCGAGGACCAGGCCGTTCGGCACCAGCTTTTGCTGGAACTGGTCAAANTGGACCTGTCCAGCCGGTGGAAACAGATGCTCCCCAAGGGGGGAGGTGAGGNTCCTGCCTCGTCCGGAGCGGACGAGCAGACGGTGCAACTGCCACGAGTTGAGCGTTATGTGGTCGAGTGGCCGGAACTTGGTCCCAAGGACNGTGTTGACGTCGACCTGATTGTCCATGAATACCGGACACGTCAGCGTTTTGGTGACCGTCCGCATGTTTCGGAATTTGAAACGCGGTTTCCGGCGCACGGTCAAACACTCTCGGTGCCGCTCGGCGAGGCGGAGACGGAGTTCCGGGAGATGCGGGAAGGCTCGACCGCGCCAGGTATTCACATCGCGTCGATGGAAACCAGCCAGGGAACCTTGCTGCCGGGTGTCGGAACGCCTGAACCCAAGACAGAAGTCGATGCCCCGCCCGCCGGGGCTGCCGGTTTCGCCGGTGCTGTCGAAATGCAGATGGGGAATTTCGGCAACTATGACTTGCAGGAGGAACTNGGCCGCGGAGCGATGGGCATTGTCTACCGGGCCCGTCANCTTCGGCCCGATCGACCGGTCGCTCTGAAGACGATTTCAAAAGGCAAGCTGGCGAGTGTTGAACAGGTCCGGACGTTTTTTGCCGAGGCCAATTCCGCGGGCAACCTGCGTCATCCGCATATCGTCACGGTGTACGATTCGGGCGAGGTGGATGGACAGCATTACTTCTCGATGGCCTACATCGAGGGGAAGAGCCTGGACGAGATCGTGGAACCAGGCGAGACGCTCGATCCCCGGCGGGCGGCCAAGTACATCCGGACGACCGCCGAGGCGATCGAATACGCGCATTCGATGGGTGTCCTACACCGTGACCTGAAACCAGGCAACGTTCTGATNGACGAAAATGACGANCCGCATGTTGCCGATTTTGGGATCGCGTCACGACTGGAAGACGATTCGACGAGTCCGGTCCACGGCGAGGTGGTGGGGACCCCGAGTTTCATGCCGCCTGAACAGGCCCAGGGCAGGGCCGACCTGATCGGGCCGACCAGTGATGTCTATTCCCTGGGGGCGACGCTGTATTGCTTGTTGACCGGCGTGCCTCCGTTTGGTGGTGGTGACGTGCTGGCCACGTTGATGCAGGTGATTGATGAACCACCAAAACCGATCCGACAATTCAACAAGTCGGTCGACCGTTATCTCCAGGCGATTTGCCTGAAATGCCTGGCAAAGAAACCGTCCGACCGTTACGCCTCGGCGCAGGAACTGGCCGATGATTTGGGCCGTTACCTGAGAAACGAGCCGACGGTGGCGCTGTCGCCACCGATGGTGATCCGGTTCACCAAGTGGTGCCGTCGTAACCCGGCGGTGGCCCGNTTGACCATTGTGATTCTGCTGATCCTGCTGGGCACTTCCGGCGTGATGTCGACCCTGTACCTGCAACTGCGAGTTGTGCACGGTTCGGTGACCGACCTGGAAGATGACAAGAAACGGTTGGAGAAGGACAAGACCCGGTTCGAGGGTGAACTGGTGGTGCTGGCCGATCAGGCAGACGAAAGCAAGAGGATTGCCGAGGACAGTGCACGGAAAGCGGCAGCGAGCGCAGAGAAAGCGGCGGAAAGTTCGAAACGGCTGGCTGCTGCCGATACGAAATTGGCCAAGACCAACAGCGACCTCGAAGTCGCCCGGAAGAGTTTGGAGCCGTTGCAGGCGATGTTGGCAGACAGCAAGAAGATGCTGGATTTCAGCAAACAGATGTTGGCCACCAGCAAGTTGCAACTAAAAAAACAGACCGCAGCCCTCGCAGAGGCCAAGGAGGAAGTGGCGGCTTCGGGCTCGAAATTGAAGGCGAATCAACTCGCGTTGGTGGCACAGAAAAAGCAACTGGCCAAGGCGGCCAGGGATCTGGAGGTTGCCGAGACGGAGGAACGCAAACAACTNCGACGGACATCGGACGGACAGCGTGAACTTGGAAAAACGTACGGAAAGCTCGGAGAAAACGAGCAGGCCAAACAGGCGTTTGGCGAATCGATCGTCGCCAGCGGTGACTGGGTGAAAAAGGCGGCGAAGATTCCGGCCGAACAGAAAATGGCACTCCTGGGTGTCGCCGAGAGCAATCGACTGCTTGGTGACCTTCATGTCAATCTCGAAGAACTCAAACCGTCGGCTGTCCAATTCCAGGCTGCAGAGGCCGCGATCAGCCGCCTGNAGACGAGCGGCCTGGGTGGCGAGGATGTCCAATTTTCCAGTGCTCAATTGTTCAACAGTCGTGCGGTGGCTTTTGAAATCCAGGGGCTGCTGGACCTGCAGCTGCAACACCTCGAGAGTGCTCGCAACGCCTACGTGGCTCTGATTGGAACGGCCGCCAAGGCGAATGCGATCCGCTACCGGCAGAAATTGGCNAGGACGTATTACAACCTGGGACGGGCTTATGATCGTCTCTGCTCGCAAGGCAAGAGCAACGACTGGAAACAGGTGGTGTCGGCCTACGACAAGGCCGTCACCGGGCTGGAATCGTTGAGAGACGATGCCAGCGGTGACCGTGAACTCGAGTTGGCAGTGATTCANGAACTGGCCCAGACGCTGCAGGAGCGATCGAGNGGTTGGTTGGGGTACGCTGACGCCACGACCGGCGAGGCTGCGATGGGACACGAGAGACAGGCCATCCGAGACGCCGATGCCTCGATTGCTTTGTGCCAGGTTCTCGTGGAGAAGGCCCCGAGGAATCCGCAGTANCGGGTCGATCGGATTTACGCCCGGATGACCAGGGCGACGCTCTATCCGGTCGATCAGGTCGGCAACACCGAGGCGGAAAAGCTGTACCTGTCCGGGATCACGGCGCTCGAGACGATTGTTGAGGAGCACCAGGTTCCCGCTCACCGAAGCCTGCTGGCTGATGCCCGAACGAATCTAGGNGTGCTCTACCAGGATTGGCCTCCGACACGAGTGGCACCGGCCAGCAAGAGAGCGATGCAGGCNCGGGAACAGTTCACCGCTGCTTTGAAAGAAGCCGAACGCCTGCATGTCCNGTTCCCGGGGCTGGCGAGTTACCAGTACGCATTGGCCGACGCCCTGCGGAACATGGCCGACCTGTTGAAGGAACGCGATGGGGCGGCTGCCGCACGGTTCGCGACACGAGGACTGGGGCTCATCAAGCCCCTGGTGAGAAGATATCCCGGGCGGCCCGACTACAAGAGCTTGGCCGAAAACCTGGCGGCCGTCGGGCGATAGGCCGGGTCGTCGAGACGGCGTCCCGTGGCGGCCTCTAGAACGACTTGTTGATGTAGGTCAGGAATTCCAGGGCGCGGCTGGTNCCACCNGTGACCGGAACCGAGATTCCCAGGGTGAAGTCGACTTGCTGGGTGAACAACAGCGTGAGTGACATGGTCAGGTCGACCACGTGACGCGGTTCTTCGAAAGCCAACGCCGTTTGCTCGACCGGAATCAGGGCCGGGAGATACTGCGGGAGATAAATCGTGCTGGTGCCATCTCCCGGGTTGAGCGTGCCGGCNGCTGTTTGTGGNGCCCCGGAACTGAGGTCGAATAACCCCGTGACGGTGTTGTTGCCAATGATGTGTTTTCCGAGCACTTCGAACTGGGGCACGATGCCCAACAGGAAGGGCTCCGGGTCTCCTGTGTCGGACCACACCTCAAGGCTTTCATGCTTGTAGAGAAAGTGGCCGATTCCAAGGCTGTAGTCCCAGGTTTTGATCTGTTCGCTGTCTGTCGGAAAACTGAATCCTGTCACGCCCCAAACAAACCAGTCCTCCTTGGGGGTGTGATTGATTCCCAGCCCGGGGCTCAGGCGGGATGTGTCTTCCACGATGGCGAAGTCAGGTGTGGGGATCTGGGGTGCGATGCCAAACATGCCGGCGAGTACCGTTTCGTCGTCCCGGTACANGACGTGNTTCATCTGAATGATCGGATTGGAGAACATCTCCGGCTGCTGGACATCATCAAGCGGTGTGACGTACTGGGCCTGGAATGCAATTCCGAAATCGGAGGTGACCGCGTACTCGAACCCGGCCCGGTACAGGTTCGTGTCGGGATTTCTCAGGAAAGATGACGAACGACCGGCGTTGTGGAGCAGGTAAAGATCCTGCAGTTGTGCCGCCGAAGCCGGGTCTGAAGGGTCGACAATGTCTAGAGAACCGCCGCCACCTCCGGCGGTTCCCTGTCCGCTACCAAAACCGGTGTAGCTCATGAACAGGCGGCGTCCTGTTTCGCTCCCGAGAATTGAGAAGAGGTCGGCGTTTTGTTGTGAAATGGTGATTGCGTTGTTCTGGCTGACGGCGTGTTGGAACCCGAGCCATGCTCGTGTTTCCGGTTCCAGTGACATGTTGTCAAAGAGATTGAGCCGGTTGGCAGTGTCGGCCCGGCCACCGATACGACGACGGATTCTCCGTCTTTTCTGTGACACTTGGGCGGCATTGGCTTGTTGTTCTTCGACGGTTGGAGGATCGGGGTCGTAGGAGCCGTCCATGATNTCGACATTCTGGCACAGCANCAGGGCCTCGNTGGCGGCGTACCGGATCCGGGCCGACGGTTCGAAGAACAGGCCGTTGTCCAACTTCTGGGTGCTGACCTGCACCAGNGCTTTCTTGATCTCCGGCGTGGCCGTTTCACGGTCGGTGTCACGTCGGTGCTCAAATCGCTTTTGGTTTTGTTGAAACCTGCGGTCCTGGTACGACTCCAGCAGGTCGTCCAGCGGTGTNGGGGCCGAAAAGGTCACCAGGGAACGCAACTGGTTCCAGATCAGAGGGTCCGGCAGGTCCCGCCATCCATGGAGTGCCGTGAACCCCAGCGGAGGTTTTCCTCGCTGAATCTGCCTGGTGATCGCCTTGACCGCGGCAAAACGAACCGCTTCACGTGGGTCCTTCAGCAGGTGGTCGATCAAGATCGCCTGGCTCTCNGGATGGGAAGCCGCGTCGGCTGCACCAAGAAACTCGATGGCGGCAATGTCATCCTGTGCCGGATCGGCTGCGGGAACGGTTTGGCCGAGCAAACAGAGCAGCAAGCTGCCCAGAAGCAAGGGTGAAATCGACCGCGTCCGCATCGGGACTCCTCCCTCTTCCCCGTATGAGAACACGGGTACAAGGGGACCTGAGAGTTAAAAGGGCTGTAACGATTATCGGCGAAATGGCGGCTTTCTCTTGTCTCAATTGCGCGTGTGGGCACCAAAAAAAACGCCCCGGATTGCGATCCAGGGCGTTCTGGAAGCGAGACACTTGGACAGAAAGTTCCGCTCGGTCGTTTCGAGAAAAACTACTTGGTCAGTTTGAAAGTGGACTCGTCAAGTGTCTTCTTGCCTGACGTTTTGATGGGCAGGCTTCTCTTTGGGATTAGCTGGGCGGCAGCCTTTTTGGCTGGTGCAGCTTTCTTCGGAGCGGGCTCGGCTTTCTTCGGAGCAGGTTCGGCTTTCTTCGGAGCAGGTTCGGCTTTCTTCGGAGCAGGTTCGACTTTCTTCGGAGCGGGCTCGGCCTTCTTGGCCGGCGGTTCCGGAGTCGGCTCGGGGGTCGGTTCGGGTTCTGGGTCCATGCCACGCTGCTTGCACAGGTCGCGACAGATTTCCACTGCCTCGGCAGCCGCTTTCCGGACGCGTTTGGAAGGCTCGAACAGGCAGTCCTTGAACTCGGGATCCATTTCGTAGGCCACCTTGTAGACCGCGTCGATGGCTTCCTGGGTGCAGCATCCACGACACGTGTCATAGCGACGTTTTTCGGCCTTGCTGGCTTTTTCACAATCCAGTCCNCGAGAGAATTGCACCTGGAGGGCCTCGACGGCCGCCAGGCGAACTTCCTCGGACGGATCTTCAATCATCAACTTGATCAGTTGTTTCTGGGCGTTGGGATAGGCTCGGCAGTCGACCTCCGCGAGAAACTCGGCAGCGGTGATTCGGTTTTTGACGTCGAGTTCCTGGGCNTTGATCTTGGCGGCCAGGCCCTTGGCGGAATCAATCGGTGCTCCCGCGAACGGTTTCCGCAACAGTTTCGGAGTGAGGAGTTCCTTGATCGTGTTGGCGACCGGCAAACCTGTGGCAAAATCAAGCAGGCTGGGAGTCAGNTCGGGACTCTCGAAAGCGGGAGCTGTTTCAGGGGCAGCTCCCCCGGCAAATGCGCCCTGGGCAAACACGCNGGTCGACGTGCCTGCCACGAGGAAGGTGACTGCCAGTGAGATCCGCACAATGTGCCGGAAACGTGGATGTGCAGACATGGGGCTCGCTCCTTCTTGATCTGATCGAGGTGCCCAACCGATTTGATCCGGGTTGGCTCCGAACCTGGAGNCAGGTTCGCGGTCTTCTGTTTTCNTTCAGAACGGGTGATGAGTTGGGCTGTTGCGGGGGAAGAAGCAACGTCGTGAGATGATGCGTGGCAACGCACCCTCGCAAAAGTTGCAGTACCGCTGTCATCGGTTGGAACACATGGGCCGTTGAAGCATGTTGTGAGGATCAACCGTGGTTTGCAGGGTGATTATCAGGCGAGACCGTTCGAATCGTGTCGACCGTCACAGTTTAACTAGTCGTGATTTCGTCCTGGGCTGTTGTGTCCGGGATACCCGGTGTTCGCGAGGTTGCCTCGCGCTGGTCATTCTTATCAGGATGCACGGTGAAATTGTCCTTGGGCCGTTGAATCCGATTGGGTTTGGGAGCCTGGTCAGATCAATTCAATGATCCTCCGAGGGTTTGCAGGAGAGAGCCATGCGGATCGTCATGCTGTGGGTGTTGATTGTCGTCGGGACTCACCGATTGGCCTGGGCGCAGGAAGCGGATGCCAAGAAGCCGCAGAGAGGATTCTCGTATCCGGGTTTTCAGGGAATCGAGAATCCGTTCCAGAAGCCTGGTGAACAGTACTGGGTGGCTCCAGCCGGTGACGATGCGGCTGCGGGAAGCAGGGACAAACCATGGAAGACTCTGACGCATGCGTCCCGGTCGATCCAGGGGGGCGATGTGGTCAACATCCTGCCTGGGTTTTACCAGTTCAATTGTGGGTTTCGTCCGGCCGGACCCAATGAAGATAAGAAGACAGTGTTCCGTGCTGCTGACCCCACGTTTCGTAGTGGTCGAGTGGTGATTTCGGCCAACAAGACATTCGACAGTCCCGTTTGGTCATTGTCGGACAACGTCAGTGTCCAGGGATTGTGGATCGGGGGCAGTTTCGCGAATGCGCACAAGAAGGGCAGTGGCAGCTACAGTTCGCGCAACAGCGAGATAGTCGGTTGCACGTTCTTCAATTCGCAGGGCTTTGCTGGAGGGCCGGCCTACAACTGGTTGTTCCAGGACAACAGGATGATCCACCAGGGCAAGGGAACTCACGGGCACAGCATGTACATGGCTGGTGGTGCCCGGCACGATTTGCCGTGGAACAGTCGCAACCTGCGGGTGCTGGGCAACACGGTGGTGGCCGGTGAGGGCTACGCGTTTCACTGTTGGCATTCGCCCGTCAGTGCGACAATCGCGGGCAATTTCTGTTCGGGGAGTTACTGGAGCATCGTGCTGCAGGGGCCGAATCATTCGTGCCACCACAACGTGTTCTGGCGGCCTCGTGGGAATGTCGGTGAGGGCGAAACGGGCATCGTCGGGTTCAACGGCTGGTTGCCGGCCCGGTTGCGGCGGTTCGATCATCTCGTGTTTGGGTCTCCACACCCGGTCTGGCAGGTCGGTTATCCGCCGATTCGCGCGAAACGACCGGTCGAGAAGATCTACCTTTTGCACGACGCAAGAATCCTGGGAGTGCCCGACGACGAGCACATCCTGCTCAGTGGAAAGGCGTGGACAGGGAAACTGGATCTCCCCAGGACTCGTGCGGCTGCCTCAGCGGTTCCGAAGTCCGCTGCCGGCGCAATCAGGCCACCGTTCTTCCCTCGCACCGCCAGTGAAATCGACACGGCCGTTGCGGAGATCAGCAAGTATTTTCGCGAGCATGACCCACTGGAAATCAGCCGCGACAGGTCGGATCGCCTGGAAAAGCTGTTCGAAGTGCTGGAGGTCCAGTATCAAACCGTTCCGGATGACTACGCCACTTTTCCGCCGATGGCGCAGGACAAGGATGACGCGACCTACGGAAAGCACTAACCGGCATGGCATAGAGCCGGGTGCGGATTGATCGGCGGGTGTGAAAACCAGTGCCAAACCGATAAAAGGTGTTCTTGACGGTTGGTCGTCTGGCACGGCCACCGCGACGATTGCCCCCGTAGCTCAGAGGATAGAGCGCCGGTTTCCTAAACCGTAGGTCGCAGGTTCGATTCCTGCCGGGGGTACTTGGCCATCTGGCAGGTGGTCGCACCCACTCGCATTCGCCTGCAAAACAGGGGTTTTCTGGTCTGTGGCCGATCCGGCTTGCGACCCCGTGCGAGGCAAAACGGCGGGTTGCTGCACCGGATTTCGCACCGCTTTTGAGAAGTGGTCGTCCGCAGTGAGCCGGAGGCTGATCTGGCGGGTTGAACGCCGGGGCTGGGGTGGGGAGACTTCCGGAATTCGGTGATCTTCGGCGGTCGAAATCCGTTCTCAGGTAGAGTGGACGGGTTGTCCGTGTCCGAGCCTGGGGAGATGTGATGCGAGTTCTGGTGGCG
>PBOU01000140.1 GCA_002724415.1 Planctomycetaceae bacterium
GACAAACGCATCAGGCCCCACATGAATTGTCACCGCGCCATCAGCCGCCCGGCGGCCGGGAGCGATTTTCCGACCGGTAACCCGGGAGAGGTAATCGCATAGATCAGCAGCCGCATCCACATGGACCCGGCCCTTTGCACTTACGACGCTGGGCAGGGGGCTGCTCGGAGAAACGACGGTAACAACCGCTGCACCGGAACCTGTCGGCACAACAAAGCTACAAAAGCCAACTGCTACTGGAAGCCACTGCCATGTGACACGACGGCCTGCTGGTCGATCCATTTGTGTTCTGCTTGCCCTTTCGTGTGCCATGTCACCTCGACACTCTGTGTCCGGAAATCATTCGTTGCTCCAAGCGAGAATTGTCTTCTCCGGCACCACGTCAGTCCCGCGGGATCCGGATGCTAACACAGCATCGACAGCAAGTCGCGAGGTCCTCTCGGAATGGTACGATGACCCGGTCATCGCACACCGCCATCGTGAGCAAATCATCAATGCCACATTGCTGCTCAGCGCCGAACCAAAGGAGAAACCGGCCTCTGTTTGGATTGACACGATGCAGCAACCCGCCGTTTTGGCTCGCACGGGGCCGCAAGCCGGGTTGGTCGCGCAAGAGAAAACCCCTGTTTTGCAGGGGTCTGCGACCGGGTGCGAAGCGGTGCAACCCGGTCGAGTGCCCAAGAGAGGACTCGAACCTCCACGGGAAATAAATCCCACTAGGTCCTGAACCTAGCGCGTCTGCCAATTCCGCCACTTGGGCCCGTGAGGCTCCAAGAATACGCACTGGTCGTGGTGTTGGCAAGCTGCCGCTTTCCGGTACCGGGTCATCGCTTCTGCAGCAGGATGTTGACGCCCTTCTTGTTGGAGAGCGCGATGTCGGAGAGACCGTCACCATTGACATCGGTGACCAGGAACTGGGTTCCCACTCCCGTTCCCAGCCCCTCGGTGATCTCGTGGGGCACGAACCTGGGGGCTTGGCCCCGTCGCTTACGGACCTCGTACCAGTACATCCTGACAGGATCGCGGCCGCCAGGATCGCTGCCGTTATGAGCAAAGAATCGTTTGCCGGTGACCAGGTCGCGGGTGCCGTTTCCGGTGATGTCGACCCACTCCATCGCGTGTGTTTGCGAGTTTGTTTCGTGGATCAAGTGGTAGGTGAACTTCGGTTGCTGGTTGCCGCCGGTGTTCTCGAACCACCAGACGCCAAATGTATGAGCCGAACTCATCACCAGGTCGTTGTCGCCGTCAAGATCGTAGTCGTCGACATAGATGTTGGCCGCCTTGACGGGGGCACTCTTGGCATCCTTGGCCAGGTGCAGCGGGTGGAATTCCCAGGTTGCACTGGTTGGCTTGGCCGGCGCTTCCCACCAACCGTGTGGGATCACGACGTCGGCTCGGCCATCACGGTTGACATCACCGACTCCCAGGCCGTGGTAGTACTTGAAGGTTCCATTTTTCATCGGATCGCCCTTGCGACTGATCGCCTGAAACGGCCATTTGCCAGCGGGCGGAGTCGACCCGGGAAGCTTGACGTACCCCATCTGGCTCTCCGGCTGTGACCCAAAGATCAATTCGGGCCAACCGTCCCCGTCCAGGTCCTCGAACTCGGGCGACTCGTTGCAGATGCTGCTCCAGACCACGTGCTGTTTCCAGTGGCCCCCTTTGCGGCCGGGGTTCTGGTACCAGTGGAACGGATCGCCGGGAAATCCGATGTAGAAGACGTCCTGCCAGCCGTCACGATTCACGTCCCAGCCGAACATGGCAAAGCAGTTGCTGTATCCCTTGCCTGCCACAAAATCGCCGGGCTTGCGGATTTCATGCACCGTCCATTTCGGTCCGGCGTACCAGACGTCTCCGGCGATCACGTCGTTGAATCCGTCCCGGTTCACATCAAAGACCGCCACTCCCTCGGCCCGAAATCGCTCGTCCAGTTTCAGCCTGTGCCAGCCGACCTGCTTGGCGGTGACGGCCGCGGAATCCTCGAGCACGCGGACGCGATGGTTGGAACTGTCGCCGATGTAGACCCGGCTCTTGGCGTCGACATAGATGCCGTGAGGACGCGCCAGTCGACATTTCAGGGGAGTGCCGTCGGGGCCGTCGGCCATTTTTCCATCGCCGACCAGGGTGTGGATGGTGCCGGTTGTCTTGCGGATGACGCGGATCGTGTGGCTCTCGGTATCGGCCAGGTAGATGTCGCCATTGGGGCCAGCGGCAATCCCCTTGGGACCGCTGAGCTGTGCTTTCTTGGCATCACCACCGTGGCCGCTGAACCCCTTTTGCCCGGTGCCGGCAACGTGGTGCAGGGTCTGTTTGTCGAGATTGATTCGATAGACGGCATTGCCTTCCCTCAGGGCCAGCACCAGTTGTCCATCTCCGGCGTAATCGAGAGCCCGCGGGCCATTCAAGGGCGTGCCCCGTAGCGGGGCCCCATCGGGTGTCGGCTTTTTCTCTCCAGTGCCGGCAAATGTCGAGATGATCCCGCTCTTGAGGTCGACCCGCCGAATGCGATGGTTGCCGATGTCGCAGATGTAGAGGTTGCCGCGATCGTCGAGTGCGATCGAGTGTGGGACCTTGAGTCGGGCCCTGGTCGCTGGCCCGCCATCTCCGCTGAAACCGGGTTTCCCGGTGCCGGCGACGGTGCTGATGACATGTGTCCTGGCGTCGACTCGACGGACCAGGTGGTTTTGCATCTCGACAAAGAACATGTTGCCGGCGGCATCGAAGCGAACCTCGTAGGGTTCGTTGCAGGTTGCCCTGGTGGCCGGCCCACCGTCACCGGCGTAGCCGGCCTTGCCGTTGCCAGCCACCGTGGAGATCAATCCCGTACGCCGATCGATTCGGCGGACGCAGTGGTTGTTGATCTCGCAGACGTAGAGCGCCCCGTCAGGACCCAGCGAAACACCAAAGGGGCCACCGACGGTGGCGGAGGTGGCGGGTCCGCCGTCCCCGGTGTAAGCCGCCTTGCCGTTGCCCGCCCACGTGACCACGCGGCCGGCCGCGGGCAGCGTGTCGGCGGCGGACAGGAACAGGACGGACAGCAGTGTCAGCAACGATGCGTGGCGGTAGTTCATGGTGGGCTCGGAGTGTCTGGAAATCGCAGGGGATGACATCGGCGTGTCATCGTATCGGTCCGGCCGCTGCTTCGCCACGTGGCTCTACAGTGGTTGCCATCCGTCGGGATGGTGTCCGGAGTCGCAACGGCCCGGGTGGAGGATCTCGGCCAGGATCTCGGCCGATTCGACCAGCCGTGGGCCAGGCCGGTTGAAGAACTGGTGTCCATCGGTGATGAAAACCTGGCCCTCGGAAACGGCACGCAACTGTTGCCATTCGGAGCGGGTGATGACCGGCGCCAGTTCCGATCGCGTGCGTTCGATGTCGAAGCCACAGGGCATCAGCACGATGACATCTGCGTCGGCGACCGCCAGGTCAGCCCAGGTGATCCACGGAGAGTGCCGGCCCGCGGTTCCGAGAACATCGACCCCGCCGGCCAACTCGACCAGTTCGGGAACCCAGTTGCCGGCGACCATGAGCGGGTCGATCCACTCGATGCAGGCCACCCTGGGACGCCCGGATGCCTGGTCGGGGGTGACGGCCGAGGCGAGTTCCTGCAATCGGGACTCGAGACGATGGATCACCATCGTGGCCTCGTCGCCTTCACCCATTGCCTGTCCGACCGTCTCGATCGTCTTCCACACGTCGGCGAGGTTGGCCGGAGCGAGCGAGACGACCTGGGTCGAGACACCGGTTGTGAGTTCCAGGGCGGACTCGACATCGGCCAGGTTGACGGCGCAGACCTCGCACTGGTCCTGCGTGAGGATCAGGGTCGGTTGCAACCGCCCCAAAAGATCATGGTCGACCTGGAAAATCGAAATTGCCTGGGCCAACTGGTGTTTGACGGCGCGGTCGATCTCAGCACCCGGGGCGTCGATGTTGATCGTGGGGTGGCAGCAGGACGGGAGCCGCTCGACTCCCGCAGGGTGATCACATTCGTGCGAGCGACCCACCAGCTGGTCGAGACCGCCCAGCGCAGCAACGATTTCGGTTGCGCTGGGCAACAACGAGACGATCCGGTGACCCGTCATGGCTTTCGGATCAGCCGTTGTTGACGGCTCGGACCGGTGCCGGCTTGAGTTCCGGCAGCAGGGCCAGGGAACTGAAGGCGATCGGAGTGAACACGGCCAGGGCGATCAATGAGTTCCGGAAGAACGGCAACGCGGCGACATAGCAGGTCACCAGGCCGGAGAAATCAGCCGTGTACATCCCTGTTCCAGCCCAGACCCCGAAGTTGGTCACGAGGAAAAAGAGGATCTGTGCCGAGAGGGCCGATCCGCCGATTTTCCATGCCGAACGCTGTTCCCTGAGCAGAAAACCAAAACAGGTGCAGGCTGCGAATGCCCCGTAGACAATCACCGTGTGCTGATAGAAAGCGTTGTGGATGCTGCCGCTGATCAAGCCGATCAGGGCATCAGAGACAAGCATGATGAGCAGGGGGCCCAGGCAGGCCAGTTCACGACGCGTGCAGTGCGCCCCGGCGAACAGGCACAACGCCATCATTGGCGAGAAATTCCACGGGTAGACCATCCGGTCCAGCGGCACCTCGACGCCGATCCTTGGCAGAAAATATGGCACCAATCGGATGACTAACGCGTAGGCAACAAAGGCCAGCACAAACCAGGTGCGGGGACGACGCATATGTAGAAACCTCGTCACGTTCAATTCGAACAGCGTCGGAACACTTCTCTCGTGGGCCAATTACACCAGATTGGCCAATTCAATGGAATCCAAAGCCGGACGGTCCGATGCGATCGACCGGGGAGAGGTGGTTACGCATGGACGTGATTGACGGCGCGTTGCATGGCCTGGAGTGATTGCCGGACGAATCGTTGCTGTATCCGGCGGACGACAGGGTGGCCCAATCTGGAGAGGAGATGGCGGGCCTTGGAAAAGGCCGTGATCGAGAACCAGCAGACTCCCCTGTCGTCCATCTCGACCAGGAATTGTTCCTCGCCCCGCATTGGGTGTCCCGGCAGAGTGCCGTAGGCAAAGCCGAATTGTCGGCCATCGGCCTGCTCGTCGATCGTGTAAATGACCCGGCACGGCGTCAACCACCACACCGGTGGAAGCCGAAACAGCGCGGTGACCGTCTGACCTTCAACCGGTTCAACAGTGGCGAAGACTTGGCCGTCGCTGCCCAGCACAAACAACTCGGCCCAACCGATGTCGAACATTCTCCAGCGACAGACTGCCTGGCGGGCCGCTTTGAACACCGCGTCTCCCTGGCCCAATCGCACCCGGTTGACATCGAAACGGTAGCCCTCCGGTGACGTCGCACGGCGAGTGGAACCGGGTGCGTCGTAATTCACGTCGAGGTGGTCCTGCTGTTCGAGCAGGTTCCTGATGGTTGTTTCGGCAGGACGCCGCCAACAGATCATCGCTGCAGTCCAGGGCCAGGAACGAAGTTCAACGGGAACGGCCGGGACGGTGCCGGGCCTCGATCGGGTGTTCCCCCATACTACGCTCGTGCTGCGGCCCGCTCCAACCGGTTGTTCAGGGCGACCCCCAGTCCGGTTTCCGGGAAGCCGTGGGCCACGATTTGTTCCAGTTCCGCATCATCAAGCCGGTGCAGTGCTGCAAAGAATCCGGCGGTGGCCTCGACCAGGTCGCCCGTTTCCGAAAGGACTTCGATCCGGGCCCAGCCGTCGGTCGAACCGGGTCGGCTGAGCGACAACAGTCCGGCACGGGGGCCGGGAGGCTCGGCGGGCGGATCGGTCACCAGCACGATCGGCGTGTTGGGAGCGTAGTGCCGGGCCAGCATGCCCGGGGCCGGAGCGGCCTGGTCGACCGGTTGAGTGCCCCGGTGGATCTCGACGGGGCCCACGACTTCCTGCAACTGCTCGTGCGTGACGCCTCCATGTCGGAGCAGTCGAGGACGTTGTCCGCTGAGGTCGACCACGGTCGACTCGACGCCGACCCGGCAGGGGCCTCCGTCGAGTATCCCATCGAGATGCTCTGCGAGTTGCCCGCTGACGTGTGCGGCGGTGGTGGGGCTGATCCGGCCGAAGCGGTTGGCACTCGGAGCGGCAATCGGTCGGTCGGCCAATTGGATCAGTTGCGTCGCGATCGGGTGGTCGGGCACGCGGACGCCGACGGTTGGAAGACCCGCCGAAACGATCGGGGGAATGGTCTCACCACGGGGGAGCACCATCGTCAGTGGCCCGGGCCAGAAGCTCCTGGCAAGCAGGTCGGCCACGGGAGACACGTGGGTGGTGACGGTTTCCAGGTCTCCGGCGTCGGCCAGGTGCACGATGATCGGGTCGAAACGGGGGCGGTCCTTGGCATCGAAGATCTTTGCGACCGCGGTGGCATTGGTGGCGTCGGCACCCAGCCCGTAAACCGTTTCGGTGGGGAACGCGACCAGTCCACCGTCACGCAATGTTGCTGCAGCCGCCCCGATCTGCTCGGCGTTGATCCGGAAGTCATTCACGGCAATTCGACCAGGACGTCGTCGCCTTCGACGGTGACGGGAAACGACGAATGGCGAATGGCCTCGGTCAGGCAGTGTTGTCCACTGGTGACATCGAATTGCCAGCCGTGCCAGGGGCAGGTGACGACGCAACCATCCAGTTGCCCCTGTCCCAGTGGTCCTCCGGCATGGGGACAGACACCATCCAGGGCGTGCAGTGTTCCGTCGACGTTGAAGAGCGCGATCACGCGGCCAGCGGCGGTGAACTCGTGCGAGGATCCCACCGGGATTTCCGACAGGGCAGCGATACGGACCTGTTGAACCATGTCCCTTATGTTCGACGCGCCTCGATTTCCCGTCAACGCCGCCGGAGTGCTCAGGCGGCCCAGGGCAGTGATCCGGTTCGTCCTCGTTTGCTGCGTCGCCTGCTCTGGTTTGGTTTCGATTTCCAGCGGCGGTGCACCCAGAAGTACTGTTCGGGGGCCCGTCGCACCACGCGTTCCAGGGCGGTGGTGTAGGCCTGGGTCAGGGCAAGGACCGCGTCGGGACCATCGAATTGGGCCGTGTCGATCAGTTCCTCGCAGCCGACTTCAAATCTTTCGGGACCGTTGTCCTTGTCGAGCCGGATGGCATAACCAACGCAGATCAGGGCCTGGTATCGCAGTGCCAACAACGCGATCGACTTGAAGGTCGAGGCGGGGTGGCCCATGAAATCGACGAACAGTCCGTGCGAGCCAGCATCCTGGTCACCGAGCATTGCCAGGTGGCGCGCCGATTCGAGGCGGTCCACCATTTCTCCACTGGCTCCGTTCTTGTCCAGCAGTTCGTGGCCGGTGTCGGCACGGTATTCAAAAAAGAACCGGTCCAGGAACGGGTTGTCGAGTCGTCTGGCCACCACTCCCATGGGGAAGCCGAAGACACCAAAAATCCACACGGCCAGTTCCCAGTTGCCCAGGTGGCCGCTGATGAGGATCACCGGGCGATCCGAGATCAGGGCGTTGACGGCCTGGTCCTCGTTGCGGAAGCGAATCAGTTGTCGAAAGTTGTTTCGGGACAGGCGGTGGCGGAGGTGAATGACTTCGCCGACGGTGCGAAACAGGTGTCGCCACATCAGCCCGATCATCCGATCGGTGTCAACGTCCGGGCCGAGGGCGCGGCGAATGTTCCTGGCGGCGATATCGTAACGGGTCAGGCGACGGGGAAGCAGCCGATGGATGCAGAACCCACCCAGTGTGGCACCCAGGTCGATGGCCCACATCGGCATCAGGTGCACGACCGCCACGACCATTCGGAAGGCGGTGAATTCGATCAGGTGTCGCAGTCGGAGCGCCATCCCGGCGTCCTTGCCGTGGAGAAGTGGGAACTGGCGAGAGTGTGCCGGGGGGTGGGGGCCGGGTCAAGGTGGATACAGGGCGGCTATTTCTTTCGCCGCACCTCGGCCGGGATCCTCGGGTCGCGTTTCAGTGGCAGCGAGACAGTCTTTCCCGTCCAGGACGACTGGTAGATGGCCAGGATGATCTCGACGCTGCGGCGTCCTTCCCTGGCGTCAATCAGCGGCTTGCTGCCGGTACGGATCGAGCGGATGAAATCCTTGAGTTGGTGGGTGTGGCCGTCGTAGGAGATTGCGGTGGGGTCGCTGGCTCCGGTGCCACCGACATCGTCGCTGCCAAAGCGGCGGCGGGTGGCGGCGTCGTTGCTGCGGCCGGTGGCAAATTCCCACGTCACCAACCGATCCTCCTCGATGACGGCCGTGCCCTCTGTTCCATGAATCTCGACCTTCTTGGAGAACCCCGGGAAGGCGGCGGTGGTGGCTTCGATGGTTCCCAGGGCGCCGTTGGCGAATCGCAGTGCGGCCACGCCGGTGTCCTCGACCTCGATGCGCTTGTGGGCCAGCGTGTCGGTCAGGGCGGTGACCTGCGACACATCACCCATCAGGTAGGCGATCAGGTCGACGCTGTGAATGGCCTGGTTCATGTAGGCGCCGCCGCCGTCGAGATCCCAGGTGCCCCGCCAGCCGCCGCTGTCGTAGTACTCCTGGGTCCGCCACCACTTGACGTAGCTGTCGCCCAGGGTGAGCTTGCCGAAGCGGCCGGCGTCGATGGCCGACTTGAGAGCCTGGGTCACGCCGTGATACCGCGATGGAAAGATCGTGGTCAGCTTGACTCGGTTCTTGCGACAGGCATCGATGATGGCGTCGCATCGCTTGAGAGTGATTTCCAGGGGCTTCTCGACCACGACGTGTTTGCCGGCATTGGCCGCTGCGATGGCCGGATCGCGGTGGGCGCCGCTGGGAGTGCAGATGGTGATGATGTCGACGGAGGGATCATCGAGCATTTCGTCGAGGGTCTGGTATGCCGTCACTCCCGGGTTGGCTGCCGCAAATCGCTCCGCGGCTGCGGGAAACGCGTCGAAACACGCCGTGATGCGGGCACCACGGATGTCGCCAACGGCCAACGCGTGAAAGTTGGCGATCATGCCGCAGCCAACAATGCCAAATCCTGTCGCCATGGTGAGTTCTCTTTGAGGGGAATTCAGTCGTTCTGGATAGAAACGCGGCAGAACCGCTTCTTGCCGACCCACAGCAGCAGGCCGTCGGTCACCGGGACAAGGGTGTCGTGACTCTCGAACCGTTCCTTGTCCGCACCGAAGTAAGCGCCTCCCTGCGAGATCGCTCGCCGGGCTTCGCTGGTCGAATTGCAGAGGTTGGCGAGCTTGAGAAGTTGCGCGGCGGAGATTTCTCCACCCTGCAGGTCGGTGGACGAGATGACGGCCACGGGGATGTCCTCGGGTTGCCCGCCGGACCCAATCTCTCGTTCCCACCGGTCGATCGCTCCGGAAGCGTCCTCCGGTGAGTGGTACTCGGTGATCACCGCCGCAGCCAGTCGTTGCTTGCACTCCTTGGCGTGGCCGGACAGGAGGGCCTCGACATCGCTCATCGGCAGGTCGGTCAACAGTTCGAAATACATTCTCATGCACTCATCGGGCAACTGCATGAATTTCTTGATCATCTCGAACGGCGGGTCGGCAATGGCGATGTAGTTGTCCAGGCTCTTGCCCATGCGGCGGTGTCCGTCGAGCCCGACAAGGATCGGGGACATGACGCCAACCTGCCCCGGCTGTCCGGAGTCTTTCTGGAGATCACGGGCCAACATGAAACTGTAGAGTTGCTCGGTGCCGCCAAGTTCGATGTCGGCAGAAATCTTGACCGAATCCCACGCCTGCATGATCGGATAGAGACACTCGTGGAGGTAGATTGGTGATTCGGCCTTGTACCGTTTCGAGAAGTCATCCCGGGTCAGCAGTTGGGCGACGGTGACCTTGCTGGTGAGTTCCAGTGTTTCCTGGAAAGTCATCGAGGCAAACCACTCGCCGTTGCGGATGACCTCGGCCTTGTCCAGGTCGATGACCTTGCCCAGTTGGCCGAGGTAGTCGACCGCGTTGGCCTCGACCTGTTCGGCGGTCAGCCTGGCACGGGTCTCGTCACGCCCGCTGGGGTCTCCGACCAGGGCCGTGTAGTTGCCGATGATGATCACCGCCTGGTGGCCCAGGGACTGAAACTGCCGCATCTTTCGCATGGGCACCGTGTGCCCGAGATGCAGGTCGATGCCGGTGGGGTCGATGCCGTACTTGACTCTCAGCGGCGTGTCGGTGGCCCGGCTCTTCTCCAGTTTCTCGATCAGTTCGGTCTCGGGCACGATCTGCTCGGTTCCCCGGCGGATCACGGCGAGTTGTTCGTCGACGGGGGGGAACGGCATCGGTAGGTATCCGCGGCGACCTGGTGTCGTGGTGAACTCAAAACTACCAATCGCTCTCACGCGGGGAAAGTGCTGGCCCGGGCCACGAAACGTTCTCGTGTCCGTCCCGGGGCCACTCAGCCAGCTGTGGCTGGGAGCGACTCCATCACCATCGACACGATGTTGTAGGCGTTGAAGAGCATGTGGGTCAGGACGACGGCCAGAAAACTCCCGGTCCGGTGGTAGGTCGTTCCCAGTACGATGGCCAGAGGGAACAGTCCAACGGCGTCCAGCCAGGAACCATGAACGGCGCAGAAGGCCGCCGCGGTCGCCAGGATTGACACCCCAGGTGAATAGTGTCTCAAGAGCGCCCGTTGCAGGATCACCCGAAATGCCATCTCCTCGACCCACGGAGCCACCAGCACTGCGCTGACGGCCACCGCGAGCAACACCTGACGACTTTGGTCCTGCCGGATGAACTGCAGGAGTGGATGCAGGTCCGCATCGCTACGCAACGGCTCGGTCAGCAGGAAGACGATCAGGGTCGGTGCCAGGCAGGTGAGGAAACCAACCACACCGTATAGAAGCTGCCGAGGGACCGTTGGTGAGGGAGTTGTGTTGCAAGCCGGGAGCGGAGGCACCACCGTTCGTCGACGGGCCGTTGCGACCAGCACGGTCAGGACGAGAAACACGACGGCGAGGACCTGGGTGTTGTGCGTCAGCACATCCCGGATCGCGTCGACTCCCGCGTTGGCTTTCGGGAGCCGTCGCGAGCCAATGATGGTGATCAAGACGTAGCAGGCAATTGCCAGGGGAAGCAACCAGTTTGGCCAGGGCGGGAGAGTGGGCTGGATGGCCGGTGGCCAGGTCCGGCCACGTGTCGCCCTCCAGGCAAGCACCCCGCACGTGGCCACGCTGGTCAACAGCAGTGTCGCGGTGACGACGTGGTAATGCTGTGAGGTCATGGCCGATCATTGTAGGAGATGGAGGTATGGGATCTGAACTGTTGCTGTGATCTCCGGCTGCTATCATCAGCCGCGTGACAACCATCCTGGATACGATTGTCGAGAAGAAACGGGAAGAGATTGCCGCGAGGCGGTCCGAGTGCCCGGCGAGCGAACTCGAGGCGCGGCTGGTCGATGCGCCGCCGGCCCGAGGTTTCGTCGACGCGATCCGGGCGACCGCCGACGTGGCGTTGATCGCCGAGATCAAGAAAGCGTCGCCATCGGCGGGGGTGATCCGTGAGGACTTCGATGCGGTGCAACTGGCTCGAACCTATCACCAGGCTGGAGCCACCTGCTTGAGTTGCCTGACAGACGAATTGTTTTTCCAGGGACGCCTGGAATATCTCTCGGCGATCCGCGAACAGGTTGACTGTCCGGTGCTCCGAAAAGACTTCGTACTCGACCAGTATCAACTGCTGGAATCCCGTGTGGCCGGTGCCGATGCGGTGCTGTTGATCGCCGAGTGCCTGGATGAGCGGGAATTGCCGGACCTGTATCGCGCCGCCACCCAGATGGGCCTGGACGTGTTGCTGGAGATCTACGAACCGTCGAACCTGGAGAGGGCACTGGATCTTGAGCCACCACTGCTGGGGGTGAACAATCGCGACCTGAGGACATTCGACACCGACCTGGGACACACGTTGCGTGTCGGGGCCACCGTGCCCGGAACGACGATGCTGGTGGCCGAGAGTGGCATTGCCACCCGGGAGGATGTCGAGTACCTGGCCGGCGGAGGAGTCGCAGCGATCCTGGTCGGTGAGACGTTGATGCGGGCCGGGTCGGTTGCCGAGAAGACAAGTGAACTGGTGGGCGTGCCGCGTCGGTGAGCCCCGGTCCGCACAGGGAGAGAATGAGAATGACGAGCGATCAATCTGTCGAACACGTGCTGGTGGTGCCGACAAGCCTGTTTCACGAGATCGGGCACTTCCAGGGCTTCTGTCCCGACATCGGTGTTTATCTCGAGCGGTTGCTCGATCCCGAGCAGATGAGTTTCCGTCCACGGGACACGGTGGAGGAGGATCCGAGCCTGAAACAGTTGATTCCCTACTGCGTGTTCCGCCACGACGGCCGGATTTTCAATTACCGGCGGGGGACCGAGCAGGGGGAGGGGCGTTTGCACAGCAAGCGGTCGATTGGGATCGGAGGACACATTTCGTCAGAGGACACTCACGCCGGCGGTTCGCCCTACCTGGAGGGGATGCAGCGCGAGATCAACGAGGAAGTGTTCCTGGAGACCGAGTACACCGAGCGGTGTGTGGGCCTGATCAACGACGATTTGACGGAGGTCGGAGCGGTCCACCTGGGAGTGGTCCATATTTTCGATCTGGAAGAACCCAAAGTTCGTCCGCGTGAAGAGTCGATAATCGAAACAGGATTTTCGACTCCCGAGGAACTGGTCGACGACCGTGAGTCGTTCGAGACCTGGTCGCAGATCTGCCTGGATTACCTGCTGGGCACGTCGGATTCGGGAGGCGGTTGAACGGGCCAATGACGGCGTCGGCAAGGGAGTGCGGGCGATGAAGACTCGGGTGACGGTGGGTGTGGTGGCGATCCTGGCCGTGCTGCTGGTGGGCTGGGAGGCCGATTGGTCTGATGCCGCCGATGTGCCAAGCACCGGGTCAGTCGATGCCGCGACATTGGGACAAATGCTCGTTCAACTGGGAGTCAAGCCCCGTGCGGCGGGTACCCGGTTCGACTTCGAACTCCATTCGCGACAGGATGAAAAGGAATGGGGCTTCGCCATGTCGGCGGTGCTCAGCCAGGACGCGGGCACGATCTGGGTGATGGCATGGCTGGAGGAAATGCCCAAGCAGGCATCGAAGGTGCCGGCCGCGGCGTTGTTGAGAATGCTGGCCGAGAACGACCGGCTGGGCAACGGGAAGTTCTTTGCCTACGACCGACAGAATCGCCGGTTCCTGATGCAGCGGGTCCTGCCCAACAAGGACATCACTCCGGGGTTTCTCCGCGAGGTGTTTCGCGATATGGCCAGCGGGGTGATCAGCAGTCACCAGGCCTGGGCGGTTGCCCGATGGGCCGAAAAGCCCGTGGTGAAGCAGTCGACGCTGCCACCGGCTCCTCCGGCTGAACGTCTGCGGCAATAATCCTCACGGAAGCTAGACGTTGTTGGAGGTCTTCCGGCTGGCTAAAATGGGGGGGAACGGTGACCTGTACCAGGTCACTCCCGCCGACGGGTGATTTCATTTCCCGTCTGACAACTCGCCCCATTTTCTCACCGGCAACCCCATGAGAACCTGCTGGCTTTTCGTTCTGGCACTGCTGTTCGCCTGTCCGGTTCCGGCAAGGACCGCGGAGTTGTTGCCTGTTGATCGACCGATCAACGACGTGATCGATCATTACCTGCGGGCCGGATGGGTCGAGGCGAAGGTGAAGCCGGCCCCCCTGCTGTCAGCTGCCGGGTTGGTGCGACGGATGACGTTGGATCTCGCGGGACGGATTCCCACTCGGGGCGAGACGCGAGCGTTTGTCGAGTCGAATTCGCCACTGCGATGGACGGCGCTGGCTGATCGCCTGATGGCCAGTCCCGATTTTGCCTACCACCACCGCAACCAGTTGGACCTGTTGCTTCTGGCGTCCAGGAAGAACGACGGTGAGTTCCGCAAGTACCTGTTGAATGCGGCGAGGGAGAATCGCACCTGGGACGTGTTGTTCCGCCAGATGATGACCGGCCGGGAAAGCAATGCGGCTGAGAAACCGGCGCTGGCCTTTCTGAAGGCCCGGGCCGGTAGCCTGGACGATCTGACCAACGACACCAGTGTGCTCTTCTTCGGAGTGAATGTCAGTTGTGCCAAGTGTCACGACCATCCCCTGGTCGACGACTGGAAGCAGGATCACTTCTTTGGCATGGCGTCATTCTTTACCAGGACCTACCTGACCAAGAAGAACACGCTTGCCGAGAAATTCAGCGGTTCGATCAAGTTCAAGACGACCGGAGGCGAGGAGAAGCAGGCTCGGTTCATGTTTCTGACCGGCGCGGAGGTGCCCGAGCCGAAGGTCAAGAAGTCGGCTGAACAGCGGAAGGCCGAGGACGCGGAAGTGAAACGGCAGATGAAAGACCCCAAGGCGCCCGCCGCCAAGATCCCCGGTTTCAGCCCGCGTGCGAAGCTGGTCGAGGTGGCGTTGCGTTCGGCAGACCGTCGTTTCTTCTCCCGGGCAATCGTCAATCGGATCTGGTTGAGATTGATGGGGCGGGGCATCGTGGACCCTCCCGACCAGATGCACTCGGCCAACACCCCCTCGCATCCGGAACTGCTCGAATGGCTTGCCCGGGACCTGGCAAACAACGGCTACGATTTGAAGCGATTGATCCGGGGCATTGTGCTCAGCGATGCCTACGCGATTTCCAGCCAGTTCTCCGGCGAGGGTGAGTTCCCGGCACCAGAGACCTTTGCGGTGGGAGCTGTTCGGTTGCTGACTCCCCGGCAGTACTCGTTGTCTTTGCTGGTGGCGGCGGCGAATCCCGACCAGGTGTCGCAGCAGGTGGTCGCAGCCGACTGGGGCAAGCGTCGCGAGCAGTTGGAGAACGAATCAAACGGGCTGGCGGGCAAGATCGAGTTGCCGAGCGACAATTTCCAGGTGAGTGTTGATGAGGCGTTGTTGTTTTCCAACAGCGACCAGATTCAGAACACGCTTCTGAAAGATTCCGCCGATCGATTGGTCGGTGTGTTGAAGTCGATCGGTGATCGACGCCAGTTGATCGGGCGTGCGTTTGAAGTGACGCTGTCCCGGACACCGGATGCCGACGAGGTTACGGCGTTCGAGGGTTTTTTGACGAAGAGAGAGAAGCAGGGACGCGTTGTGGCGATCCAGCAGATGGTCTGGGCGCTGCTGACAAGTCCCGAGTTGCGGTTCAACTACTGATAACCGACGATGCCCACGTGTTCCGGTCCTGCTGGTGTTTCAGCCGGGTGGATCGGTTCTAAAAGGAGTGGTTGGAGATGACACGATCAAAGAGTGGTTCGGTTGGCAAGGCGTCCGGTGATTCCGTGACTCGCCGAGGATTCCTGGGTGCCGCCGCGGCAGGGGCTGCTGCAGCGGGATTGGTCGAGGACATGACCGTGCTCGACGTGCTGAAGAATCCGGCGATTGCCGCCGAGATCAAGAAGCAACAGAAGCACGTGATCCTGTTGTGGTTGGCCGGTGGTGCCAGCCAGTTGGAGACATGGGATCCGAAACCGGGTCGACCCACCGGCGGTCCTTTTTTGCCGATTTCCACCAATGTTCCCGGTGTCGAGATCAGCGAGTTGTTGCCAAAGATGGCCGGGCGGATGCAGGACACCGCGATCATCCGCAGCCTGAGTACCGGCATTGGCGACCATGGCGGCGGAGCCGCGTTGATGGAAACCGGTCGTCGCAAGGAGCAGGGGGTTCAGTATCCCGACCTGGGCGCTGTCATTGCCCGGGAGTTGGGGCGGGCCGACAGCCAGGTGCCCGACTACGTCAGTTTCTACACCTCGACGGAAGGGCGACGGAAGGGCACCTCGGGATTTCTGGGAGCCCGTTACGCTCCGATGTTCCTTTCTGACAGCATGATTCCACTCAATATCCGGCGACTGGAATCGGTCAGTGATATTGATCACAAGGAACGTGCCGATTTGCGAGGGTTACTGGCTCGCCGCTTCAGCCAGGGCCGCACGAGCCGCAACAACGTGCTGGGGTCGCATACCAGTGCGTACCAGCGGGTCCGGGGCATCATGGCCAGCGAGAAGTTGTTCAACATTGACGACGAGCCGACGGCGGTGCGAGAGAAGTACGGCCCGACGCAGTTTGCCCAGCAGTGCTTGATTGCCAGGCGGATGGTCGAGGCCGGTGTTCCCTTCGTGAAGGTGGCCCGAGCGTGGTGGGACAGCCACGGCCAGAACTTTGAGACTCACCAGGAACTGTGTGCCGACCTGGACCACTCGATGTCGGTGCTCTTGACCGATCTCCAGGAACGGGGATTGCTCGAGAACACCCTGGTGATCACCCTGGCCGAATTTGGCCGGACACCGAAGATCAATCCCAGCCTGGGGCGGGACCACTTTGCCAACGCCTGGAGCACCAGCCTTTCGGGTTGTGGCATCAAGGGGGGATCGGTTTACGGGAAAACCGACGCGGACGGCCAGACCGTGGCCGACGGGAAAATCGGGGCCGGCCAGTTGTTCGCCACGATCTTCAAGGCGCTGGGGATTGACCACGAGAAGGAGTACTTCATCGGGGCCCGCCCGTTGCCGATCTCGGACTTCGGGGCGCACCCGATCGACGCAGTGCTGGCCTGAGAACCGTCCGATTCGTTTCTGACCACCTGACCCGCAATTCAACCGAAAGCCACTCGACATGGCCGCCGACCCCAAGCAACTGAAGCTCGTCAAGAACGTTGGATCACAGGGCATCGCCTTTGGACTCGACCGGGTGCCCGAGTCGGATCGTATTTACTACGGCAGTTCCGATTTCAAGGTCTACGAATACGACTTTGGTGCAGAGAAGCCCGAGTCGAAGGTGTTCGAGGGCAAGGGCCACAGGAGCTACGTGACGACCGTGGCCCTGGCNGGCAAGACAGTGGTCAGTGGCAGCTATGACCGCTGCCTGGTGTGGTGGGATGCCGAAACCCGCAAGCAGGTCCGGGTTGTTGCCGACGCNCACAAGAAGCGGATCCGACGGATTGCGGCGAGTCCTGACAACGCGCTGGTGGCCAGTGTGTCCGACGACATGCAGGTGAAGGTGTGGGACGTGGCCAGCGGCGAGTTGAAGGCGACTCTCAAAGAGCACAAGCCGATGACTCCTCACAACTATCCATCAATGCTCTACGCCGTTTCCTTCTCGCGGGACGGCAAGTGGCTGGTGACGGCTGACAAGGTGGGGCACATCGTGGTGTGGGACGTGGCGACGGGTAAGAAGTTGAAGACGCTCGAGGCCCCGGTGATGTACACCTGGGATCCTCGACAGAGACGGCATTCCATCGGTGGCATCCGCAGTGCGGCTTTCAGCCACGACGGCAAGTTGCTGGCCGTCGGNGGGATCGGCAAGATCGGGAACATCGACCACCTGGGTGGCCCGTCCCGGATCGAGATCTTCGAATGGCAGTCTGGAAAGAAACTGCATCAACTCGAGGACGGCAAGTTCAAGGGCCTGGTCGAGCAGATCGCGTTTGCTCCTGATGGAAGCTGGTTCATCGCCGCCGGTGGCGACCACAACGGGTTCATCTCGATTTACGAGACCAAGAGCGGAAAGCTGATCAAGCAAGAAAAAGCCCCGATGCACGTGCACCAGTTCGTGGTCAACGAACCGCACGACACGGTTTATGCCGTCGGCCACCAGCGGCTGGCGACCTGGGAACTGAAGGCACCGGCGGCCAAGCCGGAACCCAAAAAGGACGGCGCGAAGAAGTAGTGGTCGGCTAGAGTGTCACCACGTTTCCGGTCCGCGCCGATTCCTCGGCGGCCAGGCAGGCGACGACTGCCGCCATCGATTCTTCCGGGGTGGTCATCTCGGGACGACGTCCGTCTCGGACGCATCCGGCAAAGTAGGCCAACTCCTCGACCAGTGCGCCGCGCAGTCGTCCGAAGTGCGTGGGCCAGTAGGTCGTGTCCGGCGACCGCCAGCCGTCGGCGTCGACAATCGAGAAATTCGGGTGGGTTTCCTGGACATGAATGGACCCCTCGGTGCCAATGATCTCGAGCCGTTCGTCGATCTGAAATGGNGTGCGATCGGGAAGACACCAGACATTNTCCAGGACACCGATGGCCCCGGAGGCGAATCGGAACATGGTCCAGCCGAGGTCGGCGTGGGCCTTGTTGCGCCACGAGAGTGACTGGGCGTAAGCCGAGACGATCTGGTCTCCGGAACACCACAGCATCAAGTCGGTGTCGTGGACGCCGTCGCCGATGATTGGCCCGATCTTATCGAGAATCTCTGTGGTGACCGCCGCGGGGATATTGCGTCGCGCGTACATCGAGATGATCCGCCCGATTTTTCCCTGATCGATTTCCTGTTTTGCCGCGGCGTAGCGGGGATTGAAGCGGCAAATGTGTCCGACCATGAAGGCCCGGTCGCTGGCGTTGGCGGCGTCGACGATGGCCTGGCAGTCGGAGACGGTGGAGGCCATCGGCTTTTCCAGGAAGACATGCTTTCCGGCGTCCAACGCGGCGAGTGCGGGTTCGGTGTGTTGATCCCACATCGTGACGATGCTGACTGCGTCGATGTCGGGGTCGGCCAGCAGACGATTGTAATCCGTGTAGGCAGCCTCCACGTCGAAGGTTGCGGCGACCTCGGCCAGTCGCGATTCGGTCCGGGTGCAGACGGCCGCCAGTTCAACCGATGGAATTGCCGCGAGTGCCTCGCAGTGCTTGACCCCGAACCAGCCCAGCCCGATCACGCCCATTCGCACGCGGTTCATCTCACGATCTCCGAATTGGTCAACACGAATCCCATCCGGGCGATCAGCCCGTCAACTGCCAACGGGCCTGCCTGAGCACGGCCAGGGATGTTCCCTTCAGTTTCTCGTACCAGGCCGTGACAAGATGGCCGTTGTCGAGTTGGACTGTCGAAGGATACCCCAGGTCGCCACCGGCACCGTCCTCCGAGAGGCCCATCGGCTCCGACCACGTGGCNCCGGCGTCGTCACTGATCCGCACCTGGTTGCCGAATGGCTTGCGGCGGTGTCCGTAGCTCATCAGCAGTCGCCCGTCGGCGAGTTTCANCAGGTGGGAGGGGAGTCCCCAGACACCGATTTCATGAGGAGTGCTCCAGGTCCGTCCCCCATCGGTGGATTCACTCTGGAGAGTCTCCCCGGCATGGCGAGGATTGTGGTTGCGGATGTGCGCGATCAGTCGTCCCGGGACGGCTTCCACCGCGTGCAACTCGTGGTACTGACGGTGGTCGTCACCAGGCCGGGTGGGGATCGTGCCGGCCCATTTCCAGGACACCCCATCGTCGACAGACACCGCGGCGCCGATGCGGTTGTGCTGGTTGTAGAGTTCCTTGCCGGCGTAAATCAGGTCGCCATTGGCCAGGGCGATGGGACCGTGGGGGCTGTTGACGCCACAACGGGTGGGCGACGACCAACTCTGTCCCCCGTCGGTCGAGCGGATCATCCACTCGCCGAGCATTTTTTTTCTCGTGGTCTCGGGCACGCGGTCACGGGCTGCAATCCAGCGAGCCACTTTTTTGGCGTCGCTTTTGGCAAAGTACGCGGGTTGTTCAAAAGCCAGCGAGGTGAAGGTGGTCACCAGCAGGGAGCCTCCTGGTGTTTCCAGCACACCCGCATCCCGGTCGTCGATCGCGGAATCGATCAGTGTTTGTGGCCAACTCCAGTGTGCTCCACCATCGTCGCTCCGCATCAGTTCGACTCGTCCGAAAGGACAGACATGCGATTCGCGACCACCAGAACAGACAAGCAGCAACTGCCCGTTCTTGCGGCGTGCCAGGGTGGGCCAGCCGTGGTAGCGGTGGGCCAGGTGGCTGATCACCCGGGTGTCACTGACGGTGAATTTCGGAGCCGGAGGTCTTTTGTCGCCGGCGAAGAGTGCTGGAGCCAATCCCCCGGACAGTCCGGCAACCGTGGTGCAAAGCATGGATCGTCTGGAACATTCTGTCATGGCTTGGTCCTGAAAAAGAAGATCACATGGCTCGTCGCCGTCGTCGTCCGGCGACGAAGCTGTCGATGACCATGTTGCCCAGGTCGTTGGCGTTGCAGTAGGCCGCGACTCCNCCGGAGACCTGNGCCATCTGTTCAACAAAGTTGACCAGGTCCAGGTAGAAGTAGTCTTCGATCAGGGCAAAACTGGCCAGGTGAATTCCCTCGTTGGCACACCGTCGGACTTCCTGCAGCGTGATCCGGGCGGTCTTTTCAGCCGGTGGGTAGACCAGCACCACTTCGCGGCCCTCGACATGTGCGGTTGGTTCGCCGTCGGTGATCGTGATGATCTGCTTGTTCTGGGCCTGCTGCCGACGGAGCACGCGTCGGGCAAATTGCAGCCCGGCCTGGATGTTGGTGAAGTGCTCGGGGACAAACGAGGGCGGGTTGTCCAGCGGGATCCTCAGGTGAACCCGTGGGTCGAAGATACTGACGGGCTTGGGAGCCGAGTAGAGCAGGTCACGTTCCGAGAGCGGGGTGGCGTAGGTGTAGAATCCGACGACCTGCAGGAAGTCGCCCCGGTAACGACCGCGCACCAGCGAGTTCATCGCCAGGGCCACCTTCTTGGCCTGCCCGAATTTGCCATATCGGGACATGCTTCCGGACATGTCCAGCAGCACCACGGTGGCACATGCGGCCTGGTATTCGGTGTCGTACACCGACAGATCGTCGTTGGTGATCGTCACCGGGGTTCCGCCACCCTGTCGGGACAGGGCGTTGCGGAGTGTTCCGTGGAGATCGAGATTCGAGACGGGGTCGCCGTATTCGTAGGGCCGAGATTCCTCGTGCTTGGTCTCGCCGGCTCCCCGCATCTCCGTGTCGTGCTTGCCGGGTTGTCCTTTTTTTCCGAGCAGAAACAGTTCCTCGAGAGCCTTGTTCTCGACCCGTTTGACTCCACGCGGTGTGACATGGAACCGTCCCGTTTCATCCTTTTCGACCAGCCCCCGTTTGATCAGCATTTCGATCACCTCGGGGTGTTCGTCTTCCCAGTCCTCGAGGTTTTGTAGCAGGTGTTCGCCATGATCGAGCAGGTATTCGCCGATCTGGTCGAAGAGCTTGTCGGCCGANTGGGGGCTGAATTCCTGTGTTCCGTCCCACCTGGAGTATTCAAAGGAATTCATGACGGATCAGTCTCGGTCAGTGCTTCCAGTGTTGCACCGATCAACTCACCCAGTCCGGTCCCTGTGACGGCGGAAATCCGGCGGACCGGTTGTTGGAGTGCATTGTCGAGCCGAGTTGCGGTGTCTTCGGCCGTTGGCAATTCGCACTTGGTGACGACGACCAATTCGGGTCGTTCGGCCAACTCGGGATTGTAGAGCTTCAGTTCGTCTCGAATGGAGCGATAGTTCTCCAGTGGATCGGTCTGGTCCATCGGTTCCGGTTCGACCAGGTGAACCAGGACGCGGGTGCGTTCGACGTGCCTGAGNAACTCGTGTCCCAGCCCAACTCCCTGGTGGGCTCCCTCGATCAGTCCGGGGATATCCGCGACGACAAAGCGGTTGTCGAGATCGACCTGGACGAGCCCGAGGTTGGGGTACTTGGTGGTGAAGGGATAATTGGCGATCTCGGGATTCGCCTTGGAGAGTCGACTCAGGAGCGTTGATTTTCCAGCATTGGGTTTGCCGATCAGGCCGACGTCGGCGATCAGCTTCAGTTCCAGTGTCACTTCACGGGACTCGCCCTGTCCGCCCGGTTCGAATTCGCGAGGGGCCCTGTTGGTCGAGGAGGCGAAACGCTTGTTTCCCTGTCCCCCCTTGCCGCCCCGGGCGACGATCACCTGGTCATCGGGTTCGACGAGATCCCGGAGCAGGTGTCCGCGGCCGGCGTCCCTGACCAGGGTGCCCGGTGGCACGCTGATGATGGCATCTTCACCGGAGCGGCCGGTCTTGAGTTGTCCCTGGCCGTGTTGGCCACCCTCGGCCCGCCAGTGGTGGTGTCCGGCGAGAGCGGCCAGGCTTCCGATATTCAGTTCGGCCCTGATGATCACGTGGCCGCCACGGCCGCCATCGCCCCCATCGGGTCCACCNCGCGGCACGTGGGCCTCACGACGGAAGCTCATGCAGCCGCTTCCGCCATCGCCGGCCAGGCAGTGAATGTTGATGCGATCAAGAAACATGGCGTGGGAGTCCCGGGGAACGTGCCACCATGATAGCA
Organism: Planctomycetaceae bacterium; assembly: GCA_002724415.1. Taxonomy (GTDB): domain Bacteria; phylum Planctomycetota; class Planctomycetia; order Planctomycetales; family Planctomycetaceae; genus UBA8437. Next base: position 21,988 of record PBOU01000140.1, read on the forward strand.
GGCGGCCGGGGGTCAGACGTGTTGCAGCCTCGCCTGGTTTCAGATGGTGTCGCGTTGACCTCGCCACCGGTCGGCGATGGTCAGTGCGATGATCGCCAGCGANGCAAGCAGGCAGAGACCGGCAAACCAGTCGCCGGTGCGAACATAGAGGCTATCGCGTGCATCGAGTGGCACGACGTCGACCAGCACGGCGTTGNGTTGACGTCGCCATCGGCCGGTCATCGGATCCACATATCCAACACGGCGATGGGCCTCGATCGCTTTCGATTTCGTCTCCCGTTCCGACTCATTCAGCGACGGGTCTCCGGCGGCCGTCTCCAGTGCGATTTCGGCGTCCCCGTCGATGAAGGTTGACGGAACACGGATCACCCCGTCGCCGTCGATGATCGCCGAGATCCCGGTGTTGACGGCTCGCACCATCGGGGTACGGCATTCGATCGATCGAAACACGGCGGTGACGAGATGTTGATCGAGTTCACTGGAACCGTGGAACCACCCGTCGTTGGTCAGGTTGACCAGCACATCGGGAGTGTGATCTTTTGCACCAGCGGCAGCGACGATGCCACGGACGAGGTGCGGGACGGTGTCCTCGAAGCAAATCAGCGGGGCCAGTCGCCAGTCCTGGAAGCGAAAGATCGTGGCCGAATCGCCCGCGGCGATCCCAAAGTTGGCCGGGAAGGGGGTGAGTCGATGGAGCCAGGGAAGCGAATCGCCCAGCGGGATGTATTCGCCAAAAGGCACCCGGTGCAGTTTGTCGTAGTCGTCGGTCACCCCGGTTTCGGGTTGGACGAAGACAGCGGAATTGAACATCCGCATCCGGTTCGGCTGGGCCTCAATTCGTTCCAGCCCGACGATCATGCCGGCGCCCGCTTCCGCGGCGAGGTCTCCGAGCAGTTCACCGACGGCGTTCTTGTCCCAGTCTTCCGGCGGGATCCCGGGGGCCATCATCCGGAGTTGTTCGTCGTCGAGTCCCTCGGAGGCTTCCAGCAATGGGTAACGGAACATGGTCTCGGGCCAGACGATGAGATCGGGTTGTTCACGGACGGCCAACCCGGTCAGGCGGCGGTGAACCCGGTAGATGTTGGCAAACGAGTCGGGGTCATGTTTCAGAGAGGAGGTGAAGTTGCCCTGGACCAGTGCCACCCGAGGGCCGGGAGTGAACTCGGACTGGCGGCGCACGACCCCGTAACAAACCGCCAGGCCGATCAGCACGATGGCGGCGATGATTGTGGGGATGGACTGGCGCGCCGCGATGCCAGGTGTTGCCCGGGTGGTTTCCGGCCACCAGCCGCACTTCTGCAGCCACTCGACGGGGATGGCCAGCGCGACGGCCGTGGCGGCCAGCGCGACCAGGGCACTGACTCCGTAGGCTCCAAACAGGTCACTGATCTGGATCAATTCGATGAAGCGGTACTGCGTGTGGGCCAGGAAATACCAGGCGAGCCCGGTCATGACATGGGCCCTGGCGTATTCGGTGGCGACCCACGCCAGTGGAACGGCCACGCCGATCGGAATCCGGAAGCGATGGACCGCCTTGCGAGTGACGGCGACCAGCAACGGCGGGTACAGCGAGAGGTAGAGCGAGAGCGACAGCCAGGCGGGGATCATCCAGCGGTCCCCCAGTCTCATCCATTGCAGCGACGCGGAGGTGCCGACCAGGGTGGTCAGGAAAATGGCGCGGAGGAGCCAGCGGGGCGGGTCGGGAAGGCGAATGAGGATGACGAGTGGGACGGGAGCCAACCAGCCCAGCACTCCCCAGTCGAGCGGGAAGTGGGCCGCCCATGTGAGCAGTGCCGTGAGACCTCCGGCCGACCAGGCGGTCCGGGCCGGAAGCCGGGATTCGGCCGACGGCTCGATGAGTGATTCGCTGGTGGGCATCGAGCGGGTCCTTCCGTGGAAACCCGGCGGTGTGATGGCGATGTGGGGAACTGGTCAGGCTCGGCCGGACCACTCGAAAACTTCGACCCACTGCTGGGCCCGGTAGCCCTGGTCTCCGGCGGGGAAGTGGATCATGGCATTGGCGTTGGCGGTGCTGCGAAGGTCGGAGGACCCGTGCCAGTCGACCGGTGTGACGCGTGGTCCATCGGAGTGGTGTTCGAGTCGGCCGGGAAAGTAGGTTGGTCGGTCTCCACGAAACTCGAAATCCCTGGCGAGTCGTGCGGCCGCTGCGGCGGGTTGTGCGGGAGAGAGTCCGGCCAATCGTCTCAGCGCGGTGCGGACGAACAATTCGAAGCAGACCATACTACTGACCGGATTGCCCGGCAAGCCGAATACGACGGAGTCCGGTGATGTCCCGAACCAGACCGGTTTTCCCGGTTTGACTTTCACCTTGTGGAAGATCTCGTTGACGCCCGCGGCCTCGAGTTGTGCCGGAACGAGGTCGAGTCGCCCGGCCGACACCCCACCGGAGAGCAGCAGCACGTCGCATTTCAGGCCGTCGGCGATCCTGGCGGAAAGATCCTCGGGGTTGTCCCGTGCGATTCCCAGTTCGAGGGCCAGGCCCCCGCAGGCACGCACCTGTGCGGCGAGCATGGCTTCGTTGGAGTTGCGAATCTGGCCGGCACCCGGTTGGCAATCGATCGTCACCAGTTCGTCTCCGGTGGCCAGCACTCCCACGGTGACCTGCCGGTGCACGACCAGAGTCTGTCGCCCAAGTTCGGCGAGCAACCCGAGTTCCTGGGGCCTGAGTTGTCTGCCGGCCGGCATCACGGTGTCGCCTCGCCGCATCGAGGTGCCCTGGTGGATCATGTTTCGTCCGGGAACGACCGGCCGCGTGTCAATCGAAACACGGACCTGCTGTTCGTGGTTCTCGATGCTGGTGTCCTCGACCTGCACCACCGCGTCGGCTCCATCGGGAATCGGTGCGCCGGTCATGATCTGGATGGCCTGTCCGGGTTGGATGGCCTGCGAGGCGACCTGGCCCGCAGTCACCTCGTCGATGACCGTCAGGGTCGCAGTTCCATCGGCGATGTCTTCGGCACGGACCGCAAAGCCATCCATCAGCGCCTTGTCGAATGGAGGAGAATCGATGTCGCTGTCGATTGGTTCGGCCAGGACCCGGCCGAGAGCCTCACACAGCGGCACGGTTTCCACCGGGCCGGGCGCGACGTTCAACGTGATGGCCTCCAGTGCCTGGTCGACGGTGTGCATGGATTGCCTAGTCGAGGGTGCAGGGCTCGAGTGTCAGGAAGTTCTTCAGCAGTGTCACCCCGTGTTCGGTCAGGTAGCTTTCGGGATGGAACTGGACACCCCAGACCGGCCAACTGCGGTGTCGAAACCCCATCAATTCGGCTGGTTGGTCTGGGTCGTCGGACCAGGCACAGGGTTGCAGATCGTCGGCCAGGGACACCTCGGGAACGATCAGGCTGTGGTAGCGGGTGGCCTGGAAGGGATTGGGGAGCCCGTTGAACAGGCCCTCGCCCGAGTGGCGGATTTGGGACACCTTGCCATGCATCAGGCGATCGGCCCGCACGACGTCACTGCCAAGTGCCTCGGCGATCGACTGGTGTCCCAGGCAGACTCCAAGTAGTGGAATCTCGGGTCCAAAGCGTTTGACGACCTGTTTGCTGATTCCCGCTTCGTTTGGCGTGCAGGGACCGGGCGAGATGATGATTCGGTCGGGCTTGAGATCGGCGATCTCCTCGAGAGAGACCTGGTCGTTCCGCTCGACCCGGATCTCCAGCCCCGGGTCGATCTCCCCGAGTCGCTGGACCAGGTTGTAGGTGAACGAGTCGTAATTATCGAGCACGAAAATCATGGCCAGTTGTTCACTCTAGCATCAGCTCCGGGTGGCCGAAACGCGTGACCCCACCAGGGGGGCCGTTACTTCTTGCCCAGCGCACGTTGTTGCTGGAAGAATTCGGTGAGGATGGTGCTGCATTCGTGCTCGAGAACTCCGCCGATGACCACCGAGCGGTGGTTGAGTCGTTCGTCATTGGTGATCGCATACAGTGACTGACAGCCGCCCCCCTTGGGGTCGGCGGCGCCGAAGATCACCGTGGGCAGCCGGGCCTGGACGATGGCCCCGGCACACATTGGACACGGCTCGAGTGTGACGTACAGCGTGCAGTTGGTCAGCCGCCAACTTCCCAGTGCCTCGGCTGCCTGCGTGATCGCGATCATTTCGGCATGAGCCGTGGGGTCATTGAGTGTTTCGCGTTGGTTGTGGGCCTGCGCGATCACGCGTTCCTCATGGACCACCACCGCACCCACTGGCACTTCGTCTTCTTCGAATGCCGCCCGGGCTTCGTCCAGGGCCTGCCTCATCCAGTAGTCGTGCGGCTGGAGCAGGTTGTTGTGGGGTTGTGAGTTCATGCGTCCGGGGCGAGGTGAGAGCTGTTGGAAACGGGTGAGACGGCTACGGTTTCCGGGCCGGGTCGGCGGGTGCCGCCGGTGCCTCCAACACTGTACCGACCGCCCGGGATCGCTTGTGGTCACTCTGGACATCGATCAGCACGTTGTCACCGAAGAGGATGTTCTGGCTGTTCGAATCGCCCAGGGCAACGGCCTTGGGTTTGACGCTCGAAAACAGGTTGCCACTGACGACGACATCCCGGGTGGACTCGAGAGTCAAACCGGCGGCGGCTTCGTCGTTCTTTCGCCGCTTGATACCCCCGGCACCGATGTAGCTGTTGGAGAAATTGTTGCCGGTGATCGTGATTCGTCCACTGCCGGGTCCGACCCGGACGGCGTGCGTTTTCATGATGGTGAGGGTGTTGGCGCTGATGGCACAGCCGTGAGCGTCACGCAGATCGATGCCGCCGCCGTTGTGAGCAATGATGTTTGCCGAGACGGTGTTGCCATAACAGTCCCGATCCATGATCACGGCGAACCCATGGCATTCCTCGATCATGTTCCCCGACAGCACAGATCCGTAGGTGTTCTCGATGATCACCCCGTGCCGCAGGTGGTCGTCGATGCAGTTGCCGGTCATGCAGAGGTTGAAGCCGTCCGTGCAACTGAGTGCATCGTTGTTCTCTTCGAACTGGTTGCTCGAGACAACGATGTCATGGCATCCCAGCAGGTTGAGTCCGACCTGCTTGTTGTAGGTGATCAGGTTGTCCGAGATCCGCGGATCCTCGTAGCAGTGGTCCAGTCTCACTCCATCACCGCCATGTTCGCTGACGGTCAGGTCCTGCACGAACAACTCATTGATCCAGAGCGCGACGACGCCGTGACCACTTCGGGGTGTTCCGGTCAGGCGGAAATCTGCCAGCCGCACCCGCCACAGCCTGTCGGCACTTTTGACCTGGGCTCCATCGGGGTGTTTCACCACCAGGGCGGGCTGGCCAGTGGTGTTGGCGTTGTGGATGTGCGTGGCGGTGCCGGCTCCAACGAGAGTGACATCGGACCGCGAAAGGACCAGCGGGCTGGTGATTTCGAAATGTCCCGGTGGCAGTCGGACAATACCCCCCTCGGGGGGCACCGCATCCAGGGCCGCCTGGAGTGTCGGGAAACGGCTGGCATCGATTTCCGGTCGGGCGCCTGGCAGTGTCCTGTTGGCGATTGGCCCGGCACCCAACGGGGGCAACAGTTGTGCGGCCAGGCCGCAGGCAACGACCACGGACACCACGCTGGCCGGAACCGACAGCGGGACGTTTTGTAGCAGACGACTCATCGGAAGATCCTCGCGCTGGGCCAACCTGTCAACAGATCTGGTTGGCAGCGTACGAGGGGCCCGGGAGAGGGTCAAGCAGCCCGAACAATTGCTGGTGCTAGATGGGCTCGTGGTCGCCGTTGGGGAACAGTTTCAGGCCGGGTCCGGCGGATTCCGGAGACATTGAGAGCAGCCTGAGGCAGACCGGGTTGCCCTGGTAGCTGGCGGTCAGAGAGACAAACGAGCGGTCGTCTCCGTTTTCATCGGCGGCCACGGGAAAGACCATCCAGTGCGAGTCCCGGACGTCGTCGAGCAGGTCGATCAGTCCAAGCAGGTCGAAGCGAAAGTCGGGGGGCTCGAGCCGTCCGTCGTCCCGGCCTCCGATCACCTCGGTGTCGCCCAGGAACAGGTAGATCATCCAGTGTTGCTCGGTCGGCCAGCAATCAAAGCCGACCCGCGAGACACTCATGAGTGGTTCGAAGAGATCCGCCGCCCGGTCGATCAATTCGACCAGCCACGTCGGACGGGAGTCACCGCTGCGGGGTCCTCGGTTTTCGAGGCTCCTCAGCAGGTGGTTGTTGGGCATGTGCGAGTGGCTCACGGAAAACCCCGTTGGCGGCATCTCTCGAAGAAGTCAATCACGTTGGGCAGGTGTGAGTATCGGGGTATTCTCGTGGCCGCACGTACACGAACTTCCCGCGGGGTCGCAGATAGTGCCAGTGTGTGTCGGCAGGTCGGGACGTATCGAGAGTGCCAGTCGGTTGTGCAAGGAGACGTGGTGGGGCGGTACCGGGGGAGAGGTGACGAAAACTGCGGGAAGGCGTTTTTTTTGGGCTTGGACCTAAGACAGCGTGTTTTCTCGATCTGAGGCGGTCCGGAAGTGCCAATTGGTCCGAAAAAACCGGCCAGGACGCCACGGGTTGCTTCGCCCCGAGCACCCTCTACAATCGGACGTTTCCCCCTCGCGAAATCTCCGTTTACTCAAGACGGGCTTCGCAACTGCTTCTCTCGAGGTCCCTGCCGTGGACGACGCGATCCGCAAGGCGAGCGTGTTGATCGAGGCGTTGGGCTGGATTCGCCAGTTCCGGGACCGTTACGTCGTGATCAAGCTGGGCGGGAGTGCCCTGGAGGTTCCCGAGAGTGTCAACAGCCTGTTGACGGATGTGATTTTCATGGAAGCTGTCGGCATGAAGCCGGTGCTGGTTCATGGCGGGGGCAAGTCGATCAGCCGCGCGATGGCCGAGGCGGGCATCGAGTCGAGATTTGTTCAGGGGCGTCGTTACACCGACGAGGAGGCCCTGCACATCGTCTCACGGGTCCTGGGCGAGGAGATTGCTGGTGCGCTGATCGACGAGATCACCAGGCAGGGAGGACGCGCGGTGCGATTGGCCGGTCCTGGTCCCAATTGCCTGGTCGCGGAGCCGTTGACGCTGGAGGACGAGGACGGCCAGGTGGTGGAACTGGGCCGCGTCGGGCAAGTGGTCGAGGTGGACGTGGAGATGATCGCGGGGGCGTGTGCCGAGAAGAAGATCCCGGTATTGCCGAGCGTGGCCCGTGATCGTGATGGCGAGTTGCTCAACGTCAATGCCGACACCGCGGCAGCGGCCGTGGCACGAATGCTGGGAGCCGAAAAACTCGTGTTCCTCAGTGATGTTCCCGGCATCTACGCCGATCGTGAGGACCCCGGCAGTCTGCTGGGCCACCTCAACATGTCCGCGTGTCATGACCTGATCTCCGAGGGGGTGATTGACAGCGGGATGGTGCCCAAGGTGGATGCGGCACTCGAGGCATTGCGGGCCGGGGTGCAGAAGGTTCACATCGTTGATGGCCGGATGGCGCATTCGGTCCTATTGGAAATCTATTCAGACACCGGAGTGGGCACCGAGATCGTTCTGTAACAGGCCGTTTGGCCCCGGATGCGATTGGTGATCCCAGGGGGAGAAGCACGTGATGGACAGTTCAGCCAAACGTTCAAGCCAGGAGACGATCGCGCAGTTCCAGCAACACGTGATTCCCAACTACGGTCGTTACCCGATTAGCCTGGTGAGGGGTGAGGGCTCGTCGGTGTGGGATGCCGAGGGGAACCGGTACCTCGACCTGTTCCCGGGCTGGGGCTGCAACATCCTGGGCCATTGCCCGCCGAGAGTGGTCGCAGCGGTCCAGGAGCAGGTGTCGCGATTGGTCCACATTCCCAACACCTGGTACACCGAGCCGCAGGGCGAGTTTGCCGAGGCACTGTGCACCCGTGGGTTTGGACAGGCCTTCTTCTGCAACAGCGGGGCCGAGTCGATCGAGGGGGCGTTGAAACTGGTGCGACTTCACGGGGCCGAGACCGGTCGCTACCGCGTCATCAGCTTTTACGACAGTTTCCACGGCCGGACCTTCGGGGCCACCACGGCGACGGCTCAACCGAAGTACCACGAGGGCGTGGGCCCGTTGATGGCCGGTTTCGATTACGCCCCGTTCAATGACCTGGAGAGAGTCCGCGAGTTGGCTGGCTCGGAAACCTGCGCGATCCTGGTCGAGCCAATCCAGGGCGAGGGAGGAGTCAATCTGCCCAATCCAGGATTCCTGGAGGGGCTGCGAGAGATCGCTGATGCCTGCGGAGCCCTGCTGGTATTCGACGAGGTGCAGACGGGCATGGCGCGGACAGGCACCTGGTACGGTTACCAGCAGTACGGGGTGGAGCCAGACGTGATGACCGTTGCCAAGGGGTTGGCCGGTGGAGTGGCCTGTGGCGTGGTGATCGCCAGGCACGAGTATTCCGGGAGCCTGAAACCTGGCATGCACGCCAGCACGTTCGGTGGCAACCCGCTGGCGATGGCTGCGGGACTGGCGACGGTGGAGGCGATCGAGGAGGACGGCTTGCTGGAGAATTGCCAGCTGATGTCGGAACGTTTTGCCAGTCGTTTCGAGGCACTTCGAGACGAGTTGCCGATTGTCCGCGAACTGAGAATCCAGGGGATGATGATCGGGGTGGACTTGTCGATTCCCGCCACCCCGGCGGTCGGCAAGTGCATGGAGCGTGGTGTGTTGGTCAATGCGACTCACGACACGGTGCTCCGCTTGTTGCCCGCGCTGAATATCACCGCCGAGGATGTCGATGCAGGTTGTGACGTGATTGCCGATGTGTTGCGCGAGATGGCGGCCGAGTCCGAGGCGAGCGATGCTGCGATTGCGGTGCCCGAATCTGGCAGCGAATCTGGGGAAGAGAGCCAGGTGTCCGACCAGCAGGGCAACGAGGAGACAGCCGGAATTTCCGGCGATGAGACCGACGGTCCGGCAATGGAAGACGTGGCGGAGGACGCGTCAGGGGCTGGCGAGGTCGGGGAGAGCGAGGATGAATCATGAGGCATCTGACGTCGCTATTGGAACTGACGGCTGAAGAGATCGACGAGGTTCTGGGACTCGCGTCGTCGCTGAAGGAATCGGCAGTCGAAGGCGTTCGGCCGTCCCGCCTGGCCGGCCGGGTGCTGACGCAGATTTTCGAGAAGCCGTCGTTGCGAACCCGAGCGAGTTTCGACGCGGCGATGGCGCACCTGGGAGGCAGTAGCCAGTTCTTTTCAGCCAAGGATGCGGGGCTGGGTGGTCGCGAATCGGTCGAGGATGTGGCCCGGGTGATCAGTGGCTATTCCGACGTGCTCGTGCTGAGGACATTCTCCCAGACGATGATCGAGCGATTTGCCGAGATGGCCAGTTGCCCCGTGATCAACGCGTTGTCGGATGATCGCCATCCGTGCCAGGCTCTGACCGACCTGTTGACGATTCGCGAGACCTGTGGGACGTTGGCCGGCCGTCGTCTGGTCTTCGTGGGTGACGGCAACAACGTGGCCCGCTCCCTGGCCATCGCCTGTGGTCGCATGGGTGTTTCCATGACATTGGCGGCCCCAAAGGGGTACGAGTTTGACGAGGAATTCCTGGGCCTGTTGGCCCGGGAGGTTCCCGGCCACGATGTGACGATCGAGTCCGATCCGGTGGCGGCGGTCGCCACGGCGGATGTGATCTACACGGACGTCTGGGCCAGCATGGGACAGGAGTCGGAGAAATCCGAACGGGAGGCAGCGTTCTCGGGCTACCAGGTCGACGGGGCACTGTTGTCCCAGGCTCCGGAGGGATGTTGTTTCATGCACGACCTGCCGGCACGCCGTGGGTTGGAAGTGAGCGATGAGGTGATTGATGGTCCTCAGAGCGTCGTATTCCAACAGGCCGAGAACAGGATGCACCTGGCCAAGGGATTACTGGTTTGGTTGTTGGGTGATTGAGGGACAGCATGTCACGACATGATGGACGCGTGGTGGATCAGTTGCGGGCGATCGAGGTGACACGTGGATTCACCGGTTCGGCTCCAGGCAGCGTGTACATCCGTGCCGGACGCACGACGATTCTGTGTACCGCGAGTGTTGAAGAGAGCGTGCCTCCCTGGAAGGACGATCCGGACAATCCCTCGGGCTGGGTCACCGCCGAGTACAGTATGTTGCCCGGCAGTACCGCTCCGAGGAAACGCCGCGAGCGTCAGAAGATTGATGGACGGTCCAGCGAAATCCAGAGGCTGGTCGGCCGCAGCCTGCGGGCGGCCGTCGATTTTTCGGCCCTGGGAGCCCGGACGATCACGATCGATTGTGATGTGCTTGAAGCCGACGGCGGCACACGGACGCTTTCGATCACTGGTGGTTTTATCGCGCTGGTGGATGCCGTGGCCAGCGTTCCGGAACGGGCTGGCCGGCAAGGAGCCGTGTTCACTGATTCGGTGGCCGCCGTCAGCGTGGGGATTGTCGGTGGCGAACCGGTGTTGGACCTGGATTATGTCGAGGACAGTGCCGCGGAGGTGGATCTCAACGTCGTGATGACCGGTTCGGGCGATTTTGTCGAGGTGCAGGGGACGGCCGAGTCAGGAGCATTTTCCCGGGAGTTGCTCGATCGTCAACTCGATTTGGCGACGGCGGGCATTGCACAGTTGACGTCGATCCAGCAGGAGGTCCTGGGCGAGAGATGGCCTCTGGACGCATAAGCGGCCTCCTGCTACGATCCCGCCCCTCCGGGACGGACACCAACTCTCCACTGCTCTCACCTCGCACGGTACGAAGGGACTCGCTCGTGCGCCCCGCAAGTTCAATTCTCCCTCGATCACTTCCCGTTGGGTTGAGCCTGGGCCTGGCCATCCTGCTTGTGGCTGTGGCGGTTCCGCCCCGTTTTGTCTCGGCGGCCGGTATCGAAGCGGTCCGCGGCAAACGCTACCAGATCACACCCAGGCACGGCCCCTGGATGATCTTCGTGGCCAGTCTCCAGGGTGACACCGCTCAGCAGGCGGCCGATACGCTGGTCTATGAACTCAGGCGTCTTGGCATTCCCGCCTACACGTTTTCCCAGGACGAGCAGGCCGGCCGTTTGAACACGTCGAATCGGGTGGGGCGTTCAACTCGCCGGGAGTTGACCGCCAGGCAGTCGGCGATCTCGGTGATTGCTGGAAACTACCCCGCCGTCACCGACTGGCGGGCTCAAAAGACCCTGAAGTACATCAAACGGTTCCAGCCCAAGACGATCACCGGCGGGACCTACATGAAGACTCCGGGCCGGCCGAGTCCCTTCAGTGGGGCCTTCCTGGTTCGCAATCCGTTGATTCCGCCGGGCAAGAAGCCGATCAGCAATCTCGTTCGACAACTCAATCGTGGAGAACCTCACACGTTGCTGGGAAACCGTGGTCAGTACACCCTGATCGTCGCGACGATGATGGGACGCTCTCAAACGGTCCAGGAGACCGGTTTGCTGGAAGCAAAACAGACCTTCCGTATTGGTGACAGCCTGGACCAGGCGGCCGACAAGGCCCGCCGGCTGGTGAAAATTCTCAACGACAAACGCTATCTGGCCAAGCTGTCGCGTAGCAATCCACAACTGACAGAAATCCTGGCTCGCGATCAATTCAAGGCATTCGTGTTGCACGAACGCTACCGGTCCATCGTGACGGTTGGTGAATTCACCTCGAAGGATGATCCGGGGATCCGCCCTCTGCTGGAACTGTTCCGCGCCAAGCAGAAGCCTGATCCTCGAACCGGCGAGCCGACCCTGGCTCCGGAATACATCCTGGTTCCCGGGGCGAGTCGTTCCAATCCGCTCGACCAGGTTCTGCCCTTCGATCCGAGTCCGCGCATGATGCCGGTTCCAAGATTGAAGTGAGGAATTCAGCGTGACGACTCCCTTGCTGGTGATCGCCAGTCGCAACGTGAAGAAGGTCGGCGAGATCGCCGAATTGCTGGCTCCTCGTGGGGTGGACGTCAGGAGTGTCAGCGAATTCGACGGTGTCCCGGACGTCGTTGAGGATGGTACAACCTTTGGTGAAAACGCCGCGCTGAAGGCAACACAGACGGCCCGGATCCTAGGCCAATGGGCCCTCGGCGAGGACAGCGGCCTGTGCGTTGATGCACTCGATGGTGAACCGGGCATCTACTCGGCCCGGTTCAGCGGTGAGGAGGCCACAGATCAGGCCAACAACCAGTTGTTGATCGAGCGACTGGCCGATGTTCCCAGCACCAGGCGTGGCGCCCATTATGTCTGCCACGTGGCGGTGTCGGATCCGGAGGGTGGTGTGCGTTTGAGTGTCGAGGCCAACTGCCACGGACGGATTGTTGACCAGCCCCGTGGAGAGAACGGGTTTGGCTACGATCCACATTTTCTGTTGCCCGAGTACCACCGGACGTTCGGTGAATTGGCAGCGGTGGTCAAGCGGCATCTCAGCCACCGGGCGCGAGCGTTCGAGCGGTTGATTCCCGAGTTGGTCGGAATTCTCGGCGGTTAGACCGGGACTCGATCGGCCTCGGGAACCAGGGCGTCGAGGACACCGTTGACGAAATCGGGGCTGCGGGCGTCACCGAAGGTCTTTGCCAGTTCGACGGCTTCATCGAGCACCACCCGGAAGGGGACGTCGCTGTGGAGCAGTTCCCATGTGGCGAGCCGGAGAATATTGCGGTCCGTGCCGGCCATCCGTTCCAGCGACCAGTTGTCCGAGTGGGATTCGATTCGGCGGTCGAGTTCAGCCTGGCGAGTTGTGACGCCCTTGAGGAGTTGGCCAGCAAAAGCTCGCAGTTGTGGGTCGTCCACCTCGTCGTCAAGGAAATCACCGAGGGCCGACTGCGGCATCTCGGGATTGAGGTCAATCTGGTAGAGGGCCTGCAGGGCGGCTTCCCGGCCCTGCCGTCGACGAGGATCGGGTCGATCTTCGGTCGTCGTCATCTCGACGTCCTTTTCGTCCTCGTTTCCGGCTGTGTTTCCGGCTGTGTTTCCGGTTGTGTTTCCGGTTGTGTTTCCG